>JBDTTL010000215.1:0-8595 GCA_039930665.1 Acidobacteriota bacterium
GTGGGCGAGATCAAAGGTCATGTAACTGGTGACGAGGAGGTCCAGATGGCCATCGCGGTCATAGTCGAGAAATGTGCAGCCCGAGCTCCATTCCTTGGGACGAACCGCAAGGCCGCCCGCCTTGGTGACATCCTCGAACCCGCCGTGACCGTTGTTGCGGTAGAGCACGTTGGGTCCCCAGTAAGTCACGAACATGTCTTCGAGACCGTCGTTGTCGACGTCGCCTACGCAGACACCATTGCCCCAACCGGAATGGGCCAGCCCCGCCTCCTTCGTGACATCCGTGAATTTTCCGGCGCCGTCGTTGCGGTACAAGTGATTGGTGGGCGCGGTATTCCCTGCGAATCCTTCCAGGCGGGAGCCATTGATCAGAAAAACATCTTCGCGGCCGTCGTTGTTGTAATCTGTGAACGCAACACCCGATCCGTTGGTTTCAGTAATGTATTTTTTCGAGGCTTCGCCGCCCGATGTGAAGCGCATGCCGAGTCCTGCTTCGCGGGCAACGTCCACGAAACTTACAGGAAATGGTCTTCCGGAGGCCGCCCGGCGGGGCTCGGGAGTTGCTCCGTGCGTAGCAACGCCCTGTGCCGCGAGGGGCGCTAGCTGACGCGGTGAAAGCCACGCTGCTGCCATGGCGATAACGATAATCGGATAGCGGAACCTCATATGCGTCGCTCGCGCGTTTGTGCGTTTGCTAACAAGTTCAATATCCCTTCACCAACCCACAAACATCATAGGGCAAAATCTCCTCTGCCGGGGAGCCTTTTGTGTTGCTAGTCCCAGCTGTGGACTCTCACCCTGATTGTTAGCCGGGAAACCGGCGGTGGAGTGTAGAGAAAAGGCAGTCTGGGCTGTCGGAAGTGGGAATCGTCGGATACGATTTCCATGCAGGGTTGTGTCTCTTCCGCGCGCCCGACGCCGCATGCAAGCCCTAGCGAACTGAGAGCTGCGCCGTTTCAGATACCTCACTGCTTCGACGCCGAAAGCGGAAAGATACCGCGGAAAGGTACCGCTTGACAGCCAGGACGAATTGTCATACTATCTTCACGTTTGGGTGGCACCTAATTAAGATCTATTAGGCGGGTGGGAAAGTTCTTTCGTAAGGGGGTAACACCATGTCTCGTCTACTGCGCACGTCGCTCGCAATTGCTTTGTGGGCCATAGCAGTTTCCAATATCGCGTCGCTTCGGGCGCAAACGACTAATGCAACACTGGTTGGGACTGTAACCGATGCGCAAGGAGCAGTGGTGCCCCGAGCGACAGTCACAGTCAAGAGTAACGCAACGAGCATCGAACGCAGAGTGGAGACGGATGAGTCCGGGACTTACCGCGTATACCCATTGCAGCCCGGTGGATATGACGTTACGGTCACCTCGGCCGGTTTCCAGGCCAAGGTTGTCTCGAACGTAGTTCTGGACGTCGCTTCCAACGTAAAGCTTGATTTCGCGCTCACTGTCGGAGTCGTAACCGAGTCGGTTAGCGTTGCGGCGAATGCCGCCTTGTTGCAGACCCAGGATGCATCGGTGGGCGGGACAATCACGACTTCCACGATCGAGGCCTTACCCGTCAATGGCCGCAATTTCACGGGCTTGATTCTGCTGCTGCCAGGCACTAGTGACATGAACAAGAATGCGCGGCGCGGTGCGCAATCCGGAAGCAATACTTACTCAGTAAACGGCCAACGAGCTCAGGATAATAACTACACTATCGACGGCGTGGACAGCAACTTCCTGATGGGGAACTCGCCAGGCGCTTCACCTCCCATGGATGCGATCCAGGAGTTCCGCATCCTGAACAACACGTCCGCTGAATACGGGCGTTCGGCTGGGTCCAACGTGAACATCGTAATCAAGTCCGGGACCAGCAGCTTGCACGGCACCGCTTACGAGTATTTCCGCAATGACAAACTGGATGCCAATGAATTCTTCGCTAACCGGAACGGCAGCGGCAAGGTTCCGTTCCGCCAGAACCAGTATGGCGTTTCCGTGGGCGGCCCGGTGGTGCTGCCGGGGTACAACGGGCGCGACAAGAGCTTCTGGTTTTTCGATTGGGAAGGCTTCCGCCGCCGCCGTGGATCGACGCTCATCAGCACTAGCCCCATCGCCGCACAGCGCGCCGGCGACTTCTCGCAGCAGTCCAAGGCCATCTACGACCCGCTGACGTCGGTTTTGATCACCAGCGGACCGAGCGCCGGACAAATCAGCAGAATGCCCTTCGCAGGCAAAGTCATCCCCACCAACCGCATCAATCCTGGAATGGCGTTCTTGATCAACACCATGATGCCACTGCCGAACCGGCCAGGATTGACCAATAATTACATCAACAGCGAAGGCTTAGCCAACGACCGCGACATGTGGAATATCCGCGGCGACCACTATTTCAACGAGAAGAATACGGTTTTTTTCCGGTTCACCCATCAGAAAGTAGGCGAGCAGACGCCGGGGACAATATCCACTGTTTACGCGATTGGCCGCTTTGACGTCATCAATCTTGCCGGTGCCTGGAACCACATTTTCAACCCGAAATCCGTGCTGGAGGTCAAGTTCGGATACAATGCTCCCGCTAACCCGGTTTATACTGTGAATCGGAAAATCACGCGCACAGATTTCTTAAAGCAGGCGAATATCACGATGTTGCAGAATCAGATTGCCGGCGATAACATCCCGGTCTTCAATAATGGCGATTTCTCCGTCAATACAGCGGGTGGAGAAGGCGGCTTTTCCAATACCAATGACCATGTTTCTCAGTACATCGTGAACTATTCGCGGGTGATGGGTGGGCATACCGTCAAATTCGGCGCCATGTATAGCAACCGCCACTTCTTTCAGGACACGGGTAATCCGCAGAATGGCACGATCGTGTTTGACGGGAAGCTCACGTCCAACTATAACGATCCTACGTCCGGAATCGGCTTTGCGACCCAGTTGCTTGGTTATCCCGCCAATGTCACGCGCGCCCTGGGCAACACGCTCCTTGAGGGGCGCCAGCACATCCTTAACTTTTTCGCGCAGGATGATTGGCGCGTATCGAGCAAGCTGACTGTAAATCTAGGTGTGCGTTGGGAACCCCAACCCACTCCGTACGACGCCAACGACAAGCTGGGCAATCTGTGGATCCGGCGCGACGGGGCAACCGGGCGTTACTACGGCTCCTTGATGTGGGCCGGCGTTAATCCTGAGATCAACCCGGAAACCGGCACACGCAATGATCCGCCGCAAACATTCGGCTTCGGAAAAGGCTTACAGCGGAACAATTATTGGGACTTTGCACCGCGTATTGGTTTGGCTTACCAGATCAATCAGAAGACTGTGATCCGCAGCGCCTACGGTATTTTCTACAACTCTACATTTTTCCAGGAGTTGCAGGATCGGCGCAAGTTCTGGCCGTATAACGTGCAACAAGTATTCTCCCCTAACACCGGTACGCTGCCGGATCTGTCGATCACCGATCCCGGACCCTCTTTCTCTGGCTCCATCGGCGGGTGGCCCCAAAATCCCGAGAATCGCACGCCGTACTCGCAGCAGTGGAATCTGACGATCCAGCGCCAGTTGATGTCGGACCTCACTCTGGACGTCGCTTACGTTGGTTCCGGGAACATACGGCAGCTCGGTTATAACCCGGTAAATACAGCGAACCCGCCCGGCCCCGGCGCCGTGAACCCACGGCGCCCGTTGCCCACTTTCGGTGATCTGGACGGCGGCAGAAACGATTATAATTCCAATTATCATGCACTCCAAGTCAAGGCCACCAAGCGCTACACCAAAGGCCTACAGGTAGACGGAAGTTACACTTGGTCACGCTGCATGGACACCGTTGACTCGTTGAACGAATACCAAATGCAGGACCAGTACCATCTGAGAGGCGAATACGGTCGATGCAGCCTCGATATCCGTCAGTTGTTTCAGGCAGACTTTGTGTACGATTTACCCTTCGGTAAAGGCCGCCATTTCGGCAGCGGATGGAACCGCGGAGTCGATATGTTCCTTGGCGGATGGGCCATGCAAGGAATTGTGCGTCTGAATACTCCGTCGCCTATCAATATCCGGAGCGGCGAGGATCGCGCAAACGTTGGGCGCAGTTACCAGCGGCCCAGCGTCATTGGGAATCCAGACAACGGCCCACATACGGTGGAGACGTGGTTCGATGCCTCCAAAATCGTTCGCGCGAACATCTACACGTACGGGAATCTGGGCAGGGATGCTGTCAGCGGCGCCAGCCTCCACAATTTCGACTTCTCAATACATAAGACGTTTGCGATCACCGAGAAGCAGCGCATCGAATTCCGTAGCGAGTTCTTCAATATATTGAACATGACCAATCTGGACCCTCAGCTACACGGCAGTACGGCAGTTTGGAACTACTCGGCCAGCAACTTCAACACAGTAACTCAGGCCCGAGATGCGCGGCAGGTCCAAATGAGTCTTCGCTACGGGTTCTAAACCGGACGGATGTAGGACAGGTCACCTTGCCCTGTCCTATATCAACCTCCAATTCGAGTAGCCTTCAGTAAATACGAGCAGCGAGTACGGCAAGACGTGCGATCACACCTGGATTAAGCCAAAGTTGTTGCCGATGGTCTGATTCACGTGGCTGGATTAGTCTAGGTATATGCTCCGCAGTCGAACCCGCAGCATCCTGCTCCTGATTTTCATTTTTGCGGCGAGCGGACTGACGTGGGTTCTACTTCAGCGAACGTCTCGGCCAGATCAGGGCCAACTCTCGCATCACCGCAACCTAGGGAAAGCGTTTTACGAGAATCCGACCACGCAGCGGGAGGCAGTAGTTGAATTTCGCGAGGCTCTCGCACTAGCTCCTAATTCAGTTCGTGAACGGATCAACTATGGACTGGCACTACTGCGCGCGGATGATACCAAAGCAGGAGTGGCCGAACTGCAAAAGGCGCAGAAGCTCGCCCCCGCGATACCCCACACCTGGTTCAATTTAGGAATCGCACTCAAGAAGCAGGGCGACTTAGACGGCGCGCTATCCCAGTTCGAAGGGATGGCGCGCTTAGTTCCCGACGAACCGATCATTCATTACCAGATCGGTTCGATTTTGAAGTATCACCAAGATCTGACGGCAGCCGTCAGGGAGTTTGAGCTTGCGCGTAACTTGAATCCGCAACTGGCCGCGCCGCACTACCAGCTCTACGGGCTGTACCGCCAATTGAAACGGCCGGAAGATTCTGCGGCGGAGCTTCACATCTTTCAGGACCTCAAGAAGCAGCAGGAGGGCGCTGCTGTTCCTGAGGATACGGAGTGGAGCTTCTATGCTGAGATCTACGACCCCCTTGACGCGCCTCCCATGCCGCCATTGATGCCGCCGGTGTATCGCAGCGAACGCATTGCCAGTCTCGATCTAGGCACGCCAGGGGTGGCCGCGATTGCCCTCGACGGCGGGACCCGTCCGAGTCTGCTGGCTTGGTCGGGCGGCAAGGTAGCGCTCTTTCGGGACGGCAAGGCCCTGGTGGCGGACTCTGGCCTCGAAGCTTTAGACGATGTAGTATGGGTTGCGCCGGGCGATTTCGATAACGACGGACTGCCCGATCTTTGCATCATCACGCGGCAGGGTGCGGTACTGTATCGCAACGTCAACGGCACTTTCCGCAGGCACTCCGAGATGGCCACTGGTTCATTCCGACAAGCGGTCTGGATGGACTACGATCACGACTACGATCTCGACCTGTTTCTGATCGGTGACGACTCGAGGCTGATGCGGAACAATGGGGAGATCGGGTTCAGTGATGAGACAAAACGTTTTCCATTTGTCGCCGGCCGCGCCCTGAGCGCGACGCGTTTCGACCTGGAGCCAGATACTCCGGGTTTTGATCTGGTTGTTTCCTACCAGGATCGGCCCGGCGTTCTCTATCGCGACCGGCTGGCCGGTTCTTACGAGGCCGTTGCGATTGACAGGCTCCCAGCCGGCGCCACCTACCTGGCGGCCCGCGATTCCAATCGCGACGGGCGGACAGACCTCACTTCTGAGCCGGGGCTCCTGCTGCTCAATCGCGCCGGCAAGTTCGAGGCGGCAGAAAGCACAACGATCGATTCCGGCGCGTACACGCTCGCGGATTTCGATGGCAATGGCCGTTTGGAACGCGCTCGGATCGATAAGGACGGCACGCTTTTTCTAGATCACGACGCGGCAAGCAATTATGGCAACTGGATCGAAGTCGCGCTGGCCGGCGTGAAGAACCTGAAATCGGCGATCGGCGCAAAGGTCGAGGTGAAGGCCGGCATGGCCTATGAGAAGCAGACGTACCAGGGAGTGCCGCTGGTGTTCCGGCTGGGCCCCCAGAATGAAGTCGAGACCGTAAGGATCACATGGCCGAATGGTCTCATCCAGAACGAATTGAAGCAGCCGATCAACAAGTTAGTCGCGATAAAGGAAGCCCCGCGCCTGTCCGGCTCGTGCCCGATGATATTCACCTGGAACGGCGATCGCTTAGTGTTCATCACGGATGTGCTGGGCGTGGCCCCTCTGGGAGCTGGGCAGTTCTTCCCGGTAGACCACGACGAATATGTGTCCATACCCGGCGAGTCTCTGAAGGAACGCGACGAAGCATACGAGATTCGTCTCACTGAGGAGTTGCACGAGGTATCGTATCTGGATCAGATCAAGTTGCAGGTGCTGGATCATCCGGCGGCAACCGAGATCGTCACCAACGAGAAGTTCAAATCGCCGCCTTTCCCGGAGTTCAGACTGTTCGGAGGGGAGCGGCGGGTATATCCCGTCCAGGCCCGCGATAGCAACGGGGCCGACGTACTGCGCACCCTCCAACGGAGTGATTCCAAGTATCCCGATTCGTTCCGGCGAAACGCAGCAGGTGTGGCGGACCTCCATCATTTGGATCTCGATTTCGGCGCTGCCGCGCCATCTAATCATGCCGTATTGGTTCTGAATGGATGGGTGGATTGGGCCGACGGCAGCACCTTCGTCTCCGCCGAGCAGGAGCACAGGAATCTGATTTTCCCCTATCTGCAGGTGAAGGACGCGGCCGGCAACTGGAAGACAGTGGTGGAAGACATGGGGATTCCGTCCGGTAAGCCTAAATCCATGGCCGTGAATCTGACCGCCAAGTTTCTTTCGGCTGCGCGCGAAGTGCGAATCGTAACCAATCTCTGCGTTTACTGGGACGAGATTTACCTGCTCGAAAACGACGCGCCACCCACGGCCCGCCTGACGACCGCCGCAATGCTTTCGGCCGATCTCCACTTTCGTGGATTCTCCAAGGCCACAATCCACCCACTGCGCAAGCAGCCGGAACAGTTCGACTATCAGACGGTGAGCGGCACATCGATGTGGAACCCGACTGCGGGGAACTATACCCGTTACGGTGCTGTCCAGAGTCTGTTGCAGGAGCCTGATGATGTCATGGTAATCATGGGAGCGGGCGATGAGGTCCGGCTACGGTTCAGCGTTAGAGGATTGCCTCCGCTGCCCTCCGGCTGGAAACGGGACTTCCTACTCTTGGTCGACGGGTGGGCCAAAGACGCCGATGCTAACACGGCATTCTCGCAGACGATTAATCCGCTGCCCTTCCACGGAATGAGCAGATATCCGTATCCCCCTGGCGAACACTATCCGAAGGACCAGATCCACCAGAACTATTTGCGAGAATACAACACGAGGCCTGCGCTACGGCTCACTCAGCCGCTTCGTCAGAGAGGCTCGTAGGCAGATTACACCAGCCGGCATTCAACCTGAGTAGCCCCTGGCTGACGTCTCAGCCATTTTTAACAAGGATCGCGGCTGAGTTGCCAGGTTCGCTCCAATCGTGGAAAATCCTTCGCCGACTTTCCAGAGTTGGAGCGCCTGCGCTTCGTAATGAAGGGTGGCGCGATCGCCATCCGGAACGATTCGCTGCGACGATAACGGCTACGTAACTTGACCTTTGACCTTCCACAATCAGGGCAGCTTGTAGGTCAGGAAGGTAGAGCCGGCGGCGATGGCAATATATTGTTTTCCGTCTTTGCCCATGTACGATATCGGATTGGCGTGAGCGACCTCTTGGGTCTTCACATTCCACAACTCCTGACCAGTCTTGCTGTCAAAGGCGCGGAGGAGGCTGTCCCGAGCGGCTCCAATGAAGGTGAGTCCGCCGGCTGTCGTCATCGGGCCGCCGCCATGACTCGAAGCACCGGTTTTCATCCCAGCAGGTACTCCCTCCATCGTGCCAAAGGGTATCTGCCATGCGATGTCACCCGTGTTCACATTGATGGCGGTCAACCTTCCCCAGGGCGGCTGCCAACAAGGCCAACCGTTCACGGAAAGTGAACCACTTGTAAAAGGCGACATACCCGGGGGCCATCCGAATAATCTAGGGGACTCAGGTGGGCCGTTTGGGTCCGAGTCCTGAGGCCGGATTATGCCCATTTCACCGGAATCGGTCGTATTGATGATGTAGTAACCCAGGTTCGGATCGAACGCTCCTCCACTCCACGACGCGCCGCCCAAAATATAGGGCATGACCAACGCTCCCTCCGCCGAAAACGGCGTATACGGGCCGCGGTTGCGCCCCCCGTCCACTTTCCCGAGCAGTTCGCGGCAGGTCGCCTCATGCTCCGGAGTGACCTTCGCGATATCGTCAGGATA
>JBDTTL010000216.1:0-8582 GCA_039930665.1 Acidobacteriota bacterium
CATCAGCGGAGGGATGGAGCGACCGCAGCCCCGCGCGCCAGTCTCCTCCGCCAGCTTTTTTCCAACCGCCACGCGATCCTCGCGAAACCGGTCGTAAGTGACGATGCGTGCTCCGCGCGCCCGCGTCGCCTCCGCTTTGGCCCGTGGCGCATCCGAGGCCATCGCAATCGTCGCCGGGATTCCCAGCGACTGCGCCGCGATCGCCACCGCCTGCGCGTGATTGCCGGAGGAGAACGCCACCACGCCGCGAGCGCGATCGGCTGTGGGAATGGAGTAGATAAAATTCGCGGCGCCGCGAATCTTGAACGCGCCGCCTTTCTGCATGTTCTCGCATTTGAAGAAAACTTCCGCGCCGGCTTCGCGGTCGAAGGTGTGCGAATTCAGCACCGGCGTGCGCCGCGCGATCGGCTTGATGCGCTCGGCGGCGGCTCGAATGTCGTCGATGGTGACAGGGGTGGCAATGGTGGGGGGCATCGCAAGTCTCAGCATAACGTGGCACACTGGAGGCGTGCCTGACGTTTGTACCTGCGGCGCGAAGCTCCCCCCCGACGCGCGATTCTGCCACAAGTGCGGCAAGCCGCAGCGCGATGAACCCGTGTTCATCGAGGAAGTGGAAGAGCCTCTCCCGCCGCCTATCGAGGTCGCACCCCCGCCCCCGCCGGCCCGCATCAGCTTTCATAACCTCCTCGCCCTGCGCGTGGGCCTGATGGCCGGAGCATTGGGATTGTGCCTGTTCGTGCTGCTGGGCCAGTTGCCCGGGTTGCAGGTGATCGCGATCCTGGCCCCGATTGCTTCGGGAGCCTTTGCGGTTCACCTCTACAAACGCAAGACCGGACAGCGCCTATCCATGGCGAGCGGCGCTCATCTCGGCTGGATATCCGGCATCTTCGGCTTCCTCATCACCACACTTTTGTTCACCGCGTTCGCCGCCATGCTTACTAATCCGGAACTGGCTAACGCAGTCCGCCTGCAAGCAGGAAGCACACGGCCTGAGGTCATAGAAGCGCTGAAAGAAATCCAGACCGCCGCAGGCATCACCAAAGTTCTACTGGAGTCGTTCGTATTCCTGACGTTGCTGCCAACCTTCGGCGGCTCGCTCGGCGCGAAGCTACTCGATCGGGACTGATTGTTCTTGCGGCCGCAGGCTCCGCCTGGTGGTCAGCTTCACAATAGAGACTCCCGTGAAGATCACGGCCATTGCCGCCGTTTCGCGCCAGCCGAAGGGTTCGCGATAGAACCACCAGCCGAGCGCCACCGCAACCATCGGATTGATGTACGTATAAATCGATACCAGCGCCACCGGCAGATGATGCATCGAATAAATGAACGCGCTGTAGCCGACGATGCCGCCGAATACCGCCAGATACAAGATCGCGAGCAGCCCCTTCGTGTCCCACGCCTCGTGCCGGCCGTCTAAGAAGGCAGGCAATGCGAACGCAATTCCGGTTGCGAGTTGCTGTACCCCTCCGCTCACGAAGGGATGCGTGCGGCCACCCATGCGCCGTTGTTCGATGGAGCCGATCGACCACATCAATCCGCCGAACTGCATCAGGAAAAAACCACCCAGCATGGCTTGCGTGCTCACGCCGTTCGATCCCGGCGTCATCAGCAGCGCCACTCCCGCCATGCCTACCAGCATTCCGCCGATCGAGGGCCAGTGCAGTCGCTCGCCTTCGGGCGACAGCGCTTCCACTCCCACCAGCCAAAAAGGTTGAAGGCTCGCGAACAACGACGCCATCCCGCTGGGAATCCATTGTTCGCTGTACGCCAAAGCTCCCGTGCCGATTGCAATCGTCAGCAGCCCGTAGAACGCGGTACGCCACGCTTCGCGGCCGGTGGGGAGATGCGCGCCGGTCAGCTTCGCGCCAATCAGCAGGGCGCTCCCGGAAAAGCAATAGCGCAGGCACATCAGCATCGGCGGCGAAAAGGACTCCAACGCGACGCGGATCCCCAGATACGTCGTCCCCCAGAAAAAACACACGCAGGCCAGCGCCGCCAGCGCGCGAAATTGCGGAGGGGATTGAACTTGCCCGGTCAGGTTACTATGTTAACTTGATCCTCACTTTAACCATCAACCCCGCATTGGATCGCATTATTACGGCGGATCGACTTGTATTTGAGGACCGCGGTTACATTCTCGATCGCGGCGAAGCTGCCGGGGGACGCGGAATAAATTCCTCGCAGGTGATCCACTCTTTTGGCGGCAAGACAGCCGCCGTGCTCACCGTTGGGGGGCGAGCCGGCGAGCGCATCGAAAAACTGTTAACCGGTTTGGGCTTCCCTTATGACGCGGTGCATGTGAAGGCCGAGAGCCGGACGAATCTGACGATTTCGGACAAATTTGGACTCACGGTGAAACTGAACGAGCGGGGCCTTGCGCTAGAGGCCAGCGAGCTCGAAGAGATCAAGAAAAAGGTGGAGGCGCGCCTTCCTAAAACGCAATGGCTCCTGATATGCGGCAGCATTCAGCCCGGTGTGCCGCCCCACTTCTATTGCGAAATCATAGAAATGGCTAAAAGCCACGGCGTGAAGATACTGCTCGACACCGATGGCGCCGCGATGCAGCATGCGCTTGAAGCCAAGCCCACGGTCATCATGCAGAATCAGCACGAGGCCGAACGACTGCTCAGCCGCGCGCTCATCACACGCGGGCAATGCCTGGAAGCAGTGGATGTCATGCAGGGCATGGGCCCGGAAAACGTCATCCTCTCGTTGGGAGCCCGCGGAGCCATCGGTTCTTCGCCAGAGGGAGTGTTCGAAGCGCTGCCGCCGCGCATCGAAGCCCTGTCGCCGATTGGCGCGGGTGACGCGCTAGGTGCGGCCTTCGCATGGAGCATGGAAAAGAAAAAATCATTTTCCGAAGCGTTGCGCTGGGGTGTGGCTACCGGTACGGCGTCCGCGAAGTTGCCCGGTATGGCGTTCCCGACTTTCAGCGATGCCCGCGCGGTTTATAAGCAAGTGGAGTTGCGTAAGGCACGCTGATCCGCGCGTTGCGACGAACTAGGACCCCTTCTTGCGCCGCTTGAAAAATACGTTCGAGGCCTTCCCGGAGGTCGCGTTCAGCAGCACGAACAGCATCAGCAGCGCTACCATCGTCGACACCGAGCCAATGATCAGATAGTCGCTGTCCTTGAGCGGCGCAGGCATCACCTTCAGCATGATCCCGGCGACCGCCGCGAAAATAAGTGCCACAGACAGCGCCAGTGCGAATGTGCGTCCCATTAATCGTACTTCTCGTAACGGATCTGTTTGCGATCGAATCCCATGCTCTTCAGAATCTGCCGAACATCGTCCACCATGGGCCGCAAGCCGCAAAGATAGATATCGATGTCTCTTCGTGTGTGGATGGCTTCCGCAAGGTGCGCCTGCACGCGGCCCGCACGCCCCGTCCAGCCTGAATCCGGCTGCGTCAAGGTTGGCGAAAACTGGAATTGTGAAAATCGCCGGGCCATCTCTGAGAATTCCTGGCGATACATCAGGTGAGATTCGTAGCGCACGCCGAAGAGCAAAGTGAAGGCCGGCGAATCCGGCTTAAGCGCTGCCTTTAGCATCGACCGAAAAGGTGCGATGCCTGTTCCTGTCGCCACAAGCAGAGAATCTCGCAGCGGCTGGCGCAGCGTAAACGTGCCGAGCGGCGGCTGCATATTCACCACATCTCCCACCGCAAGATCGAACAGGTGCGGCGAGAAGGCACCGTCGTCAACACGGTTCAAGCACAGTTCAAACCGATTGCCATCGTCCGGCGCCGAGGCGATCGAATACGCACGAGTGATAGCTTTGTACCCAACCGAATCGGTAAGCGATACGAACTGCCCGGGTACGAATTCCAGGCGTTCGAGTTGCGGCGCTTCAAAAACGAAGTGCCGCACGCCCGGCGCAATCTCCACCCATTCAATCAGTTTCGCTTGCACCCGGTTTCCCTTCCGTAGCTTCGCGCGCGCGTCCCAGCAAGGCGTCGATCAGCGCCGGATGCCCGTCGAGCGGGGGCGTCACTTGGATTTGGAGCCCCGGATGCGAGGCGCGAATCTCTTCCACCAGGCGCGGCAAATCGCGCTGCAGGTGCAGGCCGAGCGTCAAGAAGTAAGGGATGACGATCATGCGCCCGACACCCTTCCCGGCAAGCAGATCGATCGCGCCGCGCAAATCTGGCCGGCCCGATTCGAGGAACGCCGTCTCCACCTCCGCATCACCGCACCGGCGCCGCAATTCCGCCGCCATCGCACGCACCGCATCGTTGGCCGATTCGACGCTGGAACCATGCCCAAAAACAACGTAGCCCGAGCGGTTCAAACCTGTGTGCATCAAACCAGCACCGTTGGCGCCGCAGCCTCCGGCAAATAGCCGGCTAGAAAGTCTCGAAACGCCCGTCCGCGCCGACGCCCGTTGTTGTAGCGCATCTCCAGCCGCTGCAAAAAAACCAGGACGCCCAGCACATCGGCGTCGCGTATTATGTGCATTCCCCGCTGTTCGGCCTCTTCTTTGCGAAATGCTTCCACTGCTTCGCGTAGTTTTTGCTGAATCGCCGCGGCGTATGGATTCGGCGCACGAGTGTCGTAAATCAAGCCGCTTTGCCGGGTCCGGTACGTCTGAATCTCCGCATCCAGCGCTTCCCGCGCATCGAAATCCACTGCTCCGCCGCTTTCCATCGCGCGCTTCAGCGCCACCGCCAGCGTGAACACCAGAGGCTCGGCATCGCGCAGAAACTTTTCGCTTAAGCGGACATCTTTGTTCGGCAACTGATCTTCGGCGATCGCCGGCGGCTGCTCATGAAAGCGGGCTTCCTTGAGATATTCGCAGGAGGCCGGGCAATCAATCGTGATCTCGCGCTGGGAGCCGCAGCACTGCGGGCAGATCTCACCATCGACGCCCGGACATTGCCTCCGCGCTCTCCGTTTTTCGCATAATTTGCAGGGAATATTCACCGCGTAAACACCTCTATCGTATCATCGGGAAATGGCGCGGACGCATGTTTATCTGAAGGTAGAGCTGGACCTGCCTGAATCGCAAAAAGACAAAGAGCGGCCGGAGCGCGTGGCCGCTGAAATCTGCCGCATGATCCGCCGGGTCTACGGCGTGCGCAGCGCCGAGGTGTCCAGCATCATGGAAAGAGAGACCTGAGAAGAATACTTGGAACGTAAGCGCAAGATCTGGCATCATTATGAAAGTATCCATGAATCACCCGGAGGCTGTTACATGAAATTGAGAATGCTCGCTGCGCTGATTGCTACTCTGCTGCCGTCGACGGTTTTCGCTGCGTCCGATGCGGCCAAGCGTCTCCATACCGCCGCCGAGGTCTTCAAGGAAGTGATGGGTACCCCCGACAAAGCTATTCCGCAGCAGCTCCTCGATAAGGCGGAATGTATCGTGATCATTCCCGATTTAAAGAAGGGAGCTTTCATCATCGGCGGTAAGTACGGTAAAGGTTTCGTTTCCTGCCGGCAGAAGAGCGGCGTAGGCTGGTCGGCTCCCGGCGGGGTCCGCATCGAAGGCGGCAGTGTCGGTTTCCAGATTGGGGGCTCCGAGATGGACGTAATCTTACTAGTGATGAACGATAGAGGCATGGGGCGGTTGTTGGGTGATAAGTTCACGCTGGGAGCTGACGCAACTGTTGCCGCCGGGCCCGTGGGCCGGGTCGCCCAAGCCGAAACCGACGCCCGCATGACTGCTGAAATCCTCTCCTGGTCGCGCGCGCGCGGCTTGTTCGCCGGCGTCGCCTTGAACGGTGCGACCTTACGCGAAGACGACGACTGGAACGAGGAGCTGTATGGCAAGCCGCTGAAGAACCGTGAAATCGTCAGCGGTTCGGTGGCCGCGCCCAAGTCGGCTGCTCCGCTGCTGCGGGAGCTCGACCGTTACTCCAGCCGCAAGTAGCCGCCGTGACCGATTCCGACTTCCCGGAGCTGACAGTCGATACCAGCTACTACGTCGCCTATGGGCGTCGCAGCCAGAGCGACGCTGAATTTCTGGCCGCAGCCACCGGCGTAGTCAACGAACTCGAAGCGGAGCTGGGCCGCCTGAAAGCGGAGGAACGAGGCAACTGGCGGGCCCTTGAAATCGGTTGCGGCACCGGACGCTTAATGCGGCCGATGAGCCGCCACTTTCTGGAAATCCACGGCGTGGATGTCGCGAGCGATGCCATCCGTCAAGCACGCGAAAATCTTCAGGACCTTCCCCACGCCCATCCGCGCGAGATCCATGGAACCAGCCTGGAGGATTTCGCCGACCACTCCTTCGACTTCGTCTATTCGTTCGCACTGTTCCCCTACATTCCGAGCCGGGAACTAGTGATTGCCTTTCTGCGCGAGATCCATCGTGTGTTGCGTCCCGGCGGTCTGGCGCGCTTGCAGTTCAACGGTTCGTCCGGCCCGCAGGCCTCCTCTGACCAATGGTCCAGCACGCGCTTATCGTCGCATGAGCTGCTGGAGTTCGCCCAATCACACGATTTTCAGGTGCTCGCGCTGGATGGCGTTTCCACGCAATCCATGTGGACCACGTGGCGCAAGCAGTCTGCCGGCTGGTCCGCCGGCCTCGAAGAAAAGATCGCTGCTCTCGGCGACGCGCTTCCGGTAAAGATTTACAAGATCACCAACGCCTACAGCTTTGAGCCAGTTGCGCCTTGCCGCGGCCGCTTCGCCGTCATCTCTATCCGTACGGAGAACCTGCCGGCTGACGCCGGCCTGAATCATTTGCGCGCCACCATCGGCAACTCATTCGGGACCATCAACTCCATCCACGCACTGGATCGCGGCGGGTGGCAGCGGATTCGCGTCGATCTGCCGGAACTGGAGGCCACCGGCTTGCTGCCGGTTCAACTCTTCTGGCTGGATCGCCCGCTATCCGAACCTGCGACGCTGCGCGTAATCCCCCCTGGCCCTTCCATCCCGCGCATCGTGGCCGCCCCGCAGCGGGTCGAAAATCGCTTGGTGGCGCTAACGCTCGAAGCGATTGCGCGTCCCTTCGACATCGAAGTCTGGATGGGCGGACACGCAGTAGAGGATGTCGAGAAAATCTGCATCGACCCGCGCCCGCAGCGCTATCAGGTGAACTTTCGCCTGCCCGAAGACATCGGCCCGGGACTGCATCACATCAAGCTGAACATCGGCCGCCGCAAACTACCACCGGTGCCGATTCAAGTAGTGGTTTGAACCCGCGCTCCCTAGAGCGTCGGCGAATCGTTGCCGAGCATCGCCTTCCTGACAATCTTGATAGGCGGAAACCCTTGCGCGAGAAAGCGGTCGTGGAATTCTTCCAGCGAGAACTGGCTGCCGCGCATCTTCTTGTAATCCTCGCGCAGCTTTAGAATTTGCAGCTTGCCCAGCGTGTAATAAAGGTAGGTCGGATCGGCGGTGCCGCGCTTGGTCTCGGTCACCCCGACTTCGTGAGTCTGGTAACCCTCTTTCTCGAAGAAATCGACGGCCTGGTCGAAAGTGCGCTTCCCGGTATGCATTTCGATTCCCACGATGTAGCGGGCATCGCGCAAGAGCGCCTCCTGCAGTTGTCCCAAGCGTTTCCTGGGATCTTTCGTATAACCTTCGTCGAGCATCATTTGTTCACAATAGTGGGCCCATCCCTCGGCGTTGGAACTCGCGCCCAAGAGTTTGCGCACGCGCGATTGAATTCGCGGCATCCACAAAAACTGCAGGTAGTGGCCGGGGTAGGCTTCATGAACCGCCACCGAAAGAATCGTGGCGTAGGTGAATTGGCCCATGAAACTGGCGGTGTGTTCCGGAGTCCAGTCTTTTTCCGGAAGCGTCACGTTGAAGAAAGCTTCTTTGGCTACTGTTTCAAAAGGCCCCGGAGTGTCCATGGACGCGAAGGTCGTCGCGCGCATGAACGGCGGGGTCTCTTCGAGAATGGGCGGCACCGGCGAGGGGAGCGTCACCAGCTTGCGGCTGATGATAAAGTCGCGCAATCCGCCAAGCGTATCTCGAAACGTTTTCAGCAACTGGTCTGGCGGCGGGTAATCCTTCTGCTCCGCAGCAAGAATCTCCTGTGGTCTCTTGTTTTTGTCGATCAGGAGTGCGGTATCCCGGTAGCTTTGCTGGTTGCGGCGCAGATCGGCGTAACCGATTTCAAGCAAGCGATCGAGCGGAATATCCACCATTTCTTCGTACAGAAGCTTTTTAGCATAGGTCTCGGCTCCCAGGCGGAAGTCGCCATTCGACCGCGGCAGCATGTCAGCCTTAAGGTAGGTCTGGTAATCGCCGAGCGCCTTGATGACAGCGTCATTCGCCGCATGAAACTCCGCCAGAAGTTTCGGGTCGGTCACGCTCTTGAAGGCCAGCGGACCATCCTTCTGAAAGAAGCTGATGATGCCGGGAGCCTGTTGAATCGCAATCTCGGTATAAATCTTGGGCGGATTCTTCAGGTTCGTGCGGGCTGCGGCCAGCACCTGCGGCATCCTTCGCTCGCGCTCGATCAGCAGACGCAGCCGTGCCTCGGGTGGCGCGAAGGTCCGGCTCATGATAGTGAATGCGCTGCCTGTGATGCCGCTCTGATAAATGTCGGGGTTGCGCTCCCAGTTGCGGACGGTTTGATATTCCAGCAGGCCAGCGCGAATGGTGGAGAGCACCAGATCACGG
>JBDTTL010000217.1:0-8575 GCA_039930665.1 Acidobacteriota bacterium
GTTCCTTAGCGTTGATGAAGACTGAAAGCGCATTCAGCAGGGTAGTCTTACCGGAACCGGTGCCTCCCGAAATAATGATGTTCAATTTCGACTTCACAGCCGCTTCCAGCATTTCGACCATGCCCTGCGTCATCGCCTTGCGTTCCACCAGGTCGACCGGCATCAGCTTGTCGGTCGAAAATCTGCGGATCGAAAGGATCGGGCCGTCCACCGCCAGCGGCGGAATGATGGCGTTCACGCGCGAGCCGTCGCTCAGGCGTGCGTCCACCATGGGCGTCGATTCGTCAATGCGGCGTCCCACTTGGCTGACGATCTTGTCGATGATGCGCAGCAGGTGCTGATCGTTGCGGAAGGCGACATTGGTCAGCTCCAGTAAGCCGCGACGCTCCACATACACATGCTTGAAGGTATTCACCAGAATGTCCGAAATGGTGGGGTCTTCGAGCAGCGGCTCGAGGGGCCCCAGCCCGAACACTTCATCCAGCACTTCATCGCAGATATGCTGCTTTTCGGTGGAGCTGAGCAGCGTGGGCTCGCCGTCGATCAAGCCCAGCAGCGCCTGGCGGACCTCGCTGCGCATCTTCTGGTTGTCGATAGTCGCCAGCGCATCCAGGTTGATCTTGTCCACCAATTTGCGGTGGAGCGTGAACTTCAACTCCTGGTATTCGGGTGTCGGAGCACTCTTCGGCCGCCCGGAAGCCTTGAGCAGGCGCTGCTCCCAGGAAGTCTGCTGCGCATTCTTGCTCTTGTCAATCGTGGAGAACATAAGAAACCGTCAATTCTTGCCAGTCCAGCGCTTGCCCTCGCACCGCGATCCGCGACCCTTTCCTGGCTTGGTATCCCATAGGCGGCTGGCCTGGGATGTGAATAGCCTGAAGGCTCTGAAGATCAGCTCGTCGGCATCCCATGGCCCCAGCAAAAAATCCCAGTTGGGTTCGGGTATCCCGGCCTCGCGCCGCAGCAAGGTTTCGGCCGACCCAACAAAAAGGATAGGCTTAGCGCTCTCTGAGGCGACCTCGCTGTTAACCCAGGAAAAAATTCCCTCGCCCTGACAGACATTTACTACCCCGGCGTCGAAGGCCTGCAAAGTATCGTTGTCGGGTAAGTCCTGGAACGTCCGGCAGCGCGCTCGCGCATGCTGCAGCGCCCGCGTGATCCGCGCGGCTTCCGCCGCTTCAAAGCCAATCACCGCGAACCTCTTGTTCTCTAGCAGGTCGCGCACCACCGGCGGCAGGTCCGGAGTCTCCCGCCGGCCGCGTACCGCGTGCGAAAACAGTTGCCGCATGCCCGCTAACTCCGCGCGCAGCCGGCTGGCACATTCTCCTCCGGCGAGCATCGCGTGGGCCTCCCGGTTACTGCTGCGCCCCTCCCCCGGGTCCGCCAGATAGTCTTCTATCCCCCGTGCTTTACGCGCAATCTCGGCGAAACCCAGAATGCCGGCGATCCCGGTCCAGTGATGCACGGTCCGTTGGGCCCGGTCAACATCCAGCCCGCTTTCGAGCAACCCCAGCAAGCGGCCACTCTCCTCCTCGCCTTCCACCAGGAAGTTGGAGCGTATCTCCGCCAGCAGGTCGTGGTAATCGCCGGGCTCGAACGCCGGTTGTGTTGCTTGGCGCGCCCCCAGGTGCAATTTGACGGTCGCCGGAAGTGTCCGGGTATCCACCGGTTTGGTGATATACCCGCTGCAGCCCGAAGCTTGTGCCTTTTCCTCGTCGCCCGGCATCGCATAAGCGGTACAGGCAACCACGATGATGTCGCGCGTCTCCGGATCCGATTTCAGGCGCCGCGCCAGTTCAAAACCGTCGGCGCCCGGCAGTTGCACATCCATAAGGATCAGTCGCGGCCGGAATTTGGTCAGAACTTTCACTGCTTCCTGAACGTTGCCCGCCGTGCGAATGTCATAGCCCTCTGGGGCGAGCACCGCCCTCACCAGTTTTAGACTGACTGGGTTGTCGTCAACAATGAGAACCGGATCGCCACTCATGCGGAAACATATCGTTTCAGGATTGAAAAGTATGAAAGAAGCGCCAGTTGGTTGGCTTTTCGGAAAAGCTTTAAATTTAGAATTGCGCTGCGCCCGCCGATAAGGCACTTTAGGGACTGCTTAGCATGCCGACTCACCTCTTTGTTCTGATTCTCGAGGACAACATCGCCAACTTTGAAGTGATAAAACACGAGCTCGCTCGATTCGGATTTGACGCCCGCTGCAAGCGGGTGGAAACCGAAGCGGAGTATAGCGAAGGCCTCCGGGAAATGCCGGATATCGTGCTGGTCGACTACTCGCTCGCCGGTTTCGACAACCTGCGCGCGCTGGAGATTCTGCACCAGTCCGGTTTAGTGATCCCTTTTATAGTCCTCACCGGAAGCTTCGCGGAAGAAGAGGCGGCCGAGCCGACGAAGCTGGGCGCCCCCGATTCTCCGCTAAAGGATCGTATTTTGAGACTGGGACCGGCCGTCGCGCGCGCTCTCGAAGAAGGGGAACTGCGCCGCCAGAAAATCGCGGCGGACGAAGCCTTGCGCCAGCAGAACATCCAACTCGAGGAGCAATATCGACGGGCGCAAGCCGCCAGCCGCATGAAGAGCATCTTCCTAGCCAACATGTCGCACGAATTACGCACTCCGCTCACCGCCGTCATCGGCTTCGCGGAGCTGTTGGTTGACGGCAAAGTCGGGCCCCTTGCCCCTCAACAACTGGATTTCACGCGCGACATTCTGACCAACGGCAAGCACTTGCTCAGCCTGATCAACGATGTGCTGGATCTTGCCCGCGTCGAATCCGGCACCATGGCTTTCCATCCCGAGCGGCTGTGCCTGCCGGACCTGATTCGAGAGACCATCGCGGGATTCAGGCCGCAGGCGGCCGAGCGGAATATAACCCTGACCACGGACGTGCAGATGTCGGCGATTGAAGTCTTCCTCGATCCCCGGAAATTAAAGCAAGTGCTGCTCAATTACGTTTCAAACGCTCTCAAGTTCACTCCCGTCGGCGGCCACGTGACGGTGCACGCTCACTTTGAGGAGGGTTCCACCTTCCGCCTGGAGGTAGAGGACACCGGCGTGGGAATCGCGGCCCAGGATATAGGCCGTCTGTTTCAGGATTTCAATCAGCTCGGTGGCGGGCTTTCGGGCGAAGTGCAGGGCACGGGCTTGGGTCTGGCTCTCACCAAACGGCTGGTCGAAGCCCAGGGGGGCAAAGTGGGCGTGGTCAGCCAGCCCGGCAAGGGCAGCAGATTTTACGCGGACTTGCCCTGCGCGGCCGAGTGGATTCAGACCGATCTTCGGAACCTTCAGCAGGTTGCAGGCGGCAGTGCGGCTCGAGAGTCTTCGTCAGCCGAGCCGCAGGTGGCGGGAGCTTCCTAAGCGGCGGCATGGCCTCATACTCGCGCCGCGTCCGCCGAAGAGGCAAGAGTACATGCACGGGTTGTCGATAAAGTGGATCGCCGGAAAGAGCAGGGTACGCATGAAGAATGGATTGCCGGCGAGGCTCCTATGGATCGCGTTCCAAGCCTCAAATATGGCTGCCGCGAAAGACCAGCTCGGACCGACGGCCCTAGGCCCAGCCGTCCGCGATCTGGCCAAACCCGATATTAGCCGCGTTACTAACGAGGAGACGCAGTGGAAGACAACACGCTCACCGTCCTGCTGATAGAGGACAGCCCGCAATTTGCGCAGCTCGTGCAGCACTGGCTCACCAATGTGCCGGGGGACACTGGCTTCGTTCTGAACTGGACCGATTCCCTCGCCGATGGACTTAGCCGTCTCGATCGGGGTGGCGTTGACGTCATCCTTCTGGATCTCGGACTCCCTGACTGCAGCGGCACTGAAACCTTCCTCCAAGCCAGGAGTCGCGCGGTCAAGACGCCGATCGTGATTCTCAGCTCGGCCGACAGCGAATCGCTGGCCCTACAGATGATCCAGGAAGGAGCCGAGGATTATTTAGTCAAAAGCACTTGCGATGCCGAATCGCTGGCCCGGGCAGTGCGTCGCGCCGTGGTTCGGCACAAATCGCATGGCAGCGTGGCGCTAACGTCGTCCACTCCCAGCCGCGTCATCAGCGTCCTTGGCGCCAAGGGGGGCAGTGGCACTACCACCATCGCATGTACACTGGCCGCTGAACTGCGACAGCAGACAGGCGAAAAAGTCCTTATCGCGGACCTGGATTCGAGCGGCGGACTGGTCTCGTTTCTCACCGGCGTCGATTGCCCGTATTCCTTGCAGGATGCCACCAGCAACCTGCAACGCCTGGACGCTGCCGTTTGGGAATCCATCGTCGCCCAGACGCCAGATGGTTTGCATGTGATTTCGTCCCCCAACGTCGGCGGAGGGGAAATCGAGAACAGCCGTCTGCGCGAAGTCCTGGCCTTCACACGGCCGCTCTACGCCTGGACCGTCATCGACCTGGGACGCCTCAACTATAAATCGGTTGACCTGCTGGGAAGGGAAGACGATGTGTTTGTCGTGACGGCCGCCACCATTCCGGCTTTGTACAGCGCCAAGCGGGCCGTCGATACCCTGCGCGAGGCCGCTATCGACGCGGATCGCATACGGCTGGTGGTCAACCATATAGCGGAAAAATATGTGGTGTCGGGCGACGCCCTCAAGAACATGTTTGGCGTTCCGATTTACGCCACGGTGCCAAGCGACCCCTCCGAACTGCACCAGGCCTGCGTTCAAAAGCGATTGCCCGGCGTGCAAAGCAACATTCGAAAGTCCATCGCTGGCTTGGCGCGGAAACTGACCGGGACGCCGGAGCCGCGCAAAGGCGCCTTGAACTCCCTGGTGTCTTTTGCGCGGTTTCGCAGACCTTCGGAGGCGGCGGCATCCTCCCCTTCCTGAGTCGAAGCAGCAACATGACTTTGAGATACCAGCGTCATTCGAGATTCACGCGATTGAGATAAGCATGGACAACGAAACAACCGTTCTTCTGATCGACGAGGATCCGGCCGGCATCGATTCCATTCGGTCCGCGCTGGGCGAGCAGGCCAAGAGCTTTCGGCTGCGGCGCGTCGCGGACGTACCCACCGCGCTTGCACGCATCTGGGGCGGAGGCGTGGACTTAGTATTGATGAACCTGCCGTCGGTCGGGGGATGCGCAGACGATCTCCTGGCTCCGTTCGTCGAATTGCAGGAAAAGGCCCAAGGGGTGCCGGTGGTGGTCCTCTGCGGCTCCGCCGGCGAAGACCTCGCCCAAGCCGCGGTGCGCGCCGGCGCCGCAAATTATCTCATCCGCGAAGCGTTTCACGTAGATCTTCTCAGGGTGCTTCGGTCGGCTGGCGGGAGAGCTGCGCCGGCCGCCCCCCCGCGCGCGCATTCTCGAAAAGGCGGCAAGATCATAGCCTTCATGGGCTCTAAAGGCGGGGTTGGCAACACTACCGCAGCCTTGAATGGGGCTGCAGCTCTGGTACAAGAACGCAAGACGGCAGGGCGGCGGGTGCTTCTGGTCGAGTTCCACTCGGAATTGGGTTCCTTGCCACTCTACTTCCATCCCCACCGTTCCGTCCGCGACATTGGCGATCTGCTTCATGCGGAAGGCTGCGCCGAACCAATCACGCTGGCTGATTTGGAATCCTGCCTATGGCCTGTGAAGGCCGTGCCGGGGCTACAGGTATTATTTGGTTCACGAAGCCAGGAGCATTCGGACCCTATCACCGCCGTGAATGCGACCAGTATTCTCACGCTCGCTGCGCAAATCGCCGATTACGTTATCGTCGACCTTCCGCCATCCCTCTCGGAGACCTGCCGCGCGGTGCTCGAAAGCTCCGACTGCCTGGCCCTGGTGGTGGAGCGCGATCCCATATCGGTCCAGGCCGCCAAGCTGATACTCCGCCGCGTGGATTCCTGGAAGGCCGCCAATCTAACCATCGGAGCCGTGATTCTGAATCGTGCGGGTCTGGTTTCACCGATGTCATTCGCGGAAATCGACGCCGAACTTCGCATCCCCACCTTAGGCGTGATCCCGCCCGCCGCCGATCTCTGTGCCGCCGCCCAACATGCCCACACCCCACTGGTTACCTTTGATGCGGATAGCCTCGCAACCATTGCAATGCGTAACCTGGGCAGCGAGATCGAGGAACTGGTGCCGTTGGCCCGCCCTTCCGAGCGCGCCGAAGATGGGCCGCTGGCAGCGTATCATATCGGCCAAAAGATGATCCGCGCCGGGGTGCGTTAAAAGCGCGGCCACGCCGCCAGCCGAAAGACTATGCTGTTGCTCGTTGGTTTTTCCCGGTACACGCGGATAGTCCCGTGCACGCGGGTTATCCGGTGCAGGCTGGATTTCCGGTCGAGGAGCGAAGCGTGATTTCCCCGCCGAAAAACCTACGGCCGGCGATGGTTTCGCAGTATCTGCAGAGCTGCCGCGGCGATCTTGCTCAGCTTAAGACAGCCCTTGCCGCCGGCGAATACGAAAAGGCTCGCCGCTTGGGCCACCAGATGAAGGGGACCGGCAAGCCTTACGGCTTTCCCGCCCTCACCCAGATCGGCAGGGCCATCGAATGGGCCGCATCGAAACAAGCGGCTTCTGAACTCGACTGCCGGATTCAGCGGCTGGAAGCCTGCTTGAACAGCATCGAGCTCACCGACGAAGACGACTGAGAACCGGCACCCCGTGTTCGGCCGGGCGTAGCGACGGCTGATGACGCACCTACATATTCCTGCACAATACTCACGAACGTTCGAGTGTCGATCGGCTTCGTAATATAACCGTCACATCCAGCGGCCCGCGCGATCTCTTCGTCGCCCTTGATGGCCGATGCCGTGAACGCGACAATCGGCACGTTGTCCAGAGAGCCATCCCAATTCCGCCGCAGATGGCGCATCAAGGCAAGTCCATCCATCCCCGGCATCTGAATATCCATCAGGATCATATCCGGGACGCTTTTCTCCAGCGCCTGGAGTGCTTGCTCCGCATTTTCGGCCGTGCGCACGTCGAAGCCGTCTTCCGTCAATAGGAAACGCGCCAACTTTAGACTGGGAATGCAGTCATCCACCAGGAGTATAGATTTATTCATCACCTGCGTCCTTTCCCTTCTCATCGGCAATCCCTACGCATAAATAGATCCCTATTTCCGGGCGCCATAGTTCCCTCATTCTCCCGACACAATGATTCGCCCATCTCTGCGCACAATAGATCCAATGGGACGCAACCTTTTCATCCGCGCTCTGGCGTGGCTGGGGCGCCATGAACTAGCTACGCTTCTCGCTGTAGGAAGCCTCGCCGCCGGCGTCTGGCTCTTCGCCGCTCTCGCCGACGAAGTGATGGAAGGGGGCACACGCAAGATGGATCGGGCCGTGCTCCTCGCCCTGCGCCACCCCGGTGATCTTCAGCCCATCGGCTCCCCCGCCCTGCTGAACGCCGCCCGCGACATCACCGCCCTCGGCAGCCCCGCGATCCTCGGACTCATTACCGCCGCTCTAAGCCTGTTCCTGGCACTTGATGGCAAGAAGCGCATGGCACTATTCGTTTTTGGCTCCATCACCAGCGGCCTGCTCGCCAGCGTCCTGCTTAAGGACTCGTTCGAGCGCCCGCGCCCGGACATCGTTTCCCACGAAGTTTACGCGTCGTCCTCCAGTTTTCCGAGCGGACATTCGATGATGTCCGCCCTCACCTATCTCACACTCGGAGCCCTCCTCGCCCGTTCCCAGCAACGAAAATTTCTCAAGGCCTACTTCCTGTTGATCGCGGTGTTCTTGACGGTTCTGATTGGCGCCACCCGCGTCTACCTCGGAGTCCATTGGCCCACGGACGTGCTGGCCGGCTGGACCGCGGGAGCAGTCTGGGCCCTGCTCTGCTGGCTCCTCGCCCGTTGGCTGCAGATACGTCATGCTCTCGAGCCAGAGGCGAAACACTAACTGCGGTTGGGCGAATCCATCACTACCAGTGCGCGGAACTGATGAAATGATCTCCGCAACACCGGTCTGTTTGCTGCGTACGTGTTCCTGCTCGGCCCTCTTAATGCCCAGATCAAGATTCACCTCATCGGCACCGGCGGCACTGAGCTTACGCCCGCACGCGTCGGCGCCGCCACCCTGATCGAGACCCCTGCCGCCCTGCTTCTGCTCGATGCCGGCCGAGGCGTCTGGATGGAATCTACAAATCCCGCGTGCGGCCTCGGGACGTGACCCGTGTTTTCCTCACCCATCTTCACAACAATCACATTGAGGGCCTGTCGACACTGTGGCTCACCCCCTGGTTTCTGCTTGGCCGCCAGTCTCCGCTCGAACTCTGGGGACCGCCCGGAACTGCGTCCATGATCGATGGCACGCGCCGCATGTACGCGCACGATCTCGAGAACCGCCCGAACTCTGTGCTCACGCGCGAATCTTTCGATATCGCAGTTCACGAAATTGCGATCCCCAGCGGCTCAGCGGTTATTTACAACGTATCCGGCACGAAGGTGACCGCGTTCCCTATCGAGCATGCGGACGGCGACCCTCCACTCGGCTACCGCGTGGATGCCGCGCAACGATCCGTCTTACTCAGCGGCGATACCACCTATCGCGAAAACGTCGCTGCGGTCGCAAAAGGCGTCGACGTCATCGTCAGCAACATAGCCGCGGCTACGTCTGAGATGGAAAG
>JBDTTL010000218.1:0-8554 GCA_039930665.1 Acidobacteriota bacterium
CAACCGGGTGAGCCACGCTCACAACATAACGAAGCGGCGCTGGAATATCAATTTGCAGGAAGTCCACGCGGTGGTGAAGGGCGCGGCTAAGCGCATTCGCGTTTGTACCTCCTGCATTAAGAACGGCAAAGTCGAAAAAGCGGCGTAAGCGCAGGCGAAAAAGAGGGACGGAACCTGATTTCGGGCCCAGGCCAATAGGCTGGGAGTGAAATCAGGCTCCGTCCCTCTTTTCGAGTTCTAAAAGGGCTCGTTTTCGCCACAGGCCGCCTCCGTATCCGCCCAGTTCTCCGCTCTGATTCACCACGCGATGGCACGGGATCAGGATCGCGATGCGGTTCATGCCGTTGGCGCGGCCGACGGCGCGCGAGGCTCCGGGCCGTGCCAGGGTGCGCGCGATGTCCTGATAGGAGCGCGTCTCACCGCAGGGAATGGCGAGGAGTTCATCCCACACTCGCCGCTCAAATTCCGTGCCGGGATAAACCAGGGGTAGCGTGAAAGTTCGGCGTGAGCCTGCAAAATACTCAGTCAACTCGGCGCGTAACTGGCGGAGGTGATCGTTCTCGCCGGGGACCATGGGTACCCGGAAGTGGCGGCGGATACGATCGAACTGCGCTTCGAGCATGCGTCGGTCGTTGAACTCGAGCAGGCAGATGCCCTCTGCGGTTGCGCCAGCTACCATGGGGCCGAGCGGCGTTTCCATCCATGCGAGGCGTACGCAATCACCATCGGCCGCGTCATCTGTATCCACCTGGCCGGGGGGCTTGCCGAACAGGCGCGCGAAGGCGGTGCGGAAACCGCTGTGCGATTCGAAGCCCGAGTCGAAGACCGCGTCATCGATCGGCGCTCCCTTACGGATGCGCGTAAAAGCCTCGCCCAAGCGGCGGGCGCGGCAGTAAGCCTGAAAGGTCATGCCATATTCGCGCAGAAAATAGCGGCGGACGCGTGCGGCTTCGAGTCCCATCTCGCGCAGGCCGGATTCACGGATGCGGGCGCCGCCATTTTGATCGACTGTCTGAAGCAGGCCACGCACCCAGTCGGGGGCGGAAGATTCGGTGGGGCGGCAGCGCTTGCAGGGGCGGTAGCCGGCGAAGAGCGCGTCCTTAACAGTTGCGAAAAATTCGACGTTCTTCGGCAGGGGCTTGCGGGCCGGGCACGCAGGCAGGCAGAAAATGCCGGTGGTACGAACGGCGGTGAAGAAGAGTCCGTTATAGGTGGCGTCGGAGGCGAGAAACGCGCGCTCCATTTCAGGACGCGGCGGTAAGAGGGGCATGGTGGTCATGGCGGTAGCTTGCATGGAAGCAGTATGCCGCTTCACGCGAATTTCCTCCACCGAAAAACCGACGCCAAATTATTCGACACGCCAGGGCGAGCGGCCGGGCCACTTTCGCAATGCCTCGCTGGCCCACTCGGGAGTCTTGTCGCTGTGGCACGTATCGCAGGCATTGGGCACCTTGTTCTGGGTGGTCGACGACGGCGGAATGAACTTAAAAGTGTGAGCGCGGACATTGACGTCGGCAAGCTGGGTCTCGATCTTAGGCATGTGGCAGTTCACGCATTCGTTACCGGCGCTTCCGGCCTTGTGCTGCGTGTGGGCTTCGATGGTGGGCGCGTGCGGACCGTTTGGGGAACTGGGTCCATGGCACTGGAGGCACATGACGCTCGCGGGCTTCAGTAGTTGAGCGTTGTTGTCGGTGCCGTGCACGTCGTGACAGGAGAAACACGTGACGCCGTGCGAATACATCGCGCTCTGTACGAAATCGTTGCCCTGCATGCGGTTCTTGTGGGCGGTGCCGTCGGCGAAGTGGGTGAAGGTGGTCTCGCCGAGCTTGTGTTCTTCGAGTTGCCAGAAGTCACGCAGGTTCTTGCCGGGCTCGTAACCGACGGGCCAATCGTAATAGGTGCCGTTGATGGGCTTCTGCTGCGGGGGCTGGCCCTGCGAGTGGCATTGGATGCAGGTATCGGTGGCGGCGACGGAATCGAGACGCGCGGGATTGACGATGTTGGTTCGATTGGGGCTCGCTATGTGATCGCCGCCGGGTCCGTGACAGCGCTCGCAGCCGACATTCCATTCGGTGACGGTCTTGGTCTGGATGTTGTAGTTGACCGAATGGCAGCCATCGCAGAGTGGGCCCGTCGGACGCTTCATATTGTCGGCCGGGTAGTGGGGCACCCACCAGTCCGTGTTATTCGGGACAAAGTAATTGCGCCAGATCTGGTGCGTAATATCCCACTGCGCGCCCAGCGGAAAATAATCGTTGCCTACCTTGGTGAAGTAGCGCTGCTTCCAAAGGCTGCCGTAGACCAGCGCGATGTCTTCTTTCTTGAACTTGACCAGCGGGTCGGGTTTAGTGAGATCGGGGAAAATTGCTTCGGGATGCTCCTTGGGATCACGCACCACGTTCGCCATGGGGGTCTTCTGCCAGCGTGCGTAGATCGCCGAGTGACAGGTCTTGCAGGCAACAGAACCGACGTAGCTGGGAGCGGCGCTGACGGGAATGATCGTCGCAGCGACGACGCCTAATAGAAGGGACGTGCGCATGAAACCTATTTTAGCTTGGTGAGCTTGGTGGGTTGCGACTGCTCGCAGGCGATGGAATCGGTGACGCCCGAAGCGATGCCGGCGCAGGCGTTCGAAATGGCGGTGCGCATGGCAAATTGCTCGGTGGAGCCGGAAGCGATGCGGCAATTCGTCTGGCCGTTGAAGGTCATGCAGGCTTCATAGCGATGGGTGGCGAGATTCATGCTGGAGTAAACCAGCACGCCCAGGATCACCAGCACGATTGCGATGCCCACCAAAACTGGCTTCTTCGGCATAGGCTTAGCGGCCCACCACCGCGGTCTCGGTAAAGAACGAGCCCATCTTGCGGAACTTGTCGTAGCGATCGTCGATGAGCTGCTTCGGCGTCATGTTAGAAAGTTCTGCGAGGCTGGCACGCAACGTGAGGCGAATGGCTTCGGCGGCGGCATCGGCATCGGTGTGGGCGCCTTCGCCCGGCTCAGGAATGATTCCGTCGATCAGGCCTAAATTGAGCAGATCCGGAGCGGTGATTTTCAAAGCGGCGGCCGCTTCCGGTGCGCGGGTCGAATCACGATAGATGATGGCCGCGCAGCTTTCCGGCGAGATCACGCTATACCAGGCGTTCTGTAACATATAGATGCGATTGCCGACGGCGACGCCGAGCGCGCCTCCACTGCCGCCTTCGCCGATCACGATTACAATCACCGGCACGCCCAGCCGCGACATTTCGCGCAGGTTATAGGCGATGGCTTCCGCCTGACCGCGCTCTTCGGCATCCAGGCCGGGATAGGCACCCAGCGTATCGATCAGCGTAATCACGGGGCGCGAGAACTTAGCCGCCATTTCCATGGCGCGCAGGGCTTTGCGGTAGCCTTCGGGCTTAGGCATACCGAAGTTGCGGAAAACTTTCTGCTTGGTGTCTCGGCCTTTTTGTTGGCCGATCACCATGACCGGGCGCTCGTCAAACCAGCCCATGCCGGTGACCATGGCGTGATCGTCTGCGAAGAAGCGGTCACCGTGGATCTCATGGAAATCTGTGAACAGGCGCTGGATGTAATCGAGCGAGTGCGGGCGCTTGGGGTGGCGGGCGAGTTGCACGCGGTCCCAACTGGGATTGGATGGCGGGGGAGTTTGAGAGTCAGCCATTGCGGCGGCGTCAGTTGGCCAGAACTTCCATCGCTTCGGCTCCGCAGAGGCGGGAGACTTCAGCGCAGAATTCCTTATCCGGCCGTACTTTGACGGTCACATCCAGGATAACCGAGAAGTCGCGGGGTTTTTCGAGGCGCAGGCGGACCTCGGTGTCGCCGGGCTTGGCGCGGAACAGGTTTTGGAGGGCGGCGGCGCAATCGGCCGAGGCGGCGGCTCCGGACTCATTACTAACGACCGAAACTTTGATCGAGATCAACGAGGGGAGGTTTACGCGGGCGACTTCGAGCGGCACGATCTCCTGCACCGAAATCTTGGGCGGTGCGTTTTCCTCAGGCAGTACCAGGCCGCGGATCAGCACGGCTTTGTCTTCATTCAGCGATGGGTTGAGACGCTCGTACTGCGTGGAAAACAACAGCGCCTCGACAGAACCTTCCAGGTCTTCAATCTGCATCGCGGCCCAGGGCTTGCCGTCGCGAGTGCGTTTGCGCGTAATGGCGGTGAGGATGCCGCAGAGGGCAACTTCGGCGCCCTTTACCAGACCCTCCAAATTCGAGGTGGTGTGGGTCGCCAGCTCGGCAACTTTGTCCTTGTATTGGTCCAAGGGATGGCCGGTGATGTAGAAGCCCAGCATTTCCTTTTCGCTGGTGAGCTTTTCGGGGCCGGTCCAGTCGGGGACTTTCGGAAGCGGGTGCTCGGCGGCGGGCTGCTCGGCCGTGAGCATGGCGAATAAACCTGACTGGCCACTGGCGCGGTCCTTCCAGACGCGGGTGCCGTTTTCCATGGCGCTATCGATCACGGCCATAAGTTGGGCTCGGGTGCCTTCGAGCGTATCCATTGCGCCGGCCTTGATGAAGCTTTCGATCATACGGCGGTTGACCGCGCCGAGGTCGACACGCTCGCAGAAATCATATAGCGACGTAAAGGGGCCGTCTTCGGTGCGCGCTTTCGCGATGGACTCAACGGCGTTCGCGCCTACGTTCTTGATGGCGCCGAGGCCGAAACGTATGCCTTCGTCGGGTCCGGAGACGACCGGCGTAAAGTCGAGATCGGAAGAGTTGACGTCGGGCGCGAGCACGCGAATATGCATTTCGCGGCACTCGTTGATGTACTTGACGACTTTCGCTGTGTTGCCGGTTTCAGACGTGAGCAGCGCGGACATGAACTCGATGGGGTAGTGCGCTTTCAGAAATGCCGTCACGTAGGCCAGATACGCGTAGGCTGCGGAATGGGATTTATTGAAGCCGTAGCCGGCGAACTTCTCCATCTGGTCGAAAATGCGCTCGGCTTTCTTCGCGGGGTGGCCGTTCTTTTTCGCACCGGCGACGAAGAGTTCGCGATGCTTGGCCATCTCTTCAACTTTCTTCTTGCCCATCGCGCGGCGCAGCAGGTCGGCGTCGCCCAACGAGTAACCGGCAATGCGATTCGAGATCTGCATCACCTGCTCCTGATAGACCATGACGCCGTAGGTCTCTTCCAGGATTTCTTTCAACTCGGGAACGTCGTAGACCACTTCCTTGCGGCCGTGTTTGCGATCGACGAAGTCGTCGATCATGTCCATGGGGCCCGGGCGGTAGAGGGCGTTGAGGGCGATCAGGTCTTCGACACGATCCGGCTGATAGCGGCGCAGAATGTCGCGCATGCCGGGGGATTCGAATTGGAACACCCCGCTGGTGAGCGCCTTACTGAAGATCAAGGCGTAGGTTTCTTTGTCGTCGATAGGAAGTTCTTCAACCGTTAGCTTGATGCCGCGATGCCGCTCGATGAGTTTCAGCGCATCCGCGATGATGGTGAGCGTAGTCAGCCCCAGGAAGTCCATCTTCAGGAGCGCTAACTTCTCCAAGCCGTTCATGTCGTACTGCGTGACAATTTCGTCTTTGTTGGTTTTATAGAGCGGAACGATCTCGCGCAGCGGCAGCGGGGAAATCACCACGCCTGCGGCATGGACACTGGCGTTGCGCGCCATGCCTTCCAGGCGCTCGGCGACTTCGAGAACCTCTTTGACTTTCGGGTCCTGGCGGGCGAGTGCATCGAGCTGCGGCTCCATCTGACGGGCCTGCTTCAACTTAATATTGAGCGGCATGGTGGGGATCAACTTAGTGATGCGGTCGACTTCGCCGAAGCCCATGTCGAGCGCGCGACCCACGTCTTTAATCGCGGCACGCGCGCCCATGGTGCCGAAGGTGATGATCTGGGCGACTTGCTCGCGTCCGTATTTTTCGGTTACGTATTGAATCACTTCGCCGCGCCCGCGGGTGCAGAAATCGATATCGATATCGGGCATGGAGATACGTTCGGGATTCAGAAAGCGCTCGAACAGCAGCCCGTAGGCGAGGGGATCGATGTCGGTAATCTCCATCGAGTAACTCACGAGGCTGCCGGCGGCCGAGCCGCGTCCAGGACCCACGGGAATGCCGCGCTGTTTGGCGAAACGGATGAAATCCCAGACGATCAGGAAGTAGCCGGAGAACTTCATTTCCTGGATGGTTTTGATTTCGCGGTCCAGGCGTTCGGCGTATTCGGCGAGATCATGCTTCAGGTGGCCTTGCGCGGCGAGTGCTTCGAGGCGCCCGCGGCGTTTTTCATATCCCTGGCGCGCGACATATTCGAAGAAAGTGTCGGTTGTGTGATCCTGCGGAATGGGGAAGCGGGGGAACGGCTCGGCTACCTTTTCGAGCTTGAGCTGGCAGCGCTGCGCGATGTCCCAGGTGCGGTCGAGCGCGTGCTCGACTTCGCCGAACAGCGTCATCATCTCTTCGCGCGTCTTGATGTAGAAGGCTTCCTGCTCGAAGCGCATGCGGTTCAGATCCGACATCGACTTGCCGGTCTGAATGCACAGCAGGATTTCATGGGCGCGGGCGTCGGTCTTGCGCAGGTAGTGGGAATCGTTGGTCGCCACTAGCGGGATGCCGGTGTCGGAAGCGAGGCGATGCACCAGCGGCATGACTCGGCCGTCGGGTTCGAGGCCGTGGTCCTGCAATTCGAGGAAAAAGTTCTTGGGGCCAAAGAGGTCAGTGTATTCGTAGGCAATGCGGCGCGCGTCCTCGTAACGGTCTTGCAGAAGGGTTTCGTTGATGTCGCCGCGCAGGCAGGCCGAGAGCGCGATCAAGCCCTTGGAGTGGCGCGAGAGCAGATCCTTATCGATGCGGGGCTTGTAGTAGAAGCCTTCGAGATATCCGGTGGAGACCAGTTGGATGAGATTGCGGTAGCCCTCCTGGTTTTCGCACAGCAGCACCAGGTGGTTGTAGCGGTTGGATTCGCTTCTGACACCGATGCCCTGCTGCGCGACGTAGACCTCGCAGCCGATCACCGGGTGGACGCCTTCGGCCTTCGCGTGGTTATAGAACTCGACCGCGCCGAAGAGGTTGCCGTGGTCCGTCATGGCGACGGCGGGCATTTTTTGCTCGGCGACGATCTTCATGAGCTGCGAGATCTCGCAGGCTCCATCGAGCAGCGAGTAGTCGGTGTGGCAGTGGAGATGAACGAACGGGTTCGCCATACGTATAAAACCCGGGGGAGTGATTTCAGTATAGCGTGCAGGTAAACTGACATCGACTAGGAGTATAAATGAATTCTGTTTAGCGCAGGAAATACAATGCGATGCCACTCGTTGAGCTTCGCCGAGGGATGGCATCAATCCTTGCATCCAACAAATAGAGCAGGGCGAACGACGAGAGACCGATATCGCTTACGAGCATTCTGGTAATGCGGAGCTAACGGGCCGCGTTCTTCGTGTTATCGGCGACGCCAATTCCGGTAAAATGGTCCTAAGTGGAACGAGTGTTCTGTTCGTTGGCTCGATGCCCTCGATGCCCACACGGGGATTTTCTCTACCGTTACCGGCGAAATAGGCGCCTGACGCGAGAGCACTGCAGGACATAAGGAAGCTCGATCACTCGATCCGGCGCGAGATGCTCGATTATATGGAGCGACGGATCGGGAAAGCAGACGATCCGCGCCAGTTCGGCAAACCGCTCCGTGGAAGCAGATTCGGTTTGTGGCGATACCGGTCGCGGGATTACCGCATCGTTTGTGATCTTCAGGAGAAGCGACTTGTGGTGCTTGTGGTCTCCATCGGTTATCGCAGCGTAGTTTACGACGACTGACGCACCTGCGCGGCGAGCCAAGGCGAGAGCGCCAGCACAACCATGCCGATCGAAAGCAATCCGCCGCGGGTGAGATCGTAATCGGCCAGCATCGCGTCCCGGGGGCGGCCCAGCGCGTAGCCCAGACCGAATTCGAAGGCCAGCGTCAGTGCCAGCCACATCGCCCCGATTGATAGCAGTGAGAGCTTCGAGTTCGGGCGAATCCAGCCAATCAATAACACGGCTATGCCTAGAACCAACGCGGAGCCGATGAAAACGCCGATCTGGCGCGCGCGGAAGTCTCCGACCAGCGGGGCGAGAAAGTTGTTTCTCAGAACACCGTGGATGGTTTCGACGGCCATCATCAGCAGCCAGACCAGCAGGGAACGACCGATCATCAGTAGCGCGCCAATTTCGTGACGCGGCCGCCGCTGCGATTTATCGAGAGGACGCCGTTCGTGATGTCGAAAGCGCCATCGAGCCCGACCCGTCCGCCGAACGTCGCCACCAGCCTTCCGTTCGCGACCGAGTAGCTGCCGCGCTGAGTGCTAAACCGGATCACCAACAGAGATTTGCCGGCTGGGTAGAAGAACATATGCAGGGGCATTCTCTGGCCGTTCATTTCGCGCGAAGTGAGCCACTCCCCGAGCAGGCGATCGCGCGGGTCTGCAGCACCTTGCCGCTGATATTCTTCGGTCTGTTCCGGCGCAGACATCCGCAGCACGTCGTTGCTGGGCCAGGAGAGTGTCGTTTTCATCTCCGGACCCGTGGTGGTGGCGGGGGGAAGAATCAGTTGGTCCCCTTC
>JBDTTL010000219.1:0-8447 GCA_039930665.1 Acidobacteriota bacterium
GCGACATCCATGCGAACTGCACCGTGATGACCAACCGCGGCTTCGCGATCCTTGGCAACAGTTTGTACATGGCTACGCTGGATTCACACCTGGTGGCGCTCGACGCGAAGACCGGAAATCCTCTGTGGGATGTCGCGGTCGACGATTACAAGACCGGCACTTCCATCACGCACGCTCCGCTCGCGATCGACGGCAAGATCATCGTCGGCATCACAGCGGGAGAATGCGCCCTGACCGGTTTCATCGACGCCTATGACGCGACGACCGGCAAGAGATTGTGGCGCATCAACGTCATTCCCGAAAAAGGCGATCCCGCTCGTTCCACTTGGGCAGGAAATTCGGCAGACTTCGGCGGCGGCCCGACTTGGATGACGGGTACCTACGATGCCGATTCCGACACGCTGTTTTGGGCCACCGGCAATCCTTCACCGGACTACGACGGATCCGTGCGCGCCGGCGACAATCTTTACACCTGTAGCATTCTGGCGCTCGATCCCGCGACGGGCAAGCTTAAGTGGTATTTCCAGTTCACCCCGCACGACACGCACGACTGGGACGCTACCGAGACTAATGTCCTGGTCAATGCCAACTTCCAAGGCAAGATGCGGCACCTGATTCTGCACGCCGACCGCAATGCGTTCTTCTACGTGCTCGACCGCGACTCAGGCGAGTTCCTGATGGGCAAGCCTTTCGCGAAGCAGACTTGGGCTAAAGGGCTCGACGACAAGGGCCGTCCCATCCTCGTACCCGGCATGGACCCCACTCCCCAGGGCGTCAATGTGTGTCCGGATCAATCCGGCGCTACCAATTGGGCGTCTCCTTCGTGGGACCCGCAAACCAATCTCTTCTATCTGGCCGTGCGCGAATCCTGCGCGCTCTATTCGAGCATCACGAAGGAGCCGCGTCCGGGCGATCCCTACACCGGGACCGGGCAGCAGGAAGAGCCCGGCCTCTTTCCTGGCGCCATCCGCGCCATCGACCCCCAGACCGGCGCGATCAAGTGGAATTTCGATTTATATCAGGGCTCAGTGGGAGCCGGGGTGCTCTCAACCGCAGGCGGCGTAGTCTTCGCGGCTGCGAAGGACGGCAACCTGATCGCGCTTGATGCACGCACTGGGGCGGAACTCTGGCACTATCAGACCGGCGCCGAGATCAATGCCTCGCCGATTTCGTACAGCGTCGACGGCAAGCAGTACGTTGCGGTGTCGACGGATTCGGCCCTGTTCACGTTCGCGCTGCCGTAGCTTGCTCTGAAAGAATCGGCGCGACCACAGAAACCAATGCCTTGCCCAGCGTGACCTGCTGGTCGGAATCGAAATGAACGCCGTCGACGCGGCTCGATCCGATTACGCTCCCGGCGTCGAAGAAGTGGCAGTCCAGGGCGGACGTGACCTCGCGATAAGCGTCTGCCAGACCGTGGCATCTTTCGTCGGCACCCGCGAACTTCGGAGCGATGAGACCCTTGGGCGAGCCGATCGGCGGCGGGCAAATCACCAGCACCGGCGGCACCGGCATCCCTGGCTCGATCGGCGCATTCCGGATTTCATTCACCAGCGCCACGATGCCCTGGGCCGCCGCCCAAGCGTTGTTGTAAGGATGCGAGAACTGAAAATCATTGGTGCCGAGCAGCAGGATCACCAGCGCCAGCGGCGACTGAGCTTCAATCCGTTGCGCCAGCCCCTCACGTCCGTTTCTGCCCGGCTTAAACGGATCTTCCCAAACCGTGCGCCGGGCGTTCAAACAGTCTTCGATGATTCTGACATTCTTGCCGGAATCGCGAAGCAGATTTTCGAGTACTCCGGGCCAGCGCTCTTCAAACGGAAATCGTTTTCTGGTGTTCGGAATGATTCCCCAGGTAAGTGAATCCCCATAGACAAAAACGTTCTGCACGGAAAAAGTCCTCCAAAAGTACGTGCCAGGTTATGCCGGTAGCTGCGGTTGATGGGAATCGCGCTTCACCCACTTATACGCCGCGATGGAATTCTTCCAGAAGTATTTTTCAGCGGCCGGGCGTCCTTTGCTCATGAAATATTCACGGACCAGCGCAAGTTCGGTGGCATAGGGAACCCAGTTGCCGGCGCTATTCGGCCAGTCACTGCCATAGACCAGGCGGTCTTCGCCGAAGATATGCCAGATCATATCGAGCCGCGGCTTGTAGAAGTTCAGATCGGTGGGAACTTTACCCTCGACCTGCCGCGCAACTACGGAAACTTTTACGAACACATTTCGTTTGGCCAGCTCCCGTAGGTTGTTTTCATACGCCCGCAGCGCCGCTGCCTCTTCAGGTGGCGCCATGCCCGGCAGGTGGTCTACCACCACGCGCAGGTTCGGCACCTTATCCGTCAGGCGAACGATCGTTTGGATCAGTTCCGGCGTCGGATTAGCGGTATCCATGGTTAGATCCGCCGCCGCCACCTCCTTGATGCCTGCAATGAACTCGGGCATCTCGATCTGTGCAGTCAGGCTCCTGCCCCAAATGTTTCCGCAGCGGATGCCGCGAAACAAAGGGTCCTTATGATATCGTGCGAGATACTCTCGAAAATCCAGTTTCTCTGGCTCAAGGTTGCCGATGGCGCCTACGATGAACGGGTCATCACGGGAAACGTTCAAGACCCATAAGTTGTCTTCGATCCACGGGCTGGCTTCGACCTCGATCGCGCCTACAACGCCCAGCGGGCCGCCCACCCGCCGGAACGATGCGGGATTCGCAATCGGCAGGTTCTTCACTCCATTGCCGGAGTAGGGGACGCCGATGGGGCGAGTGGTATCGAAGAAATGAATGTGCGTGTCGATGATCGGGATGGCTGCTTGCTCGGCCGGCGCACGCGTAGCCAGAAGGGCAGCGGACGCAGCTAAAAAATCCCTTCGGCTTACTGCGCGATGGTTCATAAAATTCCTCGATCCAGCTTAGCTTACCCGATTACCTGCAGAAGTGTCGCGCTATCCTTCCATTTCCAAACCGAAGTTTATATCGACGGCAGGCGCCGAATGGGTGAGCGCGCCAATCGAGATGAAGTCCGCGCCCGATTCCGCATAGGCGCGAACCGTCTCAAGCGTAATGCCGCCGCTCAGTTCCACGGTGGCGCGGCCCGCAATGTATGCAACCCATTCGCGAGCGACACCCGGCGTAAGATTGTCGAGCAGAAGATGTCGGGCGCCGGCAGCCAGTGCCTCCTCGAGTTCATCTTTGGAGCGGACTTCGATCTCCACCGGAACCTCAGCCCCGTGAGTACGTTCGAGAGCCGCACTCACGCCTCCCGACGCAGTGATGTGATTGTTCTTGATCAGGATCGCGTCGAACAGGCCCACGCGATGGTTGGTCGCACCGCCGGCGGCCACCGCCATTTTCTCGAGTTGCCGAAGCCCCGGTGTGGTCTTTCGCGTATCGAGGATTCTCGCGTGTGTGCCTTTGATCGCGTCGACGTAAGCGTGGGTAACGGTCGAGACGCCGCTCAGGCGTTGGAGGAAATTGAGGGCCGTGCGCTCGGCAGTAAGCAAAACGCGCGCAGGACCGCACACAATCGCGATTTCGGAGCCATTCTTCAAATCCGTACCGGAGCCGCACCGCAGTGAGAATTCGCAGCGTCCAAGATTGAGACGTTCTGCGACTTTTTCAAAGATAGGATCGAGGAGTTCGACCCCGGCCAGGGTCAACTCTTCCCGTGCCACTAGACGGCCGGTTGCCCTTGTGTGGGCCGGAACGCAGAGGTTGGTGGTGATGTCGCCCGAACCAATGTCTTCCGCGAGTGCTTGTTCGATAGCCGCCCGCACCTCAGGGTGCGAAATGTCAAAACTCACTTCACACCCAGCATCCGCTCAATAGGGATCGCGGCGCGGCGGAGAATATCGGGAGCGATCTCGATGCGCGGCGCGAGGCTGGCCAGGGCGTCCCGCAGCTTCGCCACCGTATTCCGCTTCATGTGCGGGCACTCGCTGCAGTTGCAGTTCTCGTTAGGCACAAAGTAGAAGGTCTTCTGCGGGGCCGCCTTACGCAGGGAATGCGCAACGCCACTCTCCGTCATGACGATGATCTCCTGCGAGGGAGCGTCCACGCACCACTCAACGATAGCGCTGGTAGAGCCAATGAAATCGGCGAGCGCGAGTACGTCACCGGGACACTCGGGGTGCGCGGCGACCAGCGCCCCGGGGTGCTCGGATCGAGCTTTGACCAGCCGCCTTGCAGCGAAGGTGTTGTGCAGAATGCAGGACCCTTGCCATAGCTTCATGTTCTCGCGGCCTGTCTGACGCTTTACCCAGTTGCCCAGGTTCACGTCGGGCAGAAACAGAATGGGCCGGTCGGCGGGAATGGAATTAATTATCTTGACCGCGTTGCTCGAGGTGCAGAGGATATCGCTTTCGGCCTTCACTTCGACCGAGGTGTTGATATAGCTGACGATGACGTAGTCCGGATGCCGTGCCCGGAATGCTTGAATGTCTTGGGCGCGGCAGGCGTCCACCAGACTGCAGCCGGCCTCTAAATCGGGCAGGATCACGGTGCGGTTCGGGTTGAGCACCTTAGCAGTCTCCGCCATGAACTTCACGCCACAGAAAACGATGACGTCTCCGGTGAATTGCTGGGCCTTCCGCGCGAGCTCGAGACTGTCGCCAATGGAATCGGCTAACTCTTGAATCTCATTGTCCTGGTAGTGATGCGCCAGGATAATGGCGTGGCGTTTGCGCTTGAGGTCGACGATTTCGTCGACAATATGATCGTCAATCGGGTCCAAAACGGGGGAGACAACAGGCATGGGGAGGAGGTTCCTGCTCTGAGTTTAGCGTATGCGAATCTAGAGCCTTGGGGAATCTGCCAGACGATCAGGGAAAGGAGCCATTCAAGTGGAAGAACGAGCAATCTTAGACGAGCAAATGGCGTACTATCGAGCCCGAGCGCACGAGTATGACGAATGGTTCCTGCGGCAGGGCCGCTACGACCGTGGCGCTGAACATCGTGAACAATGGCTGGGCGAAGCGGCTCAGATTGAAGCCTCGCTGCGATCTTCCGTGCATGATGCAGACGTGCTGGAACTCGCGTGCGGAACTGGCCTGTGGACCCGGCGGCTGGCCGAAAGCAATCGCCGGGTTACGGCGGTGGATGCCTCATCCGAAACCATCGCCATCAACCGCGAACGAGTTGATTCGGCTAACGTCAAATACCAAATCGCCGACATCTTCTCGTGGGTTCCCGCGGCCAAGTTCGATGTGGTCTTCTTTTCGTTTTGGCTTTCGCACGTGCCGCCGGCACGATTCGAAGAGTTCTGGGGACTGGTGAAAGCCGCGCTCAGGCCCAGTGGGCAAGCGTTTTTCATCGACAGCCTGCCAGAGCCGACTTCGACGGCGAAAGATCACGGCCCGCTGGATGAATCTGGCGTCTCCCGGCGGAAGCTCAACGACGGGCGAGAGTTCAATATCGTGAAGATCTTTTATGAGCCAGCCGCGCTAGAGCATCGCATCGAGGGACTGGGCTGGCGAGGCTCGGTGCGATCGACCAACAAGTTTTTCTTATACGGGTCGATGACGCCAGCTTGAGCGCTTACGGTTTCGTCACCGCGCGCAAGTAAACCAAAATCGCGGCGAGTTCGGAATCGTTATAGGCGCCGATCATCGAAGAGTGCCGCCAGGTGCTGCCATCCGCGAATTTTACCGAGCCTGGTTCCGCGTTGCGCTGTACCGGCGGTGCGGACGTCAGGTCATAGAATACGGTCTCCTGCTTGCGCTGGCTCAATACCAGCGCCGGCAAGGATTCACCACCTATAGACGCGGTCTTGATGTCGAGTGTCGCCAGCGCTTTCAGATCCGCGGCGGACGCAGGCACCTTCGCGATGGGAGGCGCCACGGGGATTCCAAAGCCACCCACTTCATGGCAGGTCGAGCATCGTCCGAAGCTCCGCACAGCTTCCGAGAATAACTTCGCTCCGCGAGCCGCGTCGCCGCTTAATGCGGGTCCAGCGGAGAGGGCTTCTGCCGCATCGCCACCTCTGACGTCGGGATTCGCGACGCCGTTCAACGTCGCCACATAGGCGATCACCGCGGTCAAATCCGCTGGCGGCAACCTTTTTGCGAACGACGCCATCCCGGTATCCGGGATGCCTTGTGTCACTACCTTGCTGATGTATGCCTGGTCGAAACCCCGGGCCGCCAGGCGCGGCGCACCGCTCGGGCCGCCCCGAACTCCGTGGCAGTATCCCGTCGCGCAGGTCGTTGAGAACACCGCTTCGCCTCGCTTCACCACGTCGGCCACATTCTGCGCGTAGCACGACACCGCGATCCCCACTAGCAGCCCCAGCCGGACACCCAAGCTCTTCACCGCGATCCCTCCGGCAGCGCGAAGACTACCAGTGTCGAGCCCAACCGCCAGGCCTGATCCGGAAATAAGGATTGACCCAAAGCTCCCACCACTGATGATTGCCATCCGGTCGGTGTGGCAATATACTGCCGTCCATTTACTGAATACGAGACCGCCGATGCGCGATGGCCGGCGCCGGTTTGAAAGCTCCACAGCTTGTTTCCGTTCTTCGCGTCCAGCGCGAAAAACTCGCCCTCAGGATTTCCAGTGAACACCAGGTCTCCCGCCGTGGCGAGCATCGACGCCAGCAGCACGTAATTGTAGGGCATGCTCCACGCACGTTTGCCGGTGAACGGATCCCAGGCATCCACATGGCTGAAGGTGGTGCGCCCCGCCGGCAGCTTGAACGGAAAATCGCCATTCATAAAATTCTTCCCTTCGTCCGCCGGATGGTCGTTCGGCGTAATGTCGTTGCACATTTCATTCACCGGCACGTAGAGAAAACCGGTGCGCGGGGAATACGCCGTGGAGTTCCAGCTTTTCGCGCCGGCCGCACTGGGGCAAACCGATACCGTCTTGCCCATCGCCGGCTCATTGCGTCCCACTAATTTGCCGTCTTCGGTGACCCCAGCGATCCACGTCCGCACTTCGGGAACCGAGAAGCTTCCCAGGTATTCGCCCGTGACACGATCCAGCACGAACGTGAGTCCGCTCTTATTCATGTGGACTAGCGCCTGCCGCATGCGGCCGCGAATCTCGCGGTCCATCAGAAGAACTTCATACGAGGAATCGTAATCCCACACATCGTCGGGGACTTCCTGGTAATGCCAGCGCAGTTTCCCGGTATCGGGGTCGAGGGCGACCACGCTCGCGGTGTAGAGATTCACGTCTTTGGTCTTGTCGGCGCCCGCCACCACGCGCTCCGAGTCGTAGAAATCCGCAGCAGCGTTGCCAGTGCCCCAGTAGAGAAGATTCAGCGTCGGATCATAGGACCCGGTCATCCAGGGAGAGCCTCCGCCGAATATCCAACTGTCGCCCTTCCAGGTCTCATGCCCCTTCTCCCCCGGACCGGGGATCACGTACCAGCGCCATGCCAGGCGCCCGTTGCTGGTGTTGAACGCCGTGATGTAGCCCCGATGTGCTCCATCGCCGCCGGTACCGCCTACGATGACTTTGTCCTTCACCACCAGCGGTGCGGCTGTGATGTTGCAGCCGCATTGCCGAGCGTCGTCGATGTTGACCTTCCATAACAGGCGTCCGGTTTTCTGATCGAGAGCGACCATGTAGTTATCCTTGGTACCGAAGAAGACCTTGCCATCGCCCACCGCCACGCCGCGATTTCCGATGAAGCCCGGAATGCTGCGCGGCACGGTGGGGTATTTGTAGCCCCAGATTTCGCGCCCGGTAGCCGCATCCAGAGCGAACACATGCGCCTGCGCGGTGATGATGTACATGACGCCGCCCAGCACAATGGGCGTGGCCTGGAGGTTCTCCGCATAGTCTCCGGTCTGAAACATCCAGGCGGGGGTGAGCGATTTGACGTTGCCGGTGTTGATTTGATTCAAGGCGCTATAGCGCCATGAATATTGTGAGCCGCCATAAGTCGGCCAATCGGCGCGCGTCGCCCCGGCATCCTGTGCCATTGCTATTCCAATCGTGAACAGGAGCAACGTCGACGGAACGATGAAAAATCGCATGGTGCCTATCATAGTGCAGCGGCGAACGAAGTGGGAACATGCCAAACATACGACGTCTCACTCCTGACGGGTCCGCTTATCCACCATAAGGCCGACGCTCCACGTGCTCGGGCAAATTGGTCGCCCCCAGTAAACCGACCTAACGCAATTGGTCGTTGCGGTCTCGGCCACCCCCAGGTACTCGTTGACTAAAACTCATCATTTTAGCGACTCCTGGTACTTTTGTCCGCTTACGAGTTTCCCAACTCCGGAATGAAGAATCGGCAACGACTCCATTTGCAATGGAAAGTCTCACATTCGTTGCTCATCTGAACCGGCGGATACTTCAAGACCGGTTGGACGCGCCTTTTTTTCTGGTCCGGCGCATGCAAAGGGTGCCACTGCCGAATGGAATCATCACAAAACACTAAAAGGGGCTTGTGTTTCACCTTCGTTTATGATAAGCTCCCCCTGTTTTGGTGGAGCCC
>JBDTTL010000220.1:0-8403 GCA_039930665.1 Acidobacteriota bacterium
GCTCCCATATATGTTCCGCGCCTTGCCAATGACTCTTAAGGACGGATTACGGGCGAAGCGTCCTACGGACCGGAAGATCCAACCCAAAACGTTCATGACTACATTTGTTTTATAGTGAGAAAAGTCCCGAATGCGGGCCACCATTGGATGGGACGATGAGAATTCTTCTCGATACCAATATTTTGATCCACCGCGAAGCGGCCACCGTGGTTCGACGCGATATAGGCAAACTGTTCTACTGGCTGGACAAGCTCCGATGCGATAAGTGCGTTCACCCGGCGAGCCTCGAAGAAATCGGGAAACACCAAGATGAACGTGTGCGCAGCACTTTCGCAGCGAAGCTACAGTCCTATCAAGTGCTGAAAACGACCGCGCCGATTGCTCCCGTCGTTCAGACGTTGGGCGTCGCTGACAAGACGGAGAACGACCGCAACGACACTATACTCGTCAACGAGCTCTATGCGAATCGGGTCGACATACTCATATCCGAAGATCGTGGCTTGCACAAGAAGTCGCTAGCGCTAAACATTGCTGATCGTACCTTCACTATCGACGCCTATCTTGAGAAGGTCATCGCCGAGAATCCGGAACTTGTCGATTACGGAGTGCTTGCCGTGCGTAAGGTGGCCATTGGCCACGTGGATGTTCACTCGGAATTTTTCGATAGCTTTCGTGACGAGTACGCCGGCGATACATTCGACAGATGGTTCAACAAGAAAGCTGACGAGCCAGCCTATGTGTGTCACGAGGGTCAGGATCTAGTAGCGTTTCTTTATTTGAAGGTTGAAGGTCCGGGCGAAAACTATGGGGACATCGAGCCCAGATTCAAGCCGAAGCGCAGGCTCAAAATCGGGACGTTCAAAGTAGAGTTGAATGGGTACAAGCTAGGCGAGAGGTTCCTTAAGATCGTTTTCGATAATGCGATCCGCCAAAACGTCGATGAGATTTACGTCACGATATTCCCCCGCACAATCGAACAGCAGCGCCTGATAAAGCTTCTTGAGGACTTTGGATTCAGAGAGCATGGGACGAAGACCAACGCTTACGGCACTGAGGCCGTCTACGTGCGGGACATAACGCCGAAGTTCGACGCTCAGGACCCAAAACTAACATTTCCGTACCTCGGTGGTGCGTCGAGGGCCTTCATCGTGCCGATTTACCCGCAGTATCATACAAGTCTTTTGCCGGATTCGATCCTGAAAACAGAGTCCCTCGCCGACTTCGTTTGAGAACGAACCCCACCGAAACGCGATTCGGAAGGTCTATGTGAGCCGATCGGTTTTCAAGGGCCTTCGCCGAGGCGACACAATTGTCTTCTATCGGACTGCTAGTTCCGGAGCAGGCTATCACACGAGCGTTGTGACAACTCTAGGTATTGTCGACGGCGTCTACCAAATGATTAAAGACGAGGCCAGCTTTATAAGTCTATGCCGGAAGAGGAGCGTCTTTTCCGACCAAGAGTTAAAGGATCAATGGAATTTCAAAAAAGGCAACCGACCGTTCATTGTCGGTTTCTTGTACGCTTACTCTCTACCGAGAAGGCCAACACTGAAGGAGTTGATCGATAATGGCGTCATCCGTGACATTGAGTCCGCCCCAAGAGGATTCGAGAGAATCACAGCGGATCAATTCTCAAAGATCCTGGAACTCTCGAAGGCGAACCTGCGCTTTATTGTCAATTAGGCCGCCCTACGCAGACGCAATTTTTCGAGGCGAGAAGCGTTTCGAGTTTCGCCGGGCGATCTTTCGCAAAGCTGTAGATGTCGTGGTCGTATATATTACGAGCCCAACCTGCCTAGTAGTGGGTGAATTCGACGTCACAGATGTCATCTCTGACTCGGTGGAGGATTTATGGAGCCGAACAAGCAGCCACGCAGGCATCGACAGAGATAGGTTCTTCGATTACTTCAGGGGCCGTGACGTTGGTCACGCGATCGCGATCGGCGCTGTCCGAAAATACCGAACACCCTTAGATCTGGCCCAGACCTTTGGCATCCGCGCACCGCAGTCATTCGTCTATATCTGAACGTGTCGGCGAACATCGACGGTAGCTTCGCCCCTCAATCGCAGAAAAAGTTTAGCGCCTTCGCAATATACGCCTTCATCTCCCCGCGCTTCACCACTGCGTCCAGGAACCCGTGGTCCAGCAGAAACTCGCTGCGCTGAAACCCAGTCGGCAGCTTCTGGCGAATGGTCTGCTCGATCACCCTGGGACCCGCGAAGCCGATCAGCGCGCCCGGCTCGGCGATGTTCAGATCGCCCAGCATCGCGAAGCTCGCGGTCACGCCGCCGGTGGTCGGGTCCGTCAGCACGCTGATGAAGGGCAGCCGCTCCTCATCCAAGCGCATCAGCGCGGACGAAATCTTGGCCATCTGCATCAGGCTGATCGCGCCCTCCTGCATGCGCGCGCCGCCCGACGCCGAAACTACAATCAACGGCGCCCGCCGCTCGATCGACCGTTCCACCGCCCGCGTAATCTTCTCGCCCACTACCGAGCCCATGCTGCCGCCGACGAACTTCAGTTCCATCGCGCAGATATTTACCGGCCGGCCTTCTAGCTTGCCCCAGCCCGCCAGCAGCGCGTCCGACATCGACGTCGTCTTCTGGTTCTCGCTCAGCCGTGCCGCGTAGGTTTTGGAATCGGAAAAGCCCAGCGGATCGGTGGAAGTCAGGCTCGCGTCCAGTTCTTCATAGGCGCCGCCGTCGAACAGCAGCGTCAGCCGCGCCCGCGCGTCCACACGAAAATGGTGATCGCACTGCGGGCACACCTGCCGGTTCTCTTCCAGCGCTTTTTTCCAGATGATTTGGCTGCACCCTTCGCACTTTAGCCACAAACCCTCGGTGCGGACGCGCTTTTCGCCCTCACCCGGCCCCTCTGCGCCCGAACGTTCCCTCGAAAACCACGCCATAGTAAGTTCTTCTTAGGGTAACAGGCGTCCGCTGGAGGAAGCGAATTTGCGGACGCGTCATTTGCAATCACAGCATTGCGCACCGCGCCTTCTTCAGTCGTTGCGTCACTTCGCGCCTTCGCTCCCGCTCCGACTCGCGCCGCGTGCCGCATCTTGAATCCAGGTAAGAGTCGGGCCCTCCCACTGGGCAACCCGGCCGCGCCCGGTGGAAGTCTCGAGCTACCCCGCCGGCACCGCTCACAGTGTGGTGGTCGTGGCAAACCATAACGCCATCCCTTGTTGGAAAGGGTTACAAACCGGCTAGGAGCGCTCCGAATTTAGAATGCACAGGAAAAACAAAGTAGAACGCGACCGTCGCCGTGAAGAATTTTAAGAGATCCACCGACGAGGCGGCTCATAGGGCATTAGGTCGACGCTCGTCCCATGCTCGCGGGGCGAGCGCAGGTGCGCTACCACGAGTCCCACACGTAGGCGGCGAAGTCTCGCCTGTCGGTAAAGCCCATCTGCTGATAGAGGTGGATAGCGCTGCTATTTTTCGACGTCACCGTCAACCCCACGGTGCGGCATCCCTGCGCCGCCAGCGCCAGCATGGACCGCCGCATAAGCGCGTACCCCACTCCCTTGCCGCGCTGCGATGGGGCCACGCAGATCTGCGTAATGTGTCCCGTCTCGCGCGCCACCAGGCTCGCCAGCGAAATGCCGCACAGCTCGCCGTTGGTCCGGGTCGCCGCGAACGACGCCGGCGGAAAGAAGGTTCCGCATCCCGGATATTGGATGATGTTGCTCAAAAACCGCCGCGACCCGCTGGGCGAACGGTACTGGTCATTGATCTCGCTATCGATATGTCCGCGATACGACGACGCCACCAGCCGCGCCGAATCGTCCTGCTGTGCTTCCGTCCAGGGCCCGATCGTGATGCCTTCCAGTTCGGGCGCTTCGAGATCCAGCGCAAGCCTCGCAGGCGCCTCCAGGAATCGGCGCGGATACGGCCGGAACCGCGAGGCGAACGGCACCTTGCGCTTCATTGGCGATTCCAACAACAACAACTGCGCTTCCACGCGCCGCACGCCCGGAGACCGCCACAATGCCTCCAGCGTGGCTTCAATCAGCGCGTTCTCGCGTTCGGCTGTGCGCTCGCGCTCAATCACATACATATCGCCGATCAGCCCTTTTTTTTCTTCGCGAATGTAGTAGGCGTAGCCGATGGTGCGCGGCCCTTCCAGCAAGGCGAACCCGCTCAGCGCCTGCATCCCCACGAAGCGCCGCACCAGTTCAGCCGAAGGTTCGAAGTCCCAGTCGAGCGCCGTTCTCCACGCCGCCGTCTCTTCGTCAAGCAGGGGCGCAATGTCCGCCGCCGAGACGTTTCGCAGATCGACCACCAAGTGCTCCGGCGATTCCAGCCATGCAGCCATAGCCGCCTACATTATGTCATCATTGGCTCGGTTTAGCCGGGCGGTTTCCGCGATTGACGCCGCTCCGTTCCGCGTGCGTCCGTCGCGCAGACTTCCCACCCAACGCTTTCAGACAAACTTTAATTTCTTCGTCGCTTTGACGATCATCCGCAGCAGTAGCATGCCATGGGTCCAGCGCCGAATGTTCGTTTCGCCCCACACGCGCTCTTGGTATCTTACGGGCAGGTCGACAATCTTAAGATTGTATTTTGCGGCGCCAAACAACAGGTCGAAATCGCCGAAGGGGTCGATTTCACCGAAATAAGATCGGTTCGCGGCAATGATGCGATAGTGCTGCTTGCTGAGCACCTTGGTGCCGCACAGCGAATCCTTGATGTTCTGGCCGAACAACCAACTAAACGCCAGACTGAAGAATTTGTTGCCCAGATGGTTGAAGAACCGCATGGCCCGATCTTCCATGGGGTAAACCAAGCGCACGCCATTGACAAATTCTGCATGTCCCGAGTGCCAGGCTTCATAGAACCGAGGCAGGTCCTCTGGTGCAACCGTGAGGTCGGCATCGAGGATCATCAATACCTCGCCAGTGGCTTCCTCGAATCCTTTGCGGACTGCGTCGCCCTTCCCCTTTCCGGACTGTTTGAACGCCTTGGCCAGCACTCCTGGACGGAGCGCAAGTTCCCGTTGAATCGCGCCCCACGTGTCGTCAGTGGAGTTTCCCTCGACAAAAATCAATTCAGTACCGCCGCCCATTTGAGGAACCCGGTCGATAATCTGCGGTATATTTCCTTCCTCGTTGCGGGCGGGCACGACCACCGTGACCACCGGCTCTCGCCAAGCCGGCGCCGCCTTGGGCCGGGCGATGAGAAGGTTCGACATTGCCAGCCACCGGAAAGGGGTGAGTTTCACCAGATACCGGTTGGCCAGCGTCTTGAGGCCGGGAGCCCAAAAAGGCCATAAAATCTCCTGGGTGTGGCGGATCACTTCCAGGTTCGAGAGGTACAGCAAATTGCTCAGATCCTCGACCACCACCCAGTTCTGCGTCAGCAGCCGCTTGGCGATTCCCGCGGCTTCCGCGATGCGCCGCGGAATTTCCCATAGCCGGCTGTACGCGTTCATGATCACGCGGGTTCCGGGATGGCAATGGCGGGTGATCCGCTCCATCACGTGTTGGATGTCCCACAGATCGTTCACCAGGTCGGTGCAGATGATGTAGTCGAACGTTTCACCCAGGTCGAGGGAGTGCGCGTCCTGTTCCACAAAACTTAAATCCGGATGGCGCTCGCGGCCCAGGTCAAGCATGGCGGGGCAAAAGTCGACGCCAACCCCGTAGGAAGGTTTCAGCGCGGCTAACAAATCCCCGCGTCCACAACCGACCTCCAGCACCCGCATCCCTGCCGGGATTAGGAACGAGTAGATTTCTACTAGCCGCTGTTGATACCCGGCTCTAGACTTCTCCCATCGCGGAAGCGTCCGTGCAAAGTCGGTCCAATAGCGCCGGCGCTCGTCGGTGTAGGCGGCGAACTTGACGGATTTTTCGGTCTCCGGAGGCTTTGAAACCGCTCGTTGAAGTTCGCGGACCGAACTTTCGTATGAAGTCCTCAAGGAATCCTTTCGGGGGAGCGCTGGCGCACTTCCGCTGGAGATGGATCGTCGCTTTTCGCGGATAGCATTAGGCGCGAAGCACTTAGCGGCGTTCGATTACGATTAAAGCGAACATGGCCAGGCTCCGCATGAACGGCTCCGCCAGGCGCTCAACGGCGCGCCATAGGGGGAAGCAGAAGGCAGGCGTCAGGTTGCGCGTGGCGATTCCTCCCGATACCAGATACCGGAACGGCATAATGCCCCGGATCAGTTTGACTTGCAAATCCGGAAATTCCTCTTCCCAACGCCGCCGGTCGCGCTCGAAAACAATCCAGGGTAAGGCCCCGTTGGCCGCCGACAGGCGGCCGCCTTTGGGAAACGCCCATTCCTCCCTGGCGGCGTCAAAGGGTTCATGATGCAGATTGGTATACACGAATCGAGACCAGGGGGAGACCCAAGGCTCGATCGCCACTACGCGCCCACCCGGCCTCAGACACCGAACCGCTTCCTCAAATAGCATGCGGACATCCGGTACGTGATGGAGCACGTTAACCATGGTGATTCCGCGCAGGCTGCCAGTGCGGAAAGGCATCGCCTGGCCGTCGAAAACGACGTGAACGCTAGGAAAGAAGCACACTTCGGAAGTGATCAATCCGGGCACGAACTCGCCCGAGAATCCCGCGCCTGACCCTAACTCCACGGCGGGAGCAGTGCCGCCGGGCACCCATTTCGCCAGTAGTCTGTACCATTCTTCGTAAATGCTCTTGAGGAATGGCTTGCTCTGGATAATCGCCCGGTGAAGATCGGTCGTTTCAGGATTGTCCAGATGTAAATCCCGGTTGATCGTGAGCGGATGGGCCAGGGCTCGGCGTAGGAACTGGGCCATGGCAATTACGCGAGAGTCCTCGGGGAGAAAAGCAGGTCTACCCATTCGTCATCCCGCAGATTTCCCGGAACCCCGGGCTTCAACTTGCCTCCAGGAAGCACGGTGTGTGCCCCGTACCCGCGCGATTCAAACCACTCGACCAGCTTGCGCGGGTCGTAACCCTGCGCGCGCATGGCCGCGGGCATGTACTCGAGCGATACCGAACACTCCGGATTCGACTGGAGCGTGCGGCTCATACCCTCACACACGGCGGGCTCGTAGCCTTGCACGTCGATCTTGATGAACTTAACCGGGTGAATATTCTCGAGTTCCACAAAGGAATCAATCGTAAGCACGGGCACTTCGACTGTTTCGCCTACCAGTGCATCCGTGGCAATCCGATGGTCTCCGTGATGCTTGGGGTTTAGCCACAGCCGCAGCGTTCCGTTCGCGGCGCCCACGGCGGCGCGAGTGGAAACCACTCTGCCGTCCAACTCTCGTCTATGCAGGACGCGTTCGAGTAGCGCGAAGTTGAAAGGTTCGGGCTCGAAGGCGTACACCTTTTGATTCGCGCCGATCGCGCCCGCAAAGAGCACGGAGCAATACCCCACGTTCGCGCCAACATCTAAAACATGCCCTCCGCGAAAGAGTTCGGGCATGCTTTCTATCAGCGCCGCATACGGATCTTCCACGCGCCGCTTGTAGGCGAAATAGGAACCAAGAAATAGGTCCCGCCCTACGCCCGTGCTCAGAAACCCCGAACTCCGCGCGAGATAGTAGGACCCCGAAAGTAGACCAAACCCGAGCATTCGCTTCCTCTGCTAGAGGTAAATCGGCTGAAGTCCGGGCGGGCAGCAGACGCCGGAATAGCTTGAGATGACAATTCCGCCTAACTCCCGCTCCGTAAAGAGATCCCCGGTGAAGGCCGAACCTAAGCATGTGAGCAATCCGGCGCTAGTCCAGCCCGTGGTGCGTCCGGCGGCAATCGCCGAGCGCGAGTCATTTGCAACGGCGCGCACGCCGATTTTAGTAATGATCTGTCTGGCGGTGCTATTTGGCTGGCTGCCCCGGCTGCACTGGGGTTTCTGGATCGACGAAACCGCCACCTATTGGATGTCGTCCGCGGGCTGGCGGGCGGCCATCGAACGCACGTGGAACTGGCCCGGCCAATCAATCCTCTACTCGATCCTGGAATCTTTCTTCGTCGTGCATGGGCCCTGGCAGGAAGCGGTCCTGCGAATCCCTTCCATTGTGGCCATGGCGATTGCCGCGTGGCAGGTGAAACGGCTGGCGGAGTTGCTGATCTCCAAGGAAGCCGGTTGGTACGCTTTGGTGCCCTTCGTTTGTGCGCCGGACGTCATGTCCTTCGCCACTAATGCCCGGTCCTACGGACTGGCTTTGACGGCTTCCTTGATCAGCTTCCGCTATCTGCTGGAGTGGCAGCGATACGGCGGAAAGAAGAACGCCGCAGTATATCTACTTGCCTCGATTGCAATGGTATACCTTCACTACGTGTTTGGATTCATCCTCCTGATTCAGATGGCGTATCTGTTATTGAACGTGTGGTATGGAATTCGCGTCCGTTGGAGCCTGCCTGCCATCACCGCCGCAGCGCTGCCTCTGAGCCTCCTCTTGA
>JBDTTL010000221.1:0-8393 GCA_039930665.1 Acidobacteriota bacterium
CACGATCACTTCGGCTACCGCGACCGGCTTTCGCAGCCGTTCATCGAAGGTTCCGGTGACGAGCCGACGCCCGGCTCCGGCGGGCCGCTCAAGGCGGGCGAGTTCATCCTCGGCTACCTGGACGAGCAAGGGCTCGTCCCCGCGCTGCCGCAGCCGGAAATCCTGTCACGCAACGGCAGCTTCATGGCCTACCGGCGACTCGAGGAGCATGTCGGGAGATTCCGCGATTTCCTGAGCGAACACGGCAAGACAGCGGAGGAGCAGGAACTCGCCGCCGCGAAACTCATGGGCCGCTGGCGCAGCGGCGCGCCGCTCGTGCTGGCGCCCGACAAGGACGATCCCGCGCTCGGTGCGGACCCGCAGCGGAACAACGACTTCAACTACAAGAAGGACGATCCCACGGCTACGCCGTGCCACTCGGCTCCCATATTCGCCGCATGAACCCGCGCGACACCGCTGCGAACATGAACCGGCGACGGATGATCCGCCGTGGCGCAACATACGGACCCGCATTGCCGGAAGGCACGCCCGACGACGGCGTGGAGCGCGGCATCCCGGCGTTCGTCATTTGTGGCAGCCTCATCCGACAGTTCGAATTTGCGCAGAACGTCTGGGTGAACGACAAGAACTTTCACGAGCTTGGCAACGAGCGCGACCCCATCATCGGCAACCAGGGCGGCAGTTTCGAATTCAAGATCCCGAAGCGCCCGATTCGCAAGAAGATCACCGGCCTGCCCGCCTTTACCACCGTTTGTGGCGGGGCCTATTTCTTCCTGCCGGGCCTGAAGGCACTACGCTGGCTTTCGGAGCGAGGACAAGGAGTATCGCAATGACACCGAGCGTACCCGAGACGATGAGCATTCCAGTGCTTCCCGGCGCGCACCTACAATCAAAATCATGTTGCTCGCAAATTCACACCGGGTGATTGACGCCCGCACCGCGCGGCACCAGGGTTACTCCATCCGCCAGAGAAAGCGCGTCGAGGATTTTCGGTTGGATCAAGACTATCGCGGGACTGCGCAAGACGCGGCATAGCGGCCCGGGATCGGGTGGGATGGATGTTCACGCAGCAGTTAGTCCTGGGCTGTCGTCTATCCGGCAACTATCCGGGCGTACGCATAACTTCCGAGTTGCCCGTGATTCGGGCGCAATTCTGATTGAGTGCGGCGGTTCTCTTTTCAGCAATCTCGCGGCAGAAAGTGCGTTATTGGTCTATGCTTGCAGAAACATAAATACAACCCCAAAGCCGCGATTGCGAGCGCGTGTCGGCAAATCGGAATTAACCGCAGAGCCATGAGCGTCCTCTCCCGGCCCATAAACGGCGTCTGGGACACTACTCCCGTGAAGTCGGCGTCACGGCACTTGGACGAATAACGCAAACCGTAGAAGTGCGTAGCACTCAGTGCCCAAGTTCGCCTCGGAGCGACACAGACCGATGCCATCAATTCTGCGCTTGGGGCTTGGTGACAGCCTGCAAGAATGCGGTGGCCACACTCTGGACAAAGTCGGGTTCCTTGGCGGTGGAAAGCCACTCTGGCCACCATTTTTTAGCTTCCCGTTTTCGAAGCGTTACACGCCTCTTCCAAGCTGGCGAGCTGCTCAATTGTGTCGGTGCGGAGTCCAAACGCGATATGGTAGCTATCGTGACCATCCAGTATTAGGTGGCTACCATCTCAAGCTGCTGATGTGAGAAGAGTTGACCCCGCATGGGCCACGGTGACCACTTTTTTCGCGAATGTCGTTTTGCGATTCGCGAGACAAAATCGTTTTTCCTATATGTGGCTACCATCCCCTACGGCACCTAAAGCGTGAAGATGCCCTGAAAGGGACGGACCGACGGGGGCAATCACGAACGCGGAACTGATGCTAAAGGTCCCGCGTTCGCTTTCGTTCCTCTGCAGTCAATTCGTTCGGCCGCCGGCACTTGTCGCTGCGCGCGCGGCGTTTAGAATGGGTCAATCAGACCGTTGTGAGCGATACCGCTACGTTCGATCCGCGCGACCTAATAAGGCAGTCCTATGTGCTAGCAGATGTGGCTCCAAACGCCTATCGCGAATCCGCGGTCTTAACCGGACCGTACTGTCACAATCAGCCCTGTATGAATCGGCCGTCTCGAGTTATCGATCGCGAAATGAATTCGTCGAGTTGTGGGTCTTTTTGCTCAGTACCCGTCGGCTGGTATGAGTATGATCGCCCGACGCCTCCCTCTCTTGCCAGCTAACTGCTTGAATCTTACAGTCGTGCTTCTCGGGCCTCCAAATGCCAGTACAACGGTGAAGGAGATAGCAAAATGAATGTCACGTTTGTCGTAGCACTCTGGGCGGTACTCGGAATCGCGACGCTGATTCTCGCCATTTACCGGCAGCTTCTCTCGGTACACAAGGAGAGCGATGTCGTGCACTTGGGTGCCGGCGAAGAGAAGGAAATTCCTCGGCAAGTCTCGCTCGCTCGGAAAATGAACGTAATCGACAGCTGGGGCAAGACAATGACCGTCGTCACTGCCGTGATCGGGCTAGGGCTGGCTACAGCGTACTTGTATCAGGCGTGGGAGAGCCCTAATCCGGGACCCAACAATTTTTATCGCAACAACTCGCCCGTGAAGTAGATAGAGGAGGGCGTATGAGAGTGGGGCACATCTTAAGAAGCTGACTTAGCTTCTTCCACGGCCGAGATGGTAAACATAAACCGGCTTCCCTTGCCAGGTTCGCTCTTCAAGTGGATGGTGCCTCCGTGTTCTTCAACCAGGCGCCGAGTAATTGCAAGACCTAGTCCGGTGCCCTCGAGTCCTCCTGCTTGGCGATGGCCAACCTGGTAGAACTTGTCGAACACGGAGTCATGAGCGGAAGCCGGAATGCCGACTCCGTTGTCCATTACGGATATCTCCACGAAGCTTCCGCGCCTATTCACCTCGACCCAAACGCGGCCGCCTTCTGGCGTAAACTTGACGGCGTTACTAAGCAGGTTATAGAGAATCTGCTTGAATCGGAGGCGGTCCGCATATATAACCATCGGATCGATCAAGATCACTTCGATCTGAATTGATTTCGCGTCCCCGCGGGGCCGGATCGACGATACGGTTTCTTCTAGCGCTTCCGCCAGCGGGAATTGTTCCCGCTGCAATTCAAGCCGTCCAGATTCGATTTTGCTCAAATCAAGGAGATCATTGATCAACGCCAGAAGGTGTTGCGAATCCCTGTGAATGTGGCGAATAAACCGGCGCTGCTTTTCGTTGAGCGGGCCCTGGATCTCTTCTTCTAGCAATTCTGTAAAGCCAATGATGGTGTGCAGCGGCGTTCTTAGTTCATGACTCATCCCGCTTAGGAACTCGCTCTTAAGGTGATTGGCCCGCTCCACCTCTTCGTTACGAGCTTCCAATTCGCGATTTTTTGTGGCAAGCTCTTCGGTATATCCCGCCTGAATAGCTCTAATCTGATCTTCTGCTCGCCGACGCTCACTGACGTCCCGAATGATCGCTGATACACGAAAGCCTTCTTCAAATTGCACTGGACTCAAGCTGATCTCAACGGGAAAGCTGGACCCGTTTTTCCTCTGACCTTCAAGTTTTAGGCCCGTGCCCATGGGGCGCGTCGTTGGGTGTGTCCCATATTCGTGGCGATGTTTTTGATGGCCAGCGCGAACGTTCTGGGGAATGAGTACTTCGACCGGCTGCCCCAGCAATTCCTGTCGCTGATATCCAAATAGCTCCTCAGTTGCTCTGTTAAGCAGTACGATCCTGCCTTCCTGGTCAACTTCGATAATAGCGTCGGGAGCCGCCTCCAACAGTTCACGGAACCTCAGGTGCTCGCGCTCCCCACTGCGAGCCGTTTTCTCTTGCTCAGTCAGGTCATGAACGGCGGCTTCCGCGTTACGACGTGCAGTGACATCCGTCAAAATGAGAAGCCAACCTACTTCGTTACCGTTCGAATCGCGCCATGGAATCGTGCGGACCTCTAAAGTGACGGGACTGCCGTCTTTCCGATACCGGTCGAGTTCCACTTCCCCGCTCGTTAGCGGTAACTCGATGGGGAGCGAACCGCTCCTTACCTCTGCCTCGCGCCATCCCAAGATCCGCTCGGCCGCGAGATTCCAGGATTCCACTTTGCCAGTGGATGCTATTGCGATAATACCGACGGGCACCGATTGAACGATGTCCCTGAATACTCCGACATTAAATTTGTCTCTCGTGATCATTACTAATCAAAGGTGACGGACTTAGGTTGCTCTTCTCGATTCTATCTTGGCCGTCAGGGGATGGTTTCCACCCGCTGCTGAGAACGAGCGCAAAATTTGCCCCACTTTGGATTTACGAGAGCAGGCGTTCGACTTCTGCGCGTAAGGCTTTGAGGGAAACAGGCTTCGTGATGTAACCTGTGAATCCTGCAGCGAGAGCCCGTTGCCGATCCCCTTGCATCGCGCTGGCCGTCAACGCGACGATGGGAATTGTCGCGAACTGAGCGTCAAGCCGGAGCTCTTTTACCACCCCGAAACCATCGATTCCCGGCATGTGAAGGTCCAGGATGATGAGATCGGGATGGATTCGATGCGCTGCGTCGAGAGCTTCAATGCCATCGATCGCCTCGAAAAGTTGGTAACCCACATCCTCAAGCACCGTCCTGACGAGTTCGCGTCCGGTAGCTTTGTCGTCCGCCACCAAGACTTTCCCCTTCGATGCTTTGTCGCTCAATGGCATCCTGATAAATTGTCGCATTCGCCACTACCGCAGATGTCGGGCCAAAGGAAACCGCTTGAAATCGGCCACATTTCCTCCATGCGGCACAGTATCCACGTAACCACACTCACGGACTGGGGGATTTGGCGCACATCTAATGCACATCAGAAACCGAGTAGGAATGATCGCGGCCCTGCGTCCGAATAGGCAGACGTGGGTAGCGAGTGTCGTGTACCATAAAATTCACCCCCTTCATGAGTCCCGCCGTCAAGTTGGTCGCCGTAGATGATACTGCTTCGAGTCTGGATCTGGTGGTTGAATCCCTGCAGCAGAACGGCCTTGCGATTTTCACTTCCACGGATCCCGAAGAGGGCCTGGATCTCGTATACCGCGAGCACCCTCAGATCGTGCTCCTGGATCTGATGATGCCAAAGATGAGCGGGATCGAGATGCTGGAGCGGATCATCGCCTTCGATCCTGCGATCGATGTGATTCTGATGACGGCCCACTACACCAGCGAGACGGCTGTGGAAGCCATCCAAAAAGGCGCCTGCGATTACCTGAATAAGCCGATTTCGATAGGAGCGCTCCGCGAACGCGTGGGACGCCTGCTGGCCGACGCGGGGCAGCGCCGATGCGCCCTCGAACTCGACCGCGAGTTGCTCGAAAATTCCCGCTTTGAAGGGATGATCGGCCGCAGTCCGCTGATGTGGGATTTATTCGCGCGCATTCGCCGTGTCGCTCGCCATTATCGCTCAGCGTTGATCACCGGACCTACAGGTACCGGCAAGGATCTGGTCGCCCGCGCGCTGCATAATTTGAGCCCGGCGAGTGGCGGCCACTTCGTCACATGTAACTGTTCGGCGGTGGTGGAAACACTGTTCGAGAGCGAACTCTTCGGTTACGTCAAAGGCGCCTTCACCGGCGCGACCGCGGACAAGATGGGTTTGTTCGAGTTTGCCCACGGCGGAACACTGTTCCTGGATGAAATCGGTGACATGCCGTTCACTACTCAGGCGAAACTCCTGCGAGTGCTGCAGAACCAGGAGGTGATGCGCGTGGGATCGGTGACCCTGCGCAAAGTGGACGTGCGAGTGGTAGCCGCAACCAATCGCGACGTGAAGGAAATGATCGCTCATAAGCAGTTCCGTGAGGACCTGTACTATCGGTTAGCAATGGTCGAGCTGACGACGCCCTCGCTGGCCGATCGGAAGGAAGATCTGCCGCTCCTTGAGCGTTTCTTCCTGGAGCGCTTCTCCACGCAGTTCGATAAGGAAATTCACGGACTTACACGGCGTGCACAGATTGTGCTTTCGCGTCATTCCTGGCCGGGTAATATACGCGAACTCGAAAATGTTCTGGGTCATGCGGCTATGATGAGCCTCAGCGATACTCTGGATGTCCAGGATCTCCCGCTATCCGTCCGCGGACCCGAAACTTCGAGCGCGGAGTCGGCGTCCGGACTTCACGCGACTTCGTCGGCCTCGTTCGAAGATCACGAGCGCCAACTGCTGACGGATGCTCTCGCTCAAGCAGGCGGAAATCAGTCGGAGGCCGCGCGCATATTACGCATCAGTCGCGACCGGATGCGCTATAAGATGGCGAAATATAACTTGCATTAGCGCAGGAGCTTGGACCGCAAACGTGAACCGCTCCGCGGATTACGCGGAGCGGCTAAGTCGGCGAACGGCTAGGCGGCCGCGGTTGATTTCTTTTCCCCGCCCGACTGGGGAGCTTTCTTCGGAGCCTTGATCGTCAACATCCCATTTTCAATGTTAGCGGTTATACGGTCAATGTCGATAGGTTGCGAGATTTCGAAGCGACGGTACAGAGCCTTCTCTTCGAACTCGCTGTAAAGTAGGCCTTTCTCCTTTTTCCTCGAGTGCATCTCCTGGTTGCCTTGCACCAGAATTTCCCCTGGCAGGGCACTCACCTGAACCTCTTTCGGATCGAAGCCCGGCATAGCCACGTTGATTTCGACTTCTTTGTCGGTTTCGGCCAATTCGGCCGGGGGTACCCAAAAAAGTTCACGCTCCGCTTGAATCCAGTCATCGATTTCCTTGCCGTCTTGACGACCCCGCCGTTCAAAAAGATCAAACGCCCTTTGACGAACAAGCTCAACTCTATCCTGGGGAATTTTCAGCCCGGAGACAATCCCTGCGTCGTTGTTCTCCAGTTTTCGGACCGTTAAATTTGCCATGGTGGTCTACCTCCTTGAAACTTTGTTGGCGCAACTCCGATTCCGCGCCCAATACCCGGCTCATTGCACTGGACTATTTAGTTTGAATGTCCCGGAGGGAGCGCGCCAGGTTGTCTATCCGCACCCGGCCTCTATCCTGATCGTTTTCTGCGCGCGAGAAAATTGGCCTCCATACTGGCATGTCGCTGGTGCCATGCCCGATGGGAGCCAATTCCTTTCCCGCGATAATTCTTTCGACTCGCATCAGGGGAAACGTCCCGCCGTTGCGCGCCGCGATACGGGTTGAGTCGGATAGCCTCACCGTCAGCGACTTCGCCATCGGGCCGTTACCTTTCGCGCCGATGCCGTGACAGGATGCGCAATGGGTTTTGTACAAGTCTGGCCCTTGAATCGAATCGATCAGCGCCGGACCCTTCGCTGTCTCATGTCGCGGATTCTGTGCCGCCGGAGAACTCCCTGCCACCAGCGCCGCGGCGATAACCGGACCGTTCCCAAGTTTAACTGTCACGCTGCCTCCCTATTTCTGTCTCGTGCTCGTGCACTCGAAGGCCCAGTAACAAAACCATTGCGTGGGTCTTTGTATCAATCCCAGGCAATCCGAATCAGTACGTTTCCGAGTGAATTCACGCCCTATACCCAAGTTGGATGCGCCACTTCACCCAACTCTGCCCGGTTGATCGGAACGTTTTTCGCCCACTGCGCAGCAATTGATTGGTTCAGGCTCTTTGCAGCATGGATCTCTACGCAGTGGCAGCGAAATTGCGCTTCACGGAGATTCAGGAGGCGCAAGAAAATGGCAACTTTCAAACATATTCTTTTTCCGGTGGACTTTTCGGAACGCTCGGATGGAGCAGTGCCGTTTGTCGCGGAAATGGCGCGCCGGCACTGTTCGAAGGTCACCCTAATCGCTGTGGCCCGTCCTTATTTCTTCGGCGGATTGGAGGCTATGCCAGTGATCGACCCGCAATGCGTCTTCGACGACGTGAAGTCGGACCTTGATAGATCCTTCCTGACTGACTTCCCAGGGTTGACGGTAGAGCGCGTGGCTAGGTTAGGTGAGCCAGCGCAAGAGATCACCGATTTTATCGCGGGCAACAACGTCGATTTGGTGATGATGCCCACGCACGGCTATGGTCCCTTCCGCCAGTTATTATTGGGATCCGTCACGGCGAAGGTGCTTCATGATTGCCACGTTCCGGTTTGGACCGCGGCCCACACCAGCGAATCGCAGAGTCTTGAGCACTTGGGGTTGCGCAGGATTCTGTGCGCGGTGGATGCCAATCCGTGCAGCGTAGATCTTATGCGCTGGGCAGCGAGGCTGTGCAAAACGCTCGGCGCTGGCTTACGGTTGGTGCATGCGGTCCCCAGCATTGAGGCATGGCCCGAACGCCAGATGGATGGCGCTTTTGAGGAGGCGTTGCGGGAAAACGCACGGCAAAGTATCCGGAATCTGGAGAAAGCCGCTGACATTTCAGTGCCGATTTGCGTGGGAGCGGGGACCGTCCCCGATGTGGTTCGGCAAGA
>JBDTTL010000222.1:0-8379 GCA_039930665.1 Acidobacteriota bacterium
CAGTGATATGCCGCTGGCCGCAGCGAAGCGGCGAGCCGGCGATCAGTCGTTCACGTCGACGTTTTCGACAAAGCAGCTCTGGAAGGCGCGGTCGAGCACATCGTCGGTGAGCGCCATCGGGAGACTTTCAAAATTGATGATGTCAATGGCGTGCATGATGACATCGCGCGGGTGGCAACGCCGGAAGCGTTTATCGCCGACGATGTAGTGTTTCTGAATGAACTCATCCACCACTTCCCCGGAGCATTCCAGTTTCTTGGCCTCCGAGAAGCGCCGGAAGATGTGTGTGAACTCCGGCCGCTTGGGACTGCGCAGGAACATCTTGTATTGAATACGGCGCAGGAAGGCTTCGTCGCCCAATTGATCTGGCCGCAGATTAGTGGAGAAGATCAGGAACGCCTCAAACGGCACCGTCATTTTCCCGCCCGCGTGAAAGCTCAGATAGTCGATGTGGCGCTCCATGGGAACGATCCAGCGATTCAGAATTTCCGCCGGGTTGGCTTTTTGGCGGCCAAAATCGTCGATGAGATAAATGCCGTTGTTGGCTTTGAGCTGAAACGGCGCATCGTAAACCTTGGAGTGCGGATTGTAGCTGAGATCCAGCATATCCAGCGTCAACTCGCCGCCGGTGATGATAAACGGCCGTCGGCACTTGAACCAGCGGGCATCGAACGGCATCTCCGTCGAAAGCGCGGAAATCTCGGATTGCTGATCGTCGATCTTCTGGTGATAGATCGGATCGTACATCTGGATGATGTTGCCCTGGCACTCCAGGGCGTAGGGCATGAAGATCGGCTCGGTGTTGACTTTAAACAACGATTCCGCAAGCGCGGTCTTTCCATTCCCCGGCTGGCCGTAGATCAGAAACGATTTACTTGCGTTCACCGCGGGGCCGATCTGCGCCAGGACATCGGCTTCCACCACCAGGTGTTTGAACGCCTCCACCAGTGACTGAGGACTTAGCCAGTTGTCTGCTAGCTTCTGCCGCCGCACCACTTCCGCGTATTGATACAGCGGCACCGGCGCCGGACCAGCGTATTGATTGCTCGATAGATGCTCGCGCGCCAGATTACGCCCGGATTCCGTGAGCGCGAAAATCCCCGACATGTTGCCCATGCCGAGAGACTTTTTCACGCCGACGTAGTGCTGACGCTTGAGAGTCTCCAGCAACTCGTCGATCAAGCTGAAGGAGAGGCCCAGCAGGCTCCCCATTTCACGGCCCAGCAGTTCGCCACGAAAATACAGATACTTCAGCAGTAATTGCTCGACTATGGCGGGTGGAATCGCCAGTTCTTCCAGGGATTCAGGTACGGGCGGCAGAATTCCACTCGCGGTGGTGCGTGGATGGCCGGTTTCGATAGGGTCTGCGACGGCGCTCACTAATAGCTCCTCTTGATTCTATCGGCCGATTATCGTCTGTTCTGTATAAGCTTCGCGCTCGGTACTGAGCCTGCGCGAGTACTGTCGGCCGCGCGTCGCAAGCGCGGCAGAACTGGCCGAATGAATGCTTTTTGAATGTTAGGCTTTTTGCAGATTGTCCGTCACCAGGCGGCCATCGTACAACTGGATGGAGCGGTCGGCGCAACTGGCATAGCGAGGGTCGTGGGTAACCATGCAGATGGTTGCGCCAGCCCGGTTGAGTTCGCGCAGCAAATCCATCACCTGCTCACCGTTGGCGGAATCCAGGTTGCCGGTGGGCTCGTCGGCCAGCAGAATCGACGGATCGCCGGCCAGCGCGCGCGCCACCGCCACCCGCTGTTGCTGTCCTCCGGAAAGCTGCGAAGGAAAGTGTTTCATGCGATGCGCCATGCCCACGCGTTCCAACGCTGCCTGAACCTTGCGCTTGCGCTCGTCGCCGGCCATGCCGCGATACGTGAGCGGCAGCTCGACATTCTCGTATACCGTCAGGTCGCCAATCAGATTGAACGCCTGAAAAATGAACCCAATCTCCCGGTTGCGAATGCGCGCGCGCTCCGCCAGCTTCAGACCCTGCACCGGACGGTCGTTCAGGATATACGTCCCACCCGACGGAGTATCCAGCAGGCCAAGGATGGCCAGCAATGTGGATTTTCCGCAACCGGAAGGGCCTGAGATCGAAACGTACTCGCCCTTCTGGATGTCCATCTGGATTCCCGCAAGCGCGTGGGTCTCCACTTCATCAGTCACGAACACCTTGGTGACGCTCTCTAGATGAATCAACGGTTCAGGCATGGGCCCTCTCAATTCAAACGTATGCGCGAAGCTTGCTCCTGCGCAGCCATGTCCGACAGGATGACGCGGTCTCCTGGCTTCAGCCCGTCGGCGATCTCAATGGCGTTCACCGAGGCTCGGCCGAAGCGCACGGGTACACGCTCGGCTCCTTTGCCGTCCGCGTCTATGCGGAACAAGCTGCCGGTGCTGCCGGGCTGCGCGAACACCGGCCGACCCACGTAGAGCACGTCGGCCAAACGCTCGAGTTCGATCGTTCCATCGACGCTCAAATCCGGCACGGCGCCTGCCGGCAGCGCGCCATCCAATTTGCAATCTACCGCGCGCGTTCCGTTGACGATGGAAGCGTCGATTCGCATCACGTGGCCGGCGACAATTCCGTTACGCGTATCGATCTGCGCGCGCTGGCCGAGTTGGATGTCCTTGGCCTGCGTCTCGGGGATCTGCAGACGCGCCATTAATTTGCGGGGCTGCGCCACCTTCGCCAGGACGTCGCCCGGTTTTACGCGCTGCCCCACTTGCAGAGTCATCTCCTGCATACGGCCGCGGATGCCCGCGCGTATGGTGAGTTCGTCCACCTGTTTCTTTTTCAACTTGTAAGTGGCGCGCAATTTTTCGACCTGAACCTTTTGCGACTCGATCTGCGCCAGCACGGATTCTTTAAAGATGTCGAGCTTTTGCTTTTCCATCTGGAACTTGGTGGCAGCCTGCTCCCACTTGGCCTGCGCCAGGCGCATGTTAATCTCGGGTTCCAGCTGGGCCTTGAACAATTGCTCTTCTTTGTCTTTGTTGATATCGGCCTGCTTCAAATCGCCCTGCGCCGTCGAGACTGCGGACTGCTGGTCGAAGGTCTGGCTTTGCAGTTTTACCCGCAGGTCGGTCAGGTTCGCTTCAGCCTGCTTAGTCTGCCACTCGAAATCGACGGCGTCGGCTTCCATCTGAGGATTGCTGAGCACCAGCAGAACGCTGTTGGGCTTCACGTCATCGCCCGAACGCGCCTGGATGCGGCTGACCTGGCTGTCGAATGCGGCTTGAAACCACAGGATGTCTTCCGGCACCAGCGTACCCAGCCCGCGCACCTCGCGTACCATGGGGCCCCGCTTCACAGTGTCGGGCCAGACGGTGGATGCCTCCACCGCCGGTACTGCCGGCTTCATCAAGCTGACTCGCCAACCGGCCAGCGCGACGGCCGCCAATGTCAGCGTCAGGTAGATCACCCGGCGGATCATTTTCCGTTTCCCGACGCCTTCGCGCTTAACGTCCATAAGAGGTTTATAAGCTAGCTTTCATCCTTCATACGTTCGAGAAGGCAAAATGTTCCACAATTTGCCGCATGACCCCAATCATACGGGAAATAGGGGATTTAGAAAAGCAGGATTGTTGCCCTAGACGGAAGAATTCTTCCGTCGCCGTCACCTGCCAGGCCCTACTCTGTCTCACTCCGCCCTCAACGCGTCCAGCGGCGCCGATCGGGCGGCCCCGCGCGCCGGAACGTAACTGGCCGCGACCGCCACCCCCAGCACCGCCACCGCCACTGCCGCGTAGGTCCACGGGTCCATCGGACGGACGCCGAAGAGGATCGAGTCCATCAGCCGCGTGGCCGCTAGCGCTCCTGCTAAACCTGCCGTCACGCCGAGCAAGCCCAGGCGCAGCCCACGATAAACGAACATCCGCACCACTTCGGATTCACTCGCCCCCAGCGCCGTGCGAATCCCGATCTCGCGGCTCTTTTGCGCGACCGAATATGAAATCACTCCGTAAACGCCAATCATTCCCAGTATGAGTGCCATGCCTCCCGCCAGCGCCAGCATCACCATGGTGAACGAGACCCGCGCCATTGATTTCCGATAAATCTCTTCGAGCGTGGCTACGTTGGCAATCGGCAGATTTGGGTCTACCGACCACACTGCCTGGCGAACTTCCGTGAGGAGCTGTTCCGTACCCGCCCGCGGCGTGCGCAGCGCGATCGACGCCGCTCCCCGGTAAATATAAATCGGATCGGTCCAGTATTGTCTCATCAGCAAGGGGAAATAGACCATGGTGGGAGCTTTCTTGTTGGCTCCATCGTCCAGCTCATTGCCGAGCACGCCGACAATCTCGCGCCAGGCGTCCTTCTTGTTCTCCCGAATGCGCTTCCCCAAGGCGCCCCTCGCATTGCCCCAATACTCGCGTGCAAAATTTTCGGAAATCAATGCCACCGGTCTGAAATCGTAGATATCGGTCCAGGTAAGGTCGCGGCCGGCAATCAGCGGATTGCCCACTGTCTCAAAGAAGCCCGGAGAAATAAACCGTATGCGGCGAATCGGCGGGAGCTCGGCATCCGCGTAAGTGCGGTCATTGACAAATATGATGTCATTGTTATCTCGGCCGTCCATAGTCATGGAGCTGGACAAACCCACATTCGAGACCCCGGGGATCTGACGGAGCTTTTCGAGAATCGCCTCCTGCAGGCGGGCCACGCGTTCCGGCTCTTTGATGTGAGCTTCGGGAATGGCAACCCGCAAGGTTTGAACTTGTTCCGGACGCGTGAAACCCGGCGGCTGCTGCTTGAGCGCCCAAAATGTGCGGATCATCAAACCGGAGGCGATCACCAGCACGAGTGCCATGCCGACCTGCACGATCACCAGGGCGCTCTGCATTCGATGACGCTCGAGGCCCTGGCTGAACCACCGGCTTCCCAGCCGCAGCGTCGTGGAAGGCTGCAGGCCGGAGTAGCGATACACCGGGATCAAGCCAAACAGCAAGCCCGAGAACACCGAAATTGCCAGCGCGAAAATTGCCGTACGCGTATCGATGGAAATTTCACTAAGCCGCGGAAGTCCCGCCGGGGCTTGCGCTACTAGCAGTTTCAACCCGGCATAAGCCAGCCCCACGCCGGCAAGTCCGCCCGCCACTGCCAGAAACAAGGCTTCGGACAGCAACTCGCCTGCAATGCGGTGCCACCCCGCCCCTAACGCGGCCCGAATCGACAGTTCCTGCTGCCGCGCCTCCGCGCGCACCAGCATCAGGTTGGCCACGTTCGCGCACGCGATCAGCAGTACCAGCCCCACCGTCCCCATCAGAACCCACAGCACGCCTCCCACGTCGCCCGTCAAGTCTCTCTTGAACGGCCGCACATTGGGCCCAATCCTGGCCGATTCGAAAATGCGAGCATCGAACCCGGGAGGAGGCGGGAAGGACGTAAGAACCAACGGCAGCATGCGGGCCACATCCGCGTTTACCTGTGAGATGGCGACGCCGGGCTTCATGCGCGCGACACCTTTGTAGCTAAAGTTGCCGAGAAAAGTTTTGTTGCGATCCAGTTGCAGAGGCAGCAGGAGCGAAAACTTGAAATCGAGAAACTGGAATTCGGGCGGCATGACGCCAATCACTTCCCTCGCCGCGCCATCTGCCAGAATGCGCCGCCCAATCACGGAACGATCTCCGCCGAACCGGGCCTGCCAATAGCCGTAAGCCAGAACCGTTGTCCGCGCGCTCCCCGGCTGATCGTCGTCGCGTTCGAACCACCGGCCCAGCAGCGGCCGGATGCCCAAAATCGGCAGTGTCCCGTCGGTGACCTCTATCGTCTGGACTTGCTCCGGCTCCCCCGTGCCCGTAATACTCACGCTGCCATTTCTGTAAAGACCAAAATCCTGCAGCGTTCGATTCGCCTCCCGATAAGTGAAGTAATTCGACGGAGCCTGATTGAGATCGGGAATGTTGAGTCCTGGCGCCGTATGCCACATTCCTATCAGTTCGTCGGGCCGCGGGTAAGGGAGTGGCTTTAGAAGAATCCCATTGATAACGCTAAAAATTGCGGTGTTCGCGCCAATTCCCAGCGCAATGGTTAAGATCGCCACCGCCGTGAAGCCGGGAGACCGTCCCAGCCGGCGCGCGATCTCGGGAATGCGAAGCGGCCATATCGACATTCTGAGTAGCTATACGGGAATGCCGGAAAGGTGTTCCGGGAAAATTTACGGGGAGGCTTCGAACGTTACGTTTTATTGACGAAATGGAGCGGGAGACCGGCCGCTGAAAGCAGTCTGGTGCGACTTTCAGACCATTTTCGGGGTCGACAGCACAAATTGTTCCGGGAAGGCTTAACGACGTCCACGCCCGGCACCCAAAGTCGGACCGGGCGTAGAGCCTTACGGCAGTCGGCCAACCGCGAATGGGCGTTGAGCTGATTTCCCTGACGAAATGCGCGTATACGAGTGTTGGCCGGAAGTCATGTAAAGAGGGGGGAAACTCATGTCGTTGCAAGTTGACGGAAACGCTGATTACGTCGCAAATATCAACCTACAACTCGGTGTCGTGCGTTCCAAGGGAACTGGCGGCGCGGTGCTAGCTTACATTGAGCGTTCAGGCCGCCACGTCCGCATTCGTCCGATGTTGAGGACCACCGCAGTAGGGACCGCCGGGCATACGGGTGCCGGTTGGAACAACGCGGTTACCACACCGGCGTCTTGGTCGGCCTCGGGGACCTTCAGTTCCCAACGTCACGGAGCCGGCTCCGATGCGACGATCGAGTATAGTCCCGAGAATTTGAGCGGGCACTCACCCGGGCAGTTGCACGACGAGATTTTGTGTCATGAACTGTGTCACGCCTTGCGAGAGATCTACGGTGTGGAGTTGCTCGCACGCAACCATGGATGGAGGCCTATCGGCGGAGGATTTGAGGATGTCGAGGAGTTTTTTGCCTGTTCGGTGACCTCGATATATTCCTCTCAATGGCTCCGGCCCCTTCGCGGCAATCACGACCGTGCCGGAATGCGTGATCCGGGACAGATGGAGAGACCGCCCTTCTCCACCTACATCAGGATGTTTCGAAGACAGATGCCTCAGTTCACGAATGAACTGGCGCAAATTCCAGCGGCTTTCAACCCTTTCCGTGACCTCCCGCTCTAAAGTCGTTTGTTGGGGCGAACGCCGTCAAGCCCACCCTCGTTAAGGCGATCCTTTAATCGTGACTCCGGCGGGCGATTTCCCTGACGCAGCTCGCGAATGGATTGGACTCGCAACGACACTGGAAACTCGCCCTTGGGTCCCCCTGAACGGCGTTCGGAAAATACATACTGTACCGAGGTCCACACCGCGACAACTGGAGCAACGGAGCTTCGAACGTTACGCTTTAATGACGAAATGGAGCGGGAGACCGGATTCGAACCGGCGACATCGACCTTGGCAAGGTCGCACTCTACCAACTGAGTTACTCCCGCGCAGGCAGGCGACAGGACCCATTGTCGCGCTCCAAACGTGCATTGTCAAATTCGTTCCGGGAGCGCTGAAACGCAGTATTCATAAAATGTTCAATGTTTTAATGATATCTCCGCATCGCAATGAAATGAAAGGTTTTAAAAACTTTTAAGTTATTCATTGCGTTCGGATTTTTTGTGCTATTCTTGAATTCCGCGAAAGGCGGTCAGCCGGACTGAATAACCTCCCGGCAGGCGCCTGAGCACGACGATTCCAGAAACAGAATCGATAGGAAAAGTATAGGTTTTCCACAAGCAGTGGAAATCCTGTGGGGATTTTGTGTGTCGGAGGATACCATGACTGCGGAAGTGATTGCATTGGCCAACCCTTGGGAGCAAATTAAGGCGCGATTGACCACCAGAATCAGCGCGCGCGCCTATGAAGACTGGGTAACCCGGACGGTGTTCGAGGGGTCGGAAGGCGGATCTTTGCGGGTTTCAGTTCCTGACCAAGTCACCAAGACTTGGATGGAGCAGGAATACGCCGAAGATGTTCGTGAGACGATTCGCGAGTTGAATCTTCCAGTGGAACGCGTGATCTATACCACCCGCACGCCCGGCATAGCCGACCCATCCTCAGCCCCTCCCCAAGAACCTATGTTTGGGTCTCCTGCCAGCCAGCTCAATCGCAAATTCCGCTTCGACAATTACGTGGTTGGTTCCTGCAATCAGTTCGCGCATGCGGCGGCTCGCGCAGTGGCGAATAGTCCCTCGCGCAGCTACAATCCATTGTTCATTTACGGCGGCTCCGGGATGGGGAAGACCCATCTGATGCACTCGATTGGCACGGCGCTCACCGAGCAGTATGCCTCGATGCGCATCGTTTACACGTCCAGCGAACGCTTCATGAACGAGATGATTAATTGCATCAAGAGCGATCGCATGCCGGCCTTCCATCGCTACTTGGCGTTGCGCAAGCGCATCCTCGGTGTGTCCG
>JBDTTL010000223.1:0-8367 GCA_039930665.1 Acidobacteriota bacterium
GTAACCGCAAAATGCTGGCCTACTTCTTCGAGGGTGTGCTCGCTACCGTCCTGCAAGCCGAAGCGCATCTTGACGATTTTCTCCTCGCGCGGACTCAGCGTCTTGAGCACTTCGGCCGTCTGCTCGCGCAGGTTTAAATTGATGACGGCTTCGGAAGGCGACACCACACGGCGGTCAATGATGAAATCGCCCAGGTGCGATTCTTCTTCCTCGCCCACCGGAGTCTCGAGCGAAATCGGCTCCTGCGCAATGCGCAGCACCTTGCGCACCTTGCCCACCGGCAAATCCATCTTCAGCGCCAGCTCTTCGGTGGTAGGCTCGCGCCCCAGATCCTGCTGCAACTGGCGCTGCATGCGCACCAGCTTGTTGATGGTCTCGATCATGTGCACCGGAATGCGAATGGTGCGGGCCTGATCCGCAATGGCGCGAGTGATGGCTTGCCTGACCCACCAGGTGGCGTAGGTAGAAAACTTGTAGCCGCGCAGGTAATCGAACTTATCCACTGCCTTCATCAGGCCTATGTTGCCTTCCTGGATGAGGTCCAGAAACTGCAGCCCGCGGTTGGTATAGCGCTTGGCGATCGAAACCACCAGGCGAAGGTTGGCCTCGATCAACTGCTTCTTCGCGATTTCGGCTTCCTGTTCGCCGCGCTCCACGATCTGGAGCGTGCGGCGCAGTTCGGTGGCAGTGGCGCCGGAATCTTCTTCCAGTTGCTGGATGCGCTGGCTGAGCTGCTTCAATTCCTTGCGCAATGCGCCGGTCGCTCCGTTGGCCGGCGCTTCCAATTTGCGCTGCAGGCGGGCGATTTCGCGCTCGATGGGACGCAGTTGATCCACCACCGTGCGGAGATTCTTGGCCAGCGCGCGCCGCGTGGCGGATGTGAACTGGATGCCGCGGATGAGCCGCGAGATCATTACCAGCGTCCGCGCCAGACTCCAGCGCAGCGTGCGGTGCATCTTGGGCTTCATGCCGCGCGAGATGGCCTGCAGCTTCTGGCGGTACTGCTGAGCCTTACGATAGTTCTTATCGATTTCGTCGATGATAGCGAGCAGCTCTTGGGCCCGCTCCGGAAGCGTCTCTTCAGCCACCACCAGGTCCGGCATGATCAGCACGTCGCGAATGATCGACGGATCGTCCTGCAACAGCTGCGGCATCGCCAGAATTTCGCGGATCACCAGCGCGGAACGGGAAATGGCCTTACGCACCGCGGCCTGGCCGCGCTCAATACGCTTGGCAAGCTCGATTTCGCCTTCGCGCGTCAGCAGCGGCACCGACCCCATCTCGCGCAAATACATGCGCACCGGGTCGTTGGTCTTGTCGTTGATTTCCTGGACGAGGTCGAGTTCGCCTGGTTCTTCGGCTTCCTCAGTCTTCTTGTCGAACTCCAGCTTGGGCTCTTCCAGGATCTCGACACCGGCGGTGTCGAGTTCGGTCAGCAGATCGTCAAGTTCGCGGCCGCCCGGATAATCTTCCGCCAGCAGGTCGTTGACTTCGTCATACAGCACGTAGCCCTTCTGCTTGCCCGTACTCATGAGCTGCTTGATCCGTCCGAATTTGTCGCTGCCTGCCACGCTATTCAACAAACCCCACTTGCAACATCCCCAGGCATGAACTCATGCCACCGCAGTAGCCACCAGTGTACAACACCACCATGCTGTGCTCTCGTGTGTTTGACTCGCATCCGCTACCCATCGCTCTTGACTTCTTCTTCCACCCGTTGTAACTCCGCCATCCAGTGGAGCGCCTGTTCCGGGTTCCCCTCGCGCTCGGCGGTCCGGATACGCGCCCTAACGTCTTCCATCCGCCGCCGCTGAAAGGTTGTCCTTAGTCTCTGAAGGCACGCTTCTGCTTGCGCGAGACACTCCGCGTCGTCCTGTATCTCATCGGCAGAGACGATGTCATGCAGTAGGGCCCGCCCGGGCGCGCTCAGACGGGCATCAAGAGCGGCGAAATTGACCGGACCCGCTTCGGCCATCTGACGCAACGCGCCCATCACTTCCAGGCTCACAAAGTCCGTCGTCAGTTCCGCCGGCAGTTCCGGCAAAATCCGCTGGCGCGTCTCTTCGCTCGAGAGCAGCGCGTTCAATAGGATCCGTTCGACAGCCGGAACCTGGATGGGCGGAGCGCCGCTCGATGCTGAGCCTGCCGGGCGCGCAGCAAGCTGGCCGGGAGCGTGCCGGTTCGTCGCGGCCTTCTTCATTTCTTGCAACACCATCTCCGGCGGTACGCCCAGGTAGCCTGCCAGGTCGCTCGCAACCGCGGCCCGCTCCAACTTGTCCGAAATCTTCTGTACCGCAGGCATCAGGAACTTGAAAGCATCCATGCGGCCGTCGGCGCCGCGCATGTCGAACCTGGCGCGGGCGCGGTCCGCCAACCAATGGAAATAACTACTGGCGCTATCCAGCTGCGAGCGATACGCCTCTGCACCAAACTGCTTCACATATTCGTAGGGATCGAGTTTCGCGTGGTTGGCATCGCCCGATCCGCCGCCGAACGCGAGCACCTTCACGTGCAGACCTTCGTCGAGCAGCAACTGGATGGCGCGCTCGGCCGCATTGGCCCCGGCGTCGTCGGGATCGAAATTGACCACCACGGTATCGGCATGGCGATGCAGCGCCCGCACCTGCGTATTGGTAAGCGCAGTGCCGCAACTTGCAACCACTTCCTTGATGCCGGCCGCGTGCACCCCGATCACGTCCATATAGCCTTCCACCAGCACCGCGCGATTCGCCTTACGCATGGCGTCACGCGCACGGTGCAGATTATATAAGGTGGAAGTCTTGCGATAAATGGGCGTCTCCGGTGAATTCAAGTACTTGGGTTGTTCGTCGGCGCCCATGGCCCGTGCGCCAAAGGCGATCACCTTGCCGGACTCATTATGAATAGGAAACATCAGACGTCCCCGAAAGGCATCGTAGAAACCCGAGCCCTCCGTGCGCCGTCGCACCAGACCCGAGGCTTCCATCTGCTCCGGCGAGAAACGCTCCTCCGTTAACTTCCGCGTCAAAGCCTGACCTTGGGGATCGGAATAGCCGAGGTCGAAGGCTTCGATCAGGTCCACGCTCACGCCCCGCTGGTCAAGATACGTCCGCGCATCTCCTCCGTGGGGGCCGTTCAGCGCCCCCCGATAAAGCTTGGCGGCCAGGGCGTGCATGTCGTGGAGCGCGCCGCGCAGCCGGGAATCCGCGTCGGAATACTCGGGCCGCTGCGGCATGGGGATGCCGTGGCGTTCGGAAAGCAGCTTCAGGGTCTCGGGAAACGTGAGGCCGTCCACTTCCATCACGAACTTCAGCACATCGCCGCCGGCGCCGCAGCCGAAGCATTTGTAAAACTGTCGCGTCTGGTTGACGTTGAACGACGGGGTTTTTTCCTGATGAAAGGGGCACAGGCCCAGATACCGGCCGGTGGCGCCCACCCGGCGCAGCCGCACGTACTCGCCGGCCACCTTGACGATATCGATGGAGGACTTCAGTTGCTCGACAAAATCCATCGTAGGTTCAAGGGTAGCGCTTTCCGGCGGCGTTGGGAAAAAACAAAACTATGATAAAATGTTCTCGTGAGTTTGGCCGCCACGGAGCGCAGTTCCCGCGAACAGTTAGAGGATTTCAGGGAGCACACTGCACAAAAGGTCCGCGACTTGCGTTGTCCGGTCCACGGCCAGCCGCCCCGCGTTCGCTTCCTAGGTTCCACCTTGCGGGACGTCACGATTCAGATGAGCGGATGTTGCGACGCCCTGCTGAGCTTGGCGAACCAGAAAATCGCGAATCGGGGCTAACGGCCAGCGCCCGGGCTGCCGCCTATCGGCTCGGGCGCGTATTCTATCACCAACGCCGTGATGTCATCGCGTACGATGCCTCCCTCGGTGAAGTGATCGACGGCTTGCAGCAGGACGGCGTGCAATCCGGCGGCATCGCGGGCCGCATTTTCGCGCAGGCACAAACGCAGGCGCTCGGTATCGAAGAAGGCGCCGTCGGCATCTTCCGCTTCGGTGAGGCCGTCGCTATAGATCACCAGCTTGTCACCCGGCTCCAGCTCTCGCTGCAACATCTGGAAAGGCGCGTTTTCGAGCATTCCCACTGGCATGGAAGTAGTGTTCAGCGTGCGCAGCCGCCCGTCGGGGCTCACCAGAAAGGGCGCGCAATGACCCGCGTTGCTGTAGCTCAGCAGACCGGACTCGTCCAGAATGCAATAGAACAAAGTGGCATACTTTTCGCCGCGGGTGCGATCCAGCAGGAATTCGTTCAAGCGAGCCATGCGTGGCGCGATCTGCTCCGGTTCGCCGGATGCCATCAGAAACGTGCCTTGCAGGAGGCTGGCCAGCAAAGCGGAGCCGACGCCTTTGCCGGATACATCTGCCACGACCGCGGTCCAGGTGGTGGGCGAGTTTTGGCGGACGTCGAAATAATCGCCACCCACCTGCGTCGAAGGCGAGCTGGAACCGGCTGCGCGGAACCATCCGGTTTGCGGCATGGACGACGGTTGCAGTCCCCGTTGAATGTCGCGCGCCAGCCGCAGTTCGTCCTCCATGCGCAGCCTGCCGCGTTCGTCCTCGATCAGGCGGGCGTTTTCGAGAATGGTGGAGGCTTCGATGGCCAGCGTCTGCAGCAGCTCGCGATTCCCGGTGGAAAGATCGGCGGGCGCCGCGCGCGAATCCATGTAGATCAGCCCCACGGTGTTTTCCATGGCGTTGATCGCGTGCGTTTCGTCGGGTGCGCCGCTGCGCAGCCGGATCAGCGGCAGGCACACCACGCTGCGCAGTTCCAACTGCGCCACCGTCATCTCGGGACGCACGCCCTGCTCTTCGAACGGATCGAAAGACATCGAGAGCAGTTCGCGCCGCGAGCTGAGCGCCTTGCGGATCAGATGGCGCGGGACCCGCAGCTCATCCGGCTGGAGTTCGCGCCCGGAGCTGTCGCGAGCCACGGAAACTTCGAGGTCAGCGTCTTTGTCACCCTCCGGACGCAGCAGCAGAAAGCCGCGTTCGCAACCGGTGACCGCCAGCGCGGCGTCCACCACCGCGGTAAGCACCTCGCCCGTCGACAGCGAATTTTGCAGCGCACGCGCGACTTCCACCAGCGAGCGCAGTTTTATCAGATTGCCGGCGCCGGCAGCTTCTCCCGCGGGGATCGGTACCGAACCGAATTGACCCAACAGACGCTGAATATCCTGCTGTTCCGCGGAAAAAGTAAGCTGATACGAATCGCGAACGCCAAACTCAATGCGATCCGAATTGTGGAGAACGCGCCGCGCAACCTGCTTCCCATTCACCCAGGTGCCGTGGCGGCTGTTGAGGTCCTCGACCGCATAGCTGCCGTTCTCAAAGACGATGCGGCAGTGATTCCGCGATGTGCGGTTGTCGCGCAGAACCAGGTTATTACCGGCCTGCCGTCCAATGCTGAATGGCACGGACTCCAGCGCCACTCGGCTGCGCTGACCGGAGGGATCGAGAACCAGGAGTACCGCCGCAGGACGTTCGGCCATTACCCAATCTGCTCGGCGCGCGCCTTCTCGGCCAATTCCTGGGCCAGTTGCGACTGGCAATCCGGACAATAGCCGCCCATCTCGGTCCGCGCCGTAACGATCTTGAAGCCTAAACTGCTTTCCATTTGCCGGCGCATCTTTTGCAGGGGCTCGCCGAAGAATTCTTCGACCTTACCGCAGCGCAGACAAATGAGGTGAGCGTGTTCCTGCTTGAGGCGGCTCTCGTAGTAATGCTGGTCGCCTTCAAAGTGCAGCAAATCGAGTTCGTCGATCAAGCCGCCCGCTTTCAAAAGCTTCAATGTCCGATAAACGGTAACGCGATTAAGCTTCGGGTCTTTCTCTTTGGCGAGCTGGTAGAGGGTTTCGGCGTTCAGATGCTTGCCGGAACGGTCCAGCAAATCCAGCAGGATGCGGCGCTGGCGTGTAAGCCGTACCCCGCGTTCCCGCAGCGAATTCTGAATTCCAGCGGCTGGCATCACTGTCTTGAGAGTAGCAAATTCGCGAGTCACAGCAGACATCAAGAGGCTATGTAACACACTTCATAGTGATTAAACCTCTCGCTTCGGCGGATCTGTTGCACGGCCCCTCTACAATCGAGCCGTATGACAAAGCGTTTTCACCTGTATTGGCTCAGAGAGTCGGGTTGCGACTTGGGTACGCCGCTGGACGCGGACCAACTGGACGCCGTGATCCGCGCGCGTGTTTTAGAGTTAGCGGGCGCCCCGAATCAAAATGAAGATCAGAATGAGGGTCAGAAGGATGATCCCTCGCTCGACCTCTATCTCCCCTTTCTAGATGGCAGGGAATCGCGCCGCCGGACCGAGGCTTTGCGTAGAGTGACACTGGTGCGCGTGGGCGACGCCATCCGCAGCGTTCCGCCGACACCGGCGGCAGAACTGCGCGATCGGGCGGCCATGCTGCTGGCAACGCATCCGGCGTGGATCAGCGCGCCCGACGAACGGCATAAGAAATATTTCCACACTTGGCAAGGGGTTTCGGTTGCTCTTCAGAAAGCACTGCGTCGCTGGATTCCGGAGTTTTACTTCCGCGATCCGGCGCGCTATGACGACCGCGACGCGGCCTTTCCGCTGCTGGTGTATGCGGCCAGCCGTCCCTGCCGCGGGCGGCCGCGCACCGAATTTGCCTACGATCTGGCCAATGAGGAGTTGTTGCCGTGCGCCTTGCACATGATCGGAGCGTCGCTCCGAAGCGTGCTCGAAACCGTGGAGCGCGGTCTGCACGATTGCGGCCGCCCCGCGCTGGCCCGGCGTTACGCGCCGCGCTGGCACGAGGACATTCTGCGCGCAGTGCTGAACAAGCCACGGCCTTTGCTCAGTTTGCTGGGCGACGAAGCGGCGGTGATCAACGCCGTCGTCGGGCTGGGCTCGGGACGCAAGATGCGAGCTGTCAAGCCGTTCGCACGGTCGACCAGCATGGCACTGCGCACAATGTATGGGGAAGACTTGCGGCCGCTGGCGTTCCGGCTGCTGGAGGAAGCCACGCGGACATTGGAAAGTAGGGCCGCCCATGCGTCCAATTCCCGGAAGACATCTCCGGCGCCGGCCGAGCGGGAACACTAGCGAGCGGGAACACTAGTACGCGCACGAAATGAAATGGTGTATATTACGTGCCGGGAGATTGGTGCAGATGAAAACCCTCGCTAGCCTGATCGTTCTTTCCGCGTCCCTCTCGCCACTTGTTGCGCAGTGGCCGAATCGCCCGACTCCTGGAGTGCCCAGAAAAGTGGACGGCAAGCCGGACCTGTCAGCGCCTGCTCCGCGCACCGCGGATGGTAAACCCGATCTCTCTGGCGTGTGGAGGATCCACAAAAGCTACCTGCTCAACGCCGCGCCGGATCTCAAGCCCGATGACTTTCAGCCCTGGGCAGCCGCCATTTATCGGCGAAGCGCGGAAAATTTTCGCAACGACACGGATGGAATCAATTGTTTGCCGCCCGGTCCGAAAACCAGCCTTTCGGTTGGCCCGCCCGTGAAGATCGTTCAGACGCCGGGTCTCCTGGTCTTGCTCTACGAATATCAGACGCTCTTCCGCCAGGTGTTTACCGACGGCCGCGAGTTACCGAATGATCCCAACCCGACGTGGATGGGGTACTCGATTGGACACTGGGAGGGAGACACCCTGGTGGTCACTACTAGTGGTTATAACGACCGGACGTCCCTTGACTTGGGTGGGCGGCCCCACTCAGAAGCGTTGCGCGTGACGGAGCGCTTCCGCCGCCGCGACGCCGGCCATATGGATCTGCAGGTGACGCTGGAAGATCCCAAAGCGTACACCAAGGCGTGGACACTTCCAGTCGATCTCGACTTGATGCCTGACGGGGAATTGATCGAGTTCGTCTGCGAAAACCAGAACTCTAAGCCACACCTCGTCGGCAAACGTGAGGAGGAGTTTCATGTTTCCAAAGATGTCCTGTCTCAATACGTCGGAAGATACGATTCGGGTCAGTCCTCAGGCGTCATCGTCACTTTGGAAGGGGACCGCCTGATGATCGATCCGGGCGGTATGGGAAAGATTCCCTTGGTCGCGATGTCGGAAAACACTTTTAGCATGGAAGGCAACGTCGTCGAATTCCTTAAGGATGCCAACGGTGCGGTGGTCCGAGTGGTCCAGCACTGGACGGAAGGCGACCGCTTCGCCACCCGCAGAAAGTAGCCCGGCGCGTAGCCAATCCCGGACTGCGCTGGTAAGGCCAGGGTGAACATTCGCGTTGGTACTCCTTGCCCGCGAGTACCACTTGGATTCAGAGCGAAATCAATTACTTCGCTGAAAGTCTCGAATCTCCTAGCGCGTTTGCGATATGGAAATTTGGACTCCTGTCTACAAACCGTGCCTAGGGTGGATACTGGCGGTCGCGCAGGTTGCGCT
>JBDTTL010000224.1:0-8358 GCA_039930665.1 Acidobacteriota bacterium
GACGGCGGATGGCGCGCCTGGAACGAAGCCGGGCTGCCTGTCGTTAAAGATTGACAGCAAAGATTGACGGCAAGGGCTAACGGCAAAGACTGACTGCAAAGACTAGCGGCCCGAATTAGAACAGTCCGCGGCCGTCGCCAAATACCTGGTCCAGGAACACCAGTACGGTCAGACTCATGGCAATCGAGTTTGCGATCCCGATGAACTTGGTGAAACCTTTGCCCATGAACTCGAAGCGCAGAATCAGCGCGAAGGCAATGCCGGAGTAGAGCAGCATCGGAGAGAGGCCGCGGTCGGTGAGCGTAGTCAAGGCGAGAGCGGCGCTGTAGTAGAGCAATGGAACGTTGCTGTTGTAGCGCCCCCGCATAAGCAACGCGATGGCAATGATGGCCAAGGCCACCACCAGCAGGATGGTCATGTTCATCGGCGTTGCGTCAAAGTACATACAATTTCATTCGCGTTTGACGGCGATGCCCGCGGTCAAAACGTATAAGCGATGGCCAGCATCGGCACGATGTTTTGCAGGATTCCAGGCACGCTGGAACCTACGTTGGGAGCGATGAGTTCCTTGGGGAAGGGCGTGATGTAATCGTGCACTTCCAGGCGCAATTGCAGCGAGTTTGCAATCTGCCACTTTACGCCGGCGCCGAGGCTCAGGAGCGCTTTCAGTTCGTCGCCCTTAGTGAGCAGAGCATATTGGCTGAGCGGCTGCACCAGACCCGGCTCGCCGGTAGCGCGATATACTTTGATACCCGCGCCCGCCCCGAGGAACGGCCGTATTTTGGAGCCGCGCCGTGTGGCGTGCCACAGTATGTCGTAATGCAGACCGTAGGATTGAGCGCTCAAGTTAGCGGCCGTGGAGCCGCGCTCGAGCGAGAGGTCGCCCAATTGATAGTCGAAGCGGATTTCGCCGCCCCATTTGCCGGAAGCATTTTGACCCAGCCAGACTCCGCTTGCTACGTTGGTGCGGATCCCGGCACTGGCCTTTGTGGAGTTGTTGGTCACGTCCCGCGAAGGATAGAAGCTGCCTCCCAGGCCGCCGCCGAACTCCCACTTCTGCGCCATCGCTCCCGGCGTGAATCCGATCAGGCCGATCGCGCAAACTCCGAATATTCGGTACAGTCTCATGTCATTTCCCCTGTTCTTCTGGCTATTTCCCATGTCTTGTGGCAGCCGCTCGCCGGGCGATTCGAAATTCGAGCTGTGCGGGTCTGCTCATGCTGTTGTCTAATTCACTACGCGGACGTTCACGGTCTGCGACTGTCCGCCTTGCGTGATGGTTAACGGCACACTCAATCCCAGCGGTGTACTGTTCGGAACGTTGACCGAAATCTGATACACGCCGATCTGTCCGGACGCCAGCCCCGCGAAAGTAACCGGGAGCCCAACGCCATTGAGCGTAACCGTGGGTTGCAGTGTGGCTGTGGCTAAGGGATTGGCGGGCGACACTGTGCCGGCAGGCACCACCGGCGACGTCAGCCCCAGGCCGGCCGCATAAATGTTCAGCGAATCGTTGCGCCGCACTGGATTCGTACCAGTCACCAGCAAACCATTCGCGGCGCGATAGACCGCCGGCAGGTTGCTGGATTCTCCGGCTTGTCCATTGAGAAACACCGCAGGGGCGTTCGCGCGGACGTTAAAGTTGAAAGCCGGGCTCACGTTCTGTGGGGTTCGGATATACATAACGGCCGGGCCACCGGTGCTGTTATCCAACTGCGCGTTAATGAGCGACGGAGACACCATCAGTAGCGAGATGGGTGCCCCGTTCACGGTAACGCAGCTATTGGCGAGCACGGTTGGGAGCGGCGTCGTGCTGGAAGCCACCGGAGACGTGCTGAGGTTGCTGCCACTAATCGAAATTAATCCCCCCGAGGCCACGCCGGAAGTGCCGTCGGCCGCGCTGGTCAAGCTCGAAATCAGCGGCTGCGGCAGCGGGGCATCGTAATCGGCCGCGAGCAAAGTAAGTCCGGACTGCGACAAGCTTACGAATGAACCATGGAACGGTAACACCGCCAGGCTGCGGATGAAATCGCTCATGGTCGAGGCGGGATTCGGCAGCAGCGGCGCTTCCACGGTGAGAGTGGGCAGAATGGCGCCGCCGGTGGCGAAATTCACGCGTTCCGCAAATCCCGGGCTGGTCGAGGCAACGGCGCCCGTGCGCACCACGCCTGCCGAGAAAACCAGGCCGGAGAACCGGCCGCTCGTGGCTTCCAGATCCAGAAAAGAGACCAGCGATCCATTGAGCAAATGTGCGTCAACCGCGTAAAGACCGGGCGTTGTTGCATAGGGTCCAGTGAGCGCGCTGAAGTTTTTATTCGAGACCGTGAAATCGCCCACGCCCGCGTCATAAAGGAACGTATAGCCATCCGGCGTCACCACCATGGCCTGGGAGCCGAAAGGATTGGCCACAGCCACCGATCCGACGGAAATCTCGTTCTCCCACACCCCCACCGCGTCGGGCTGCGTAGCCGTCAGAGTGACCGGGTCGAATAAAAGGATGTGGCCGCGCCCTTTGTAGTCGCGCGAGGTTGCGATGATGCGGTTATTGGTAACCGCCAGGGAGCGCACTACGTTTCCATTGCCGGCGCCGGTCGCAACATCGGGCTGGCGGGCATAATCATCCAGCCTGTAAACCGCCAGGGTCTGGGAGGCGTCGTGTCCGATATATAAGTATTGATTGTCGAGACTGATGGCCATGCTGGTGGGGACGTTGTTTGTGCGCAACGTCTTTAGCAGCGTGTTGTTGGCGCCGTCGAATGCCAGCAGGGTGTTGTTGTCCTGGCGCAAAACATAATAGCGGTCGCGGGCTGAATCCGCCAGAAGATCCACGAGTGTCCCGGGAACTTCGAGGATGGTGCCGCGCTGGTTGGGATCGGCGTGATTTACCAGCACGCGCACCGGATCGATCACATTGATGGCGGTCGGCGAGGACAGCCCTAGATCGATCGCCTCCGTTCCGTGGAGGGCCGCGAACGCCGAAGGATCGACAGTGACCGTAACCGTCGCGGGTGTGAACCCGAAAGACGGCGAAACCGTAACGCCCGGCGTGGCCGGCTTGAAGATGAACGGGCTACCGAGGAGGCCTCCCGGATCCGTCACCGTCAACGTACGCGAGATGGTGCTGTTGTCGCAGAAATTACCGCGAAAGAGCAGACTGGCCGCTGAAGTGGTAACTCGCGACATGGAAGCCAGATAGCCGACCGGGAGCACCAGTACGCCCGACTGCGAAATCGAATACATCACGCTGGACTGGGGATTAAAGGTGCTCTTGCCGGTGGTATTTTCCGGCAGCCTTAGTTTCTGGACGACCGTGAGATTGTCCTCGGCCAAGACCAGCAGGACCGGAGGCTCACCCAGGGTCGCGGGGATCTGGGCGTAAATCAGACCTCGCGAGTCGTCAATGAGGCTGGTGCCCACACTGAATTGATTGGTGCTTTGAGGAACGAAATTGGTGACCTTGCCATGATTCAGCATGATCCAGCCGGCCATCACCACGGATCCATCCTGGTTGAGGCTAACCACACGAGGCCCTAGGCTCCCGTTGGATAGCACGATGCCGCCGGGAGTCACGTGATGGGTAGCTACGTCGTAGCGAAACGTGATGGTATCGTTGGAGCCGCCCATGCCGAAAATGGTCATGCCGTCGCCCGATCGGGAAATCGAGGCGGTCGTAATATCCAGGGGAAACGTAGCGTCGGGGACCGGTGTCACCAAGGGTCCCAGACTGGCAATCGTGCCCAGCGATCCGGCCGTGTTGGCGCCGGGATCGTACAGAAGAAATTCCCTAGTGGTCACCACAAACGCCTGATCGTCCGCGCCAAACGAGACGGCTAATGGCGGATCTTGCAGCGCTAACGTCCGCCGCGTGCCAAGCACCAGATCGAGGAGCGTCAAATGATTATTCGTGGGCGTTCCGGTCTTCGGATTATCGTAATGCGCCACCAGCAGCCAGCGCAGATCCGGAGAGAGCGACATCGAAGCGGGGTTTGGGTCCACCTGGATGGGCGCCTCCAACTGGAACGTGGCGAGATTCATGCGGTCAATGCGGCTGGCCGTGAAATCTGCGATATACAGCACGCCGCGCGACTGATCCACCGCAAGATCGGTGGCTTCGCCGCCAATGGGAACGCGAATTCCGAAGGTAGCGGATTGCGCCGCGACAACCGACGCGGCGGCAATGCTCAGGGTTGCTAATAACAACTTACGTAACATGCGTCACTCCCATTACCTTCACTCCCATCGCGCCCACTTCCATCACGCCGGCTGCGATCACGCCCGCTTCTTCACCTTGCGGATCCACTATTGCGATTGGCGCGATCATTTTCAGCCCAGCGGATCCAGTTGTGGCCGGCACCGTTCCCCGGCCGAGCACAGCCACCGAACACAACTTTCTCGGAAGAGCGCGGGCGCAACAATTGCTACGTGGACATCAGTCCCGCGCCTCCCGGAAAGGAGCTTCATGTTATTCGGCGTTCTTTTTGCGGCGCAGCACGATGATCCCTAGAAACAGGATCGCCAGCACGGCACAAACGATTCGAACAGTGGAAGAATCCATCGTATTTCTCCTTTCCTGATAACAGTGAATTCGGCTCTTCTAGTACTAAGCTTTAGACAAGTCCTACTTAAATGTTCTGCATCATCGGCACTAGCTCGCGGACGATCTTCATTGCCACCGGACCCACTGTCACGACGAACAGCGATGGCAGAATACAGAAGAAGATTGGGAAAATCAGCTTTACACCCAGCTTGGCGGCTTTCTCTTCGGCGACCTGGCGCGCCTGGACGCGCATGAAGTCGGAGTGAGCGCGCAAACTCTGCGCGACGCCCGTGCCGAACCGGTCGGCTTGTATCAGTACCGCCACCAGCTTCTTAAGGTCGTCGACGCCGGTGCGCTCTCCCAGGTTGCGCAGCGCCTCCACCCGGCGCTTGCCGGCCTTCAGCTCGAGATTCACTAAACCGAACTCCTCGCTGATCTCCGGGTGAGCGTGTTCCAATTCCTTGGAGACCTGGAGGATCGCTTGATCGAGGCCCAGCCCGCTCTCGACGCAAACCACTAGCAGATCGAGGGCGTTCGGCAAGCCGCGCGCCATTTCCTTCTGGCGCTTGGCCGCTTTGCGCCGCACGTACTCATTGGGTCCAAAGAAGCCCATGGCGGTCGCCAGCAGAATCACGATGAATTTGTTGCTGGTGTCGGTTTCCGATCCGGCCACCGCCGCTAGCGCGATCAGCGGGAAAGCCACACCCAGTACGGCCTTGGCTCCGTAAAGGATCTTGAGGGCGCCCTCCTTGCGAATACCCGCGCGAATCAGACGCCGCTGCATGACGGTGACGTCTTTAGGCGACTGGGGAACAAAATTGCCCAAGCGCTTAATCACATCGTGGAATGCAAGGCTCGGGTGCGATGGCATTTCATCGGCGGACTGCGCGCCACCGACCACGCGATCCATGGCCTCCTTCGGGCGGACGTAAATCTTCATGCCATACATGGCACCGCCGACGGCAATCGCGAAAAAAATCAATAGGGGCAGGAGCAGGGTCATAACTTTAAACCTCGATCTTCACGATCTTCTGCATGATTCCGTAGCCGATCAACTGCAGGCCAACGGCTGAACCCAGCATGATCTGACCGACGTCGTCGGTGAAAAAAAACTTGACGTATTCCGGATTGGTGTAGAACATCAAAACGGCAACCGCTACCGGTATCAGGCTCAGCGCGGTGGCCGTCATCTTGCCATGGGCGCTCACCGCGCGAATCCTTCCGCGCAGTTTGAAGCGCTCGCGGATCACGTAGGCCAACTTGTCCAGAATTTCGGCCAGGTTACCGCCAGTGCGCTTCTGCAGCAGAACCGCCGAGACAAAGAAGTGCACGTCGAGCGAAGGCACTCGCTTGGCCAGTTTCTGCAGCGCCACTTCGATGGGCAATCCCAGGTTGTGTTCTTCGAAAGTACGGCGGAATTCGGCGGAGATGGGCTCCGGGAACTCGCGATGAATCATTTCGAGAGATACCGAAAAGGCGTGGCCGGCGCGCATTGAGCGCGAAATGAACTCCAGGGTTTCCGGGAACAGTTCCTCGAACTTATGCAGCCGCGCTTTGCGTTTGCGGTACACATACATCCAGGGAAGGGCGGCGGCCGCGAACGCCATCCCGAGTACCAGCAGCTTCGGGAGCGGCAGGAACAGCCACCCGATCGCCGTCACCGATCCCAGGGTCATGATAGTCAGATGAATCAGTCGGGCCGGCGGCCAGTTCAATCCCGCTTGCTCCATCAATGTGGCGAGTTTGGGTCCGAGTTGATACTTCTCAACTACCTTTTGTGCGAACTGATTCTTGGAATCGGTTTGATTGATAATGACCTGCTTCTCGATCGGCGCGCCTTTCTTTCCTTTAGCCGCGCTGCCGCGAGGGGTTCCGAGCAGCCGGGCCTTGACGCGGTCGATATCGGAGGCCTTGAAATACTTCGACACCATGAACCAGGCCACCATGGCCACGGCCCAAACTCCCAGAATGATTAAAAGAAAGCTCATAATCAGATCTCCAGCACTTCTTCGAACAGATCCTGCCGCAGGCGGATGCCTGCGCTCAGCAGTTTTTCGTAGAACTTAGGGCGAATACCGGTGGCGGCGAAGCGTCCCACCACCTTACCGTCGGGGTCCATACCGCGTTTTTCGAAGACAAACAGGTCCTGCAGCGTCACTACTTCGCCTTCCATGCCGGTCACCTCCGTGATCGAGACGACGCGGCGCGAGCCATCGCTCATGCGCGAGGCCTGGACCAGCAAGTGCACCGCGCTCGCGATCTGTTGGCGGATCGAAACCAGTTGCATATTGGAGTTGGCGAGCGAGACCATCACTTCCAGACGGGAAACCGCGTCGCGCGGGGAATTGGCGTGGACCGTCGTAAGCGAGCCGTCATGACCGGTATTCATGGCCTGCAGCATGTCGAGCGCTTCCTCGCCGCGGACTTCGCCGACCACAATGCGGTCGGGCCGCATACGCAGGCTGTTGACCAGCAACTCGCGCTGCCGGATCGCGCCGCCACCTTCGATGTTGGCGGGACGGGTTTCGAGGCGCGCCACGTGGGGCTGCTTCAATTGCAATTCGGCGGCGTCTTCGATGGTTACAATGCGCTCCTTGCCGTTGATGAAGCAGGAAAGCGCATTCAGCAGGGTGGTTTTACCGGAACCCGTACCGCCGGCGATGATGATGTTCAGCCTGGCTTTAACGGCCGCTTCGAGCAGCTCCATCATGCCCTGCGTCATGGCGTTACGCTGCACCAGATCGGGCGGCATCAATTTGTCGGTTGAAAAACGGCGTATCGACAGTAGAGGACCGTCGACGGCCAAGGGCGCAATGATAGCGTTAACGCGCGATCCATCGCTCAAGCGGGCGTCGACCATGGGCGTCGATTCGTCGATGCGGCGTCCCACCTGGCTGACGATTTTGTCGATAATGCGCAGCAGGTGCTGATCGTCGCGGAAGGTCACATTAGTCAGCTCCAGCAACCCGCGGCGCTCTATGTAGACCTGCTTATAAGTGTTGACCAGAATGTCGGAAATCGTCGGATCCGTGAGCAGCGGCTCGAGCGGCCCCAAACCGAAAACTTCATCCAGGACCTCGTCGCTGATCTGTTGCTTTTCAAGCGAGCTGAGCAGCGTGGGCTCGCTGTCGATCAGCTGGATCACCGCCTGCCGTACCTCTGCCCGGACCCGCTGGTTGTCAATGGTGGCCAGCGCTTCCAGGTTGATCTTGTCCACTAACTTACGGTGGAGCGTGAACTTCAACTCCTGGTATTCGGGCTTCAGGTTGGCCTTCTGGCGGCCGGCATTCTTCAGGAGCCGTTGCTCCCAGGAAACTTGCTGGGTATTTTTATTACCGTTGTCGGTGTTTGGAAACATTATGGTCTAAGTCTTCCTGTCTGATTTCACGGGCGCATTTCTCGTACGTATTCGTGTTCCCTGGCGGTCGGTCCTCAGGCATGCGACAGCACAGCTTTCACGTCCCGCACCGGCTGCGCCAGCCTCTTCCCCTCATCGACGGCGTTGCACATGCCGGCCGCCAGCCTTTCAACGGCTTTGCCCAATTCCCCTTCCGGACCGAGCGGCTGACCCAGTGTCACCACCCGGTGCAGCGAAAAATAATCATTGGGCAGGCTGGCGTGCACCGGACAGTTGAACAATTTCTCCAAATTCGCGGCGCCGATATCGTCCCGCCGTTCCACCCGGTTCACCAGCACTTCGAAACGTTCCCTGGGGAAACCGATCTGCGCGATCATGCCCATGGCTTTGCGGGTCAGGTGCAGACTGGGCAGCTCCGACGTACTGACCAAACAGGCACGCTCGCATTCGGCGAGCGCCGTCA
>JBDTTL010000225.1:0-8336 GCA_039930665.1 Acidobacteriota bacterium
ACGTATACGAAGGCATGGCATTTCAGAAAGGCAGAAATCCGATCGACAAACTCGTTGCTCGACGAAAAGTATTGTTGCTGCCTCTGCTCGCAGTGTTCGTTGCCAGGGCACCCGCCCAGGCGGTCCCGCCACTGGAAAGCATCAAGTCTCAGGAGGAACTGAATAACGCCATCGCGTCGCTCGATGCTGCGATGTTCGATTCCTATAATCGCTGCGATTTGGAGAAGTTCGCCGCCTTCTACGCCAACGATGTAGAGTTTTATCAGGACAATGCTGGAGTGACACTTGGCAGAGCGGCATTGACTGACAGCATAAAGAAGAATATCTGCGGCAAAGTGACCCGAGAGCTCGTTCCCGGGACTCTGCAGGTTTATCCCATGAAAGGCTATGGCGCGGTTGAGATGGGGGTTCACCGCTTCCACCATCCGGGGCATGAGGAAACGGAGCCGGTTGGCGAGGCGAACTTCATTCTTCTGTGGCAATACAAAGTCGGCGCGTGGCAAGTTACTCGGGTTATTAGTTACGACCATCACGATATGGCGAAGTAGGGAAATCGTCTGCTCTTTGTAGCAAGCCGTGGATGCGGTCGACTCACACATTCCACCGGATTTTGCCTGGATTGCCGCTTGGCGAGCTTTATTAGCCTACTGAGCCACCGCGTGGCGAGCATCCTTCTCGTTCTCGCAGACGGATTCGATCAGGTCGGCGTTGGGGATCACATCGAAATCGATATTGAAGGTCCAAGGCTTCGTGTACATTTTTGGATCCTCGACCGTGCCTTCCATCTGCAAGTGGCCCGCGGTGGGGCGCTGGAATCGTTCAATGAGGCGCAAGTCGCCGGAATGCGGCAAACCCAAGCCATCCAGCCACGATGCTTCGTTGAATCCTACGGTTTCCACCACGAACGTGTCGCCGCTCCACTTTCCGGTGGAGTAGCCGTACCAGGTTGGCTCCATCGATTTCGGATACTTGCGGCCGTCCGTGAAAATCTGCCGGAAATCCACCAGGGCTTCGTAAAGAATCAGAGTAAGCCCGGGAGTCTGCACGATCTTGAACGGATTCGGAGGCAGATACGCGCCAGGAATGCCGTGCGGAAGACAGTGCTCCGATGGCCGGCCGCCACCGTCGACGGCAGCGCGTTTCTTGAAGATCGCCGCGGCCGCGGGTTGGAAAGGAATTTCCGCGTTCTTCGGCTTGAACCAGCTCAGGCTGAATGCAAACTGATTGCTGTTTAGAGGTGCGGTTTCGCCTTCTCTGCGGATCCAGACGCCCGAGAGGTCTGGCTTGCTGTCGGCTGCTCTCGGCGTTTTTGCGGTAAGGATTGGTTTGCCGTCGGCGGTGCGAGGAATGCGCAGATCCGGCTGATCGAGCCACTGTGCCGAAGCAGGCGCGGAAAGCAGCAATGCGAACAAAATCGTGCCGGGCGTCAGGATTCCAGTTCCCATCGAACTCGCCTCCAGCTTTAAAGCTTATAACAACGCCTGGGGGAGCGGCCGTGTATCCTGAAAGCCTCGGCATCACTATGGCGAGCGCGAAGGGCACGACGACATCACGAAAGCAGGCGGGCGTTTCCCAAGTATTTTCGAGTGACCCAGGCGCCGTGAATGAATGGTGGAAGACGTTCTTCGATCGCGAATACTTGAAGATCTGGAGACCGATGTTCACTGAAGATGTCAACGCGAAGCAGGCCGCTGATCTTTGGTCGATGCTCGATCTGGAGCCAGGGTGCCGCCTGCTTGACGCACCCTGTGGCTGGGGCAGACTCTCCCGCCGGCTTGCATTGCTTGGCGCCGATGTCCTTGGCGTGGATCAGTCGGAGGTTTTGTTAGCGACAGCGGAAAGTGAGCGCGGTGAATTGCGGCCTGAGCGGTTACGTTATGTGAAGCACGATCTCAGGCTGCCTTTACGGGAGACGGGTTTCGATGTCGCCTGCAACATCTTCACCTCCTTCGGATATGGAACGGAGGACGAGGACGCGGCCATCTTCCGAACCTTGCGCGATGCGATCCGGCCGGGTGGGCGCGTAGTTGTCGAGACCAACCATCGAGATTTGATGTGTGCCTTCGTCGCTCGTGGTTCAAAGGCATCGAAGCGGATGCCGGACGGTACTCTTTTTGTGGATGAACCCGAGTTTGACGCGATTTCCGGCGTGGTTCGCCTCAACTGGTACTGGTCTGGGCCAAGTGGCTCGGGAGAGAAGCACGCCGAGTGGCGCTGTTACACGCCGACGCAGATTGTCGGGTTGCTGGAGCGCGCAGGTCTACGCTTCGCGGGCGCCTATCAGGGACTATCGAAGAATCACTATAAGGCAGAAGGTCCCGAAGTTGGCGGGCGGCTGGCTGTGATTGCTATGCGGGACAACTAGCAGTTAGTCTCCCTGCTCGTATCTGCTCTCGCCCTTACTTCAGCGTGGCTCCCACCACGGCGCGGATCACGCCATCGCTCTTGCTCATGATGTAAAGCTCACCCGAGTCGTCGGCGAGGAAATGATCATCGGAGCGGCCTCCCGAGACGCGGGCGCGACCCGGTAGCATCTCCGCTTTGCCGCCGCGCTTGTGATAGGCGGCTGCCGTCACCGGCGCCATGGAAGCGTAGGTTTCCTGGCTTCCGTCCGGCTTGTCCCAGAGGATATTCACCTTATGGAGCTGGGCCATGGTCTTGGGATCGCCATCGTCGGCGTCCAGCATATCTTTGAAATCCGCGTACCAGACATAGCCGGTCGTGATGTCGGCCAAAACGTATTTTCCGTGTAACGCAGGCAACATTTTTCCCTGGTAAACGTAACCGCCGGAAATGGCGTCGCCGCCATCCGTAACATGGCCGTACTGAATCACCGGATAGGTGGGATAAACCATGCCGTTGGTCTTGGTATCGGAGATCTGCATGGGAATGCGATCGTCGACCGGCAACGCGGCGGTGTTATTGTCGGGTTTCAATCGTTCGTTACCCTCGCGCAAGGAGTAGCCGTAATTCGCGCCCTTGTGGATGATGTCCACCGTCTCCCATGTATGCAGCCCTACTACATGGGCCAGCAGCGTGACTTTTGTGCGGTCGGCGGGATCCACATACCAGGTCAGACCGGTCGGATTGCGCAACCCGTACGCCCAGATCTCTTTGCGGGCGCCTTCCACCTTCACGAAGGGATTGTCGTTCGGTATGCGGTATTGGCCATTGTCACTGAGCGTGCTGGAATCGGCGTGCTCGTTGGGATCGGGTATGATTCGCCAGATTTTGCCGATCAGAACATCGAGCCGCTGCGGGTTGAGCCGCCAGGTCGGGTCTTTCTGTTCCCCCGCGGCGCTATCGCCGCAACCCACGTACATCACGCGCCAGTCGGGATCGCCGGGGCGTGCGGCCGGATTGAAGGTCATCTCGCCCAGGGTATGGCTGTAGGTGTTGAGTTCCAGCCGCATCATCTCGCGGGCGGCGCCTTCAAACGTCGAATTGGAAGGGTCGGTGTCGGTCCATTCGATGATCACTTCTTCGCAGCGGTGCGTGGGTGGAGTGACGATGCCCGGAGTCGTTTTATAGCCGTCCAGCTTGAGGCCGGGGAAATGGCTGTTGTCCGGCATGATCGAACCGGGCAGGGACGGATCTTCCAGGTGCATGGTATAGAACTTCCCGTTGTGCGCATAAAGCGATGGCCAGAATGTTCCGGGCGTGAAGTTGATCCAACCCCGACGGGCCGTTGGTAGCCCGTGACACGGGAGCTGTCGTCTTCTTGATGGAGTAGACTATCCGTTATTACTGAAATGCAACAAGAGCGGAGTTCAGCGTGATTTCCCGGCGTGCAGCAATCCTTGGCGCTCCCCTGGCGTGGGCGGGAGTGGTGCGCGGAGCGCAGGAAGCGGTGAGTGAGTTTATTTTTGACTCCGCGCCGTTCCTTTCGTGTCACGCGTCGACGGTGGTGGATCTGGCGAATGGCGATTTGATGTCGGCATGGTTCGGCGGCACCGGCGAGGGCAAGCGGGATGTCGCGATCTGGGCTTCCCGGCGTGCTGGCGGGAGATGGACGGAATCCGTAGAGATGGTTCGGGAGCCGGAGACTCCCTGCTGGAACCCGGTGCTCTTCTACGCGAAAGACGGCCGACTCTGGTTGTACTACAAGTTTGGAACCTCGCCTTCCCAATGGACGGCGGGGCGGAAGTATAGCGATGATCATGGGAAGTCGTGGTCACAGGTGGAGCATCTGCCGGCAGGGCTGTATGGGCCGATTCGAGCGAAGCCTCTGGTGATGGAGGATGGCACGATTGTCAGCGGCAGTTCGGTGGAGAGCTACCGGAGTTGGGCGGTCTGGATCGAGCGCAGTACGGATGGCGCCAAAACATTCTCGCGTATCGGGCCGATTACGGTGCCGGGGGTTGGCGGTGCGGATGATGGCAAGTCGACGAGCGGTTTGATTCAGCCGTCGGTGATTTCGTCAGGTGGAAAAAAGCTGCGCCTGTATGCCCGGTCGACGCAGAATATCGGACGGGTGTGCGTGGCGGATTCGGCCGATGGGGGCGTGACGTGGACGCAGGCTCGTCCCTTGGATGTACTCAACCCAAACTCGGGGATTGACGCGGTGGCTCTTCGGGATGGCCGGGTGGTCTTGGTTTACAACAACACGGCCAAGGGGCGGTCGCCGTTGAATCTGGCGGTGAGCAGGGATGGCGAGAAATTCACGATGTTCCGCACGCTGGAGGATACGCCGGGCGAAGAGTTCTCGTATCCAAGCATGATTCAGGGCGGAAACGGAGATCTGCACATCGTTTATACCTGGCGGCGAAAGAAGATCCGGCATGTGAAGCTATCCTTAGCGGATGTGCCGATGCGGCCGTAATGGAAGAATAGCCGGTCATCGGTCCGCACTGGTCTGCCCGGATTGCCGGCAAATGGCCAAGCTACTTTACGAGGTGGGCGCGATCCTTCTCGTTCTCGTTGCAGAACATCTCGAAAATGTCGGCGTCGGGCAGGAGTTCGTAAGGGACCTTTATCGTGAAGGGGCGGGTATAGGTTTTAGGATCGTCGAAGGTCATTTCGACGTCCAGGTGCCCAAAATCACGGCGGTGGAAGCGCTCGGTAACGCGGAGGGCTTCGCTATGGAAGTGGCCCATCATATCAAATACGGTTTTATCGTTGAACCCGGCGGTTTGTACCACAAACGTGTCGCGCTCCCACTGCCCCACCGAGTAGCCCAGGTAGGCCGGCAGTTCGAATTCTTTAGGAAGCGAACGGCCGTCGGTGAAGACTTGGCGATGCAGGTTATCGATTTCGTACAGGACCATCGTCAGCCGGGGTGACTGGACGATTTTGATAGGTTCGGAAAGGAGTGAAGCCAAAGGAAAGCCAATAGGCTCCGCGCAAACATTCGAGGGGTCATACTCGGCCGATCGCTTACGGTAAAGTTCCGCCGCTTCGGGACGCATGGCGGATTCCCCGGACTTGAAATCGAGCAGGATATTGAAGGCATATTTATATTGCGTCCCGATCTCCATTCCCGGTAGAGAACCAGCAATTTCGCCGTCATAGCGGTTGCCGAAGAGACGCTTCACTTCCGCGACAGTGGTGGTCTCATGCATCCAGACGCCGGAGAGATCCGGCCTGCCGTCGAGTGAGTGCGGCACGGGAGCAGAAAGATTAGCTTTGCCGTCGGGCGTGCGAGGTGTTCCTGGCGTAGGGAAATTCAACCATTGCGCCTGCGCACCGGTCGAGAGTAGCGCGAACAAAACCAACAGCCGCTGATGTGGCATCTTCAAACCTTAGGGCCTAAAGTTAACATAGCCAGCGAGTGGAAGAAAAGGTTTGATGAACGCGGAGTCAACGCAGCTTTAGCGAACCACTTCCGCGTTAGCCGCAAAAGTCTCATGGCGCCGCCTGCCCGCCGCCATCCACAACAATAGCGAGAAGCCAAAGCCCAGCGCGCTCGCAACGCCGAAGAAGATCATCATCGGCTGATAGCCGGCCGGGTTCAGGGCGCTCGCGCCGCCCCTGTCGTTGAGCCAACCGGCCATGAGGTTGGCGCCCGCAATGCCTGCGTTCTGCACCACCCACATCAGGCCGAGCGCCGTGCCGAAGCGCGCGGGGGATACCAGCTTGCTGGTCAGGGGCCACATGACTGCCGGTACCAGCGAGAAGCTCACGCCGATCAGCACCGTCGCCACCCACAGGCTCCAGTTGGTTGCGGCCATGATGACGATCGATATCGGTAGCAGCAGGGCGCCGAACGCCAGCATGGGTGCGTAGCGCCCAATCTTATCGCACAGCCAGCCGAACGCAGGCGTGGCGAATATCGCGGCTAGGAATACGTAACTGTTCATCGCTCCGGCGGTCGCCAGACTGAGTCCGTGCGCGTGCTGGAAGTACTTGATGGAGAAGGTGCTCCGAAACGCCAGGATTACCGCGTACCACAGCACGCACAGGATGAGCAGATACCAGTAGGCGTTACCGAAACGCAGCACATCGCTAAGTCTGAAGGGCTGGGATGCAGGCGCTGCGCCGGAAGCCGCATGGCTGCGCACCCGGCGGTCGATTAACCAGTAGCCTAAAGCCGCGGCGAAGGACGTGGCCGCAAACGCCATCGCGATGATCAGCGGCGGCTGCCAGCCCTGCGCATAGGCGTGGGCAAACCATGACGGCGACATGTCCGCGGAGAACGATCCTGCGCGGCTGATCGCAAGGTTCAAGCCCATCGCGAATGCCAAATTGCGGCCGGTGAAGTGTTCCGCCACGGCCGTAAGCGTGCTGATGTTGAATGTCTCGGCGCCGATGCCAAACAGCAGCCGGCCCCCGGCCATTCCCAGGAAGTTCGGACTCAGGGCGGTGAGCACGGCGCCGGCCAGGCAAATTGCTGTGGTGCAAATCATCATCCGGGCCGCGCCGAAGCGATCGACCAGCACACCGCCCACCAGGATGAGCAACACGTTTGGCAGGCTGTAGATCGCATTGAGCATGCCGATCTGGGTATCGCTGAACTCGCGCTGCCGCTGAAGCAGATCGGCTACCGGGCCGATGGAGTCGTAAACGTAGAAATTTCCGTACCCCGCAAATGCCACCAGCGCGAAGATCACCCAGGCGGTGTTCCGTCCCCTGGGGTCGTCGATCATGGATTCCTTTAGCCGACCGAAATCGCGAAGGACGCGACCGGCCCTTCGACCCGGGCAACCCGCCGCGCGGACAGCGCAAGGCCCCGGAAATCAGGTGAGCGTTCTGTGACGAGTGCGCGGCGACGCGCGCGGAAGGGTTTGTCGGAAGGCAAGAAAACCACTAGGTCCGAGTCTAACACTTGGCATATGGCTTCTAATGTGAATCGTCGAGGGAAGTGCTTCCGGATGCCAGTGATGCGCCCGGAAGCGATCGCGAGGACCACCTCCGGCGGATAGACCACCCCCGCCCAGGCTAGTTGCCTCCGCTTCTCACACGGGTCCTGATACTAACGGGGGAGGTGAGTGAAGTTCGCTCGCGCTACGCCATTGAGCCGTTCGACATCAAGAATGCGAACTCTGCCGAGGTGCCGTTGTGCGCGGCGCTCCCAGCGGTGCCACTCGCCAACGCCCGTAAGCCACAAACAGCGCGAGCGCGCCAGTTACAAACGGCAGTGCAGCCATTGTTAAGCCCATCGTCTGGATCGTCACAACCACGGCTCCGATCATGATTATGACGAGGCCTGCGGCGGCCAAGGCAGTCAGCCCCGTGCGCATACGCAGCATCCCCGGTAGCACCAAGCCAAGACCGCCCAGAATCTCCATGACTCCGATGAATCGAAGAAACGCCGCCGGTATTGGTGTTTGGCCCGTTAGTTCCGCGGCTGACATGACCTGCTTCGATCCGCCGGCAAAAAGAAAGAGCAGCGCCAGTAAAGCCTGAACCACCCAAAGCATCCGATTCATGTTTCCCCTTGAATGCGGTTCTCGTTAGCCTCGCCGCGCTGCCTCGATCGCGGCGACGTCAATCTTGTTCATCGTCATCATCGCATCGAAGGCACGCTTTGCTTCACCGCCACCAGCCCCAAGCGCCTCGGTTAGCGTGCGCGGGGTGATCTGCCAGGAAAGGCCCCAGCGGTCCTTGCACCAACCACACTGGCTTTCCACGCCGCCGTTGCGGACGATCGCGTTCCAGTAGCGGTCCGTCTCTTCCTGATTTTCCGTCGCGATCTGGTGGAAAACGCCTCGCTGTGCTTAAACGCCAGGCCACCGTTGAGACCGAGACAGGGAATGCCAAGAACGGTGAACTCCACCGTCGGCACATCGCCTTCCTTGCCGCTCGGATAGTCACCGGGCGCTTTGTGAACAGCGGTTACTTTACTCTCCGGGAAGGTGGCGGCATAGAAGCGCGCCGCCTCAAGCGCTTCCTTATCG
>JBDTTL010000226.1:0-8318 GCA_039930665.1 Acidobacteriota bacterium
GCTGCTGAAGCACGCGGAAGAGATCAAGGTCGCCGTTCGGAAGAAGACGGATTGATGGAGCCGCCCGGCCTCGACGGCGCGGACAGGACTCGACGCGGTTAGCAGACCAATGGTGCCGCCGCAGTGTCGCCGCCCCGCCGGAGTTCTTACTGAAGTCGCCCCAAACCGACCCCGCGCCGAGATATACTCTATCGAACTGGCACAAAATGTCGGTCAGTTCGCAAGATAGAACAGTTGCGACGTTTCGCTTTGCGGCGCCGCGTGAATTTCTATCGTCCAGGAGGAGATCATCATGCGATCCAGTCTGTGGAAACGTTTGAGAAATGCGGCTCTCGCCGCTGCGTTGGTGGCTGCGCTGGCTGCCGCCGCGTTCGCGCAGTACAACATGACCGTCAACAAGGACCGTTTGCTCAACGCAGAGAATGAGCCGCAAAACTGGTTGATGATGAACGGCGATTACGGATCAACCCGGTACTCGAAGCTGTCGCAGATCAACCGGGAAAACGTCAAGAACCTGCGGATGGTGTGGGCGCTCGCCCTCGGCGGCATGCAGGACGTTGGACAGAATGGCCCGGAAAACGAGCTGAATCCTTTGATCGACAACGGATTCATGTACACCTCCGATGGCTGGGGCACCATTTACAAGATCGACGCGCGGGATCCGAACCGGGGCCAGTTCGTCTGGGTCGCCGACCCCGGCGTAAAACATCAGGGCCACACCTCGCGTACGCGCGGCGTTGCACTCTGGGAAGACCTGGTTATCGCCAACCTTCCCGACGGTCGCGTGATTGCGGTCAAGCGCGACACCGGCGAAATTCTGTGGGACAAGATGATGGCCGCAACTAACGAATTCGGCAATCGGGAATTCTTCGATACGGCTCCGATGACGGTGGACAATAAAGTCCTCATCGCAAATGGGGCGGGAGACGCTGGGACGCGGGGTTGGGTCGCGGCCCTGGACGCGAGAACCGGCAAGGAGCTGTGGCGCTGGTATGTGATTCCCAAACCCGGGGATCCTGGCAGCGAGACGTGGAAGGATAAGAATAACGCCTGGAAAACCGGCGGCGGCGGCATCTGGCAGACTGGATCCTACGACCCCGCTACGCGGCTCAGCATTTGGGGCACGGGCAACCCGGTTCCGCAATACGATCCGCAGTCGCGTCCGGGCGATAATCTCTACACCGATTCGGTAGTTGCCGTTAATATAGACACCGGCAAACTTGCATGGCATTTCCAATACACGCCCAACGATTCGTGGGACTACGACGAGGTCGGCGTCCACATGCTTTACGACACAATCATCAATGGGCAACCCCGCAAAGTTGTCAGCCACTTCGGCCGCAACGGCTTCTTCTATTCGGTGGATCGTACGAATGGCAGGTTTATAAAGGGCGCCAAGTACGTCAACGACTTGAACTGGACCAAGGGCCTGGATCCGGAAACCGGAAAGCCGGTCGAATACAATCCCAAGCTGGATGTGCAAGTTTACAATCCGGAAGCGCGGGCGCTGCGTGGCGACCCGGAGAAGAGGACCTGCCCGACCTGGCACGGCGGCGTCGCCCACCAGCCCACCGCTTATAATCCCGTCAAACACATTGCTTACGGCGTGGGCGTGGAAGGCTGCTTTTCATCGAACGGCGCAGAGGCGAAATTCCTCTCGCCCGAGGGCGGCCTCGACAAGAAAAATAGCGACAAACGCTCTTCCAACAGCGATCTATATTATGGCTCGATCACGGCGTTCGACACGATCAATCACAAGATCATCGCGAAAGCTGTGACGGACATCGAAATTCGCTCGGGCGCCACGGTAACTGCAGGCGGCGTGGTGTTCACGGCGCTGCAAGACGGTTGGGTGGTGGCGTACAACGACGAAACGCTGGAGGAACTGTGGCGGTTCAACGTAGGCACAGCGCTAAAGGGCGCGCCGGTAACGTATGCGATCGGGCCCAAACAGTATCTGGCGGTGCAAGCCAGCGGCCGGCACTTGCATCCCGTGAAATACGATAACTTTCAGGATTCCAGCTATCTGTTTGTGTTTGCGCTGAACTGACTTTCGGCGGAGCGCTATTTCGGAAACTCTTTACAGACGTCGGTATCCGAGCCCCAGAACTCGACGCACTTGTCGTGATTCATAGGACCTTTGCCGACCACCTTCGCCATCATGAAATCGGCAATCAGGTCGATCTCACGCGGCTGGAGCGTAGCCGGAGGGTCGGGCATGCGGGTCGGGTACGCTTTCAGGTCGGCCTGCTTCTTGCCGTAGCAGCGCCCGTCGCTATAAGCAAATTTATCGAAGGCCGGCATCTGCGAGTTGAGCTTTCCGCACTTGATAAGCAGGATCAGTCCGGCGCGGTTGAGTTTGGTCTCACGCAGGTTGGCGCCGTCCGGCATTTCGCTATTGGTCTTGCGGCCGTCACCCGCCCAGCCATGACACGTCTGGCAGTTGCCTTTTTGCTGGAACAGTCGCATGCCCTCGGCAATGTCAGCAGGGTCGAGCGGCTTTTGTTCCTGTGCCAGCGCTCTCGCGGGAACGACTGCCGCGGCCACGATCGCGACTGCGCCTAAGAAAGAGAGCCAGGTTGAGTGCTTGCGCGCATTGGTCATGAGGGCAGTATACAGCGCCGGGCGGCTTCCTCGAAGATTGCCCGGACCCGCAGCGATCAGGCCGTCAAACAGCTATCGTGAGCCAGTAGTGCTGGATCTTTGGCTGTTCAAAGTGCGCAACCACCTCACCACGCCCCGTGCACGAACTACAACGGGCACATTACGAACGGATACCGCGATTGTCGTAGTTAATTTTCTCAAGATCCAGACGGCTCGGTCAACGGTTCTACCGGGCAGAACGGTTAGTGGGTGTGGCGTGCATAAACGATGACGGATCATGACAGCTTCGGAGGCTGTGACTAACCGGCCATTGGTGTTCATCAAAGAAGGGCGTAGCATGGCGGCTCTGGCGTAAGCCATCCAGCCCCAAATGTTTTTTAGCGCTTTATGGCCGTCTACAGTCAATAATCGACGAGATCTTAGCTAAATGTAGCGCTCTAGCGCCGCACTATTACCACGTAAGTGCAATGCCCCTTGATTTTCATTGGAAGAAAGGCCATAATTCAGTTGCGTAATCGTAGTAATGTGGTAATAATGTTGGACGCCTGATTGCTTTTCATTGGGAACGTGCGGGGGGCAAGAATGCCCTGCGCAAGAACGACGTACGTTCATCTCGGTTGGTAGACCTCCGAGCCGTCGCTGGTGATTTCCGACGCTGGGCCTTTCGTTAAAACCAGACAGCGAATGGCAATGACCATCTCGGAGGAATCATGGCTATATCCGAAAAGAATACGCTTCAAACCATTCTTGTTGTGGACGACGACGAATCCGTGCTGGGAGTTGTAGTGGGGATTCTGAGAAAAAGACACTTTCGGGTGCTTTCAGCGTCCAATGGACTCGCCGCCATCAAACTTGCTGAAGAAACCAACGAACGGATCGATCTGCTTCTATCTGACGTTGACATGCCCGAAATATCTGGACCGGATTTGGGCGGGAGCCTAAAGAACTCCCGGCCGGACATGCACGTAATGCTAATGTCCGGGGGAGCAAACGGCAATCTGCTAGTTCTCAATTACGGCTGGGCATATATTCAAAAAGCCTTTCGTCCCGACTAAGTTAGTGGAAATGGTGACGCATGTGCTGACCTCGAAGAATCGTTCACAAATCGGCGGGCAGGAATTTGATAGCCGCAAGGACACTGCTCCCAGGTAACCTCAAAGTGTTTCTGTTCCACGCTCGCAACTATTGGGATCGAAGATGCGACCGATCAGCGACATTGCACGGCGCGTGCGCCCTGAATAGCAGGGTTCGCACCGGACTGACTGGCCGGAGCGAATCGCAGGCATGGAAGCTTGATAATACTCTTCGTCGATGCTTTAATTCATGGGCCGTACCGAATTGCTGTGAAGTGACGCTCCAAGCCTAATCGAAATCTGTCGCCTCCCTGAACGGCGGCGCCGTGATGAATAGAGAGCGGTTAGAACTGCTGTCACTTTGCTGTGAGACTGTTACGTTGCTGCTGTCACGTTGCTGCCGATCCTTCGGTCTGCGCACTGTTATCCTAAAGAGTTGATGCCGCGAGTTCGCTTTGCTCCTTCGCCGACGGGCTATCTGCACATCGGCAGCGCGAGAACCTTCATTTTCAATTGGCTCTATGCCCGGCACAACCAGGGCGTTATGATTTTGCGCATTGATGACACCGACGTTGAACGCAATACGCAGACGTCGCTCGATTCCATCTTCGATGGATTGCAGTGGCTGGATCTCAGTTGGGACGAATTCTACAGGCAGTCCGAACGATTGGACTTGCATCGCAAGCTCGCCAACGAGATTCTCGCGAAGGGGCTGGCGTATCGCGATTTCACGCCGATGGCTGTGGAGACTGAAGAGAAAACTCACGTCATCGAGGGCCACTGGATCTGCCATCCTGCGATGCGTGAAATGTCGCGGGAGGAAAGCGACCGCCGCGCCGCGGCTGGAGAGTCGTTCGTGGTGCGCTATCGGGTGCCGCGCGAATCGCGCGAGGCTGTAGCCTTCACAGACCTGGTCTACGGAGAACAGTCGAAAGCCACCGCTGACATTGAAGATTTCGCGCTGCTCCGCAGTAATGGCCTGCCGACGTATCATATGGCGTCCTGTGCGGACGACGCCGATCTGCGCATCAGCCATATCATTCGAGGCCAGGATCACCTGACCAACACCTTCAAGCACGTGCTGATTTTCGAAGCGTTGGGCTCGAACCCGCCGCAGTTCGCGCACCTTCCGCTGCTGATTGCTCCCGACGGGTCGAAGCTATCGAAGCGCAAGCATGGCCAAGTAGTCAGCGTGACCACCTATCGCGATGGCGGGTTCCTGCCGCACACATATGTCAACTTCCTGTGCCTGCTGGGCTGGTCGCCCAAAAACGACCGCGAAGTGATGTCGCGCCAGGAACTTATCGATGCATTCACGCTAGAAGGCGTGAACCGTTCCAACGCGACCGTGAATTTCACGGAAGACGATCCTTATGACCCGAAGGCCGTGTGGCTGAACGCCGAGCACCTGCGCGCGCTGCCAGTAGAGGAATTGTCGGCGCTGCTTTTGCCCTTCGCGCGGGCAGCCGGGTTTGACGCGGACGCCGCCAGGATGGCCGCCATCACGCCGCTGATCCGTGAGCGCATCCGCACTTTGCGTGAGGTCGCGACTACTGCCGATTTCTTTTTTGCGGCGGAGTTGCCGCCTTACGATAGCAACGAGCTGATTCCACAGAAAGGCGATGCCCGGATGGCTCTCGCGGTTCTCGAAAAGGCGACTGAAATTCTGAAAATCGCCGAGTTTAGTCATGATGGCCTGGATGCGGCTTTGCGCGCTGGCGCGACTGAGCTGAAGCTCAAGACCGGCCAGATGTTTCAACCAATCCGGGTGGCGGTATGCGGCCGCAAAGTGGCGCCGCCGCTGTTCGAAACGCTGGTCGTGCTGGGACGCAAGACGTGTCTCCACCGCATCGAGCGCGCCATCGAACAGCTGCCCGCGGGAGCGATATCATGAGCGAAAATACTTCCGCCGCGACCACGCCGGTTGCGTCCAACTTCATCCGCGACGTCATTCAGGAAGACCTTAGGACCAACAAATACGGGGGCCGTGTGTGCACCCGTTTTCCTCCGGAGCCCAATGGGTACCTTCACGTCGGACACGCGAAGGCCATCAATCTCGACTTCGGTTTAGCCAAGGAGTTCGGCGGCAAATGTAATCTGCGCTTTGACGATACCAATCCTTCGAAAGAGGAGACGGAGTACGTAGAAGGAATTATTGAAGATTTAAAGTGGCTGGGCGGCGACTTCGGCGATCGTATCTACTACGCCTCCGAATATTTCGGACAGCTTTATGAATGGGCCGTGCAGCTCATCAAGGCAGGCAAAGCCTATGTTTGCGATTTGACCGGCGAGCAGGTTCGCGAGCAGCGCGGTACTCTGACCGATCCCGGCAAAGAGAGCCCCTATCGCAACCGTTCGGTCGAAGAAAACCTGGATTTGTTTGCGCGCATGAAAGCAGGCGAGTTCCCGGATGGCTCGCGTACGGTGCGCGCCAAGATCGACATGGCGTCGAAGAACCTCAACATGCGGGACCCGATCATGTACCGCATCCTGCATGCCGAGCATCATCGCACCGGCAAGGAATGGTGCATTTATCCGATGTACGACTATGCGCACGGGCAGTCGGATTCAATCGAGTGCATCACGCATTCGATCTGCACTCTTGAATTTGAAGACCACCGTCCGCTGTATGACTGGTTTGTGGAACAGCTCGGCATCCATCATCCGCAGCAGATCGAGTTCGACCGGCTGAATCTCACCTACACCATGATGAGCAAGCGCAAGCTGCTGCAGTTGGTGCAGGAAAAATACGTCAACGGCTGGGACGACCCGCGCATGCCGACGATATCCGGAATGCGACGGCGCGGCTATACGCCGGAGGCTCTACGGAACTTCTGCGGGCGCCTGGGCGTATCGAAGACCAATGGCACTACGGAACTCTCGCTGCTCGAATACTGCGTCCGCGAGGACCTAAATCAGCGCGCTCTTCGCGTGATGGGCGTGCTCAATCCGCTGCGCGTCGTGATCGACAATTATCCCGATGGCCAAGTGGAACAGATGGAAGCCATCAATAATCCCGAAGATCCTGGTGACGGCGCGCGGAATGTGCCGTTCTCCAAAATTCTCTACATTGAGCAGGACGATTTCCGCGAAGATCCACCCAAGCAGTTCTACCGGCTGTCGCCCGGCCGCGAGGTTCGGCTGCGCTACGGCTATTTCGTCACATGCACCAGCGTGGTGAAAGACACGGAAGGGAGGTTGGTGGAGGTTCACTGCTCCTACGATCCGGAGACGCGCGGAGGAAACTCCCCTCCCGATGGCCGCAAAGTAAAATCTACGATCCATTGGGTTTCGGCGGAGCACGCCATCGACGCGGAGGTTCGGCTCTACGAAACGCTGTTCACCAAAGAGAATCCGAGTGACGTGGAAGAAGGTCACAGTTTCACCGAGAATTTGAATCCGCAATCGATACAGGTATTGACCGGGTGCAAGTTGGAGCCGAGTTTGGCGAATGCAGCCCCGGGCAGCCGCTACCAGTTCGAACGGCTGGGCTACTTCTGCGTAGACCCCGACTCCACGCCGCAAAAGCCGGTTTTCAACCGGACGGTCACGTTGAAAGACGCGTGGGCCAAGATCGAGAAGAAAAAGTAAACCATGATCATTCTGGGTTTGGGGGGACTGCGAGGCGGGGGAGCCTGTGCCGTTCTGAAAGACGGAACGATTCAGGCTGCGATCGAGGAGTCCAAGCTGAGCCGCTCTCCACGGGTTGGAGTCCCGGAGGCCGCTGTGGCGGAATGCCTGCGTTTGACCGGGGTCAGCCGCGATGCAGTGGATTGCGTGGCAGTCGTTCGGCCGGTCGACCCGTCGTTGCACTTTTCGCTGCGCGAACTATTTCCGAAGGCTGAGGTTGCCGTAGTGGAGCATCACCTGGCTCATGCTGCTTCGGCTTTTTTCGCGTCGCCGTTTGAAAATGCCACGGTGCTCACTCTGGATCATATCGGGGACTTCGGGTGTGGTGCGCGCTGGCAGGCACAGGACAATCATTTGCAGCTTGAAAAGGAATGGCAGTATCCGGATTCGCTGGCTTGGCTGTATAGCGCCGTGACCGATCTGCTGGGTTTTCAAGCGGGAGCCGACGAGCACAAGGTGCAGTGGCTTTCAGCATCCGGCAGTGAGCGCTTCCATGAGCTGTTCCATGAAATCGCTTCGCCCTCGGGCCGGCTCGACGCCAGTTTTTTCGACGGCCATCCCAGCGCCAGCGGCGGCTTCAGCGCCAAGTTCTTCGAGCGGCTAGGGCTCGACGATGGGGCTGCGATTCCGGCGGCCATGGCTCCCGCAATCGCGCGCGGATTGCAGCGTGCCGTCGAGGACACGGTGTTATCGATGGCAGGCGAAGGCGAGAATCTGTGCGTCGCGGGCGGTCTGTTCTACAACGCCCTGCTGGTCGAATTCCTGGAGCGCAGCGGCCGTTGGAAGGATGTTTTCGTGCAGCCGGCGGCGGGCAACTCCGGCACGGCGCTGGGAGCTGCCTATCACATCTGGTATCAGCGTCAAGGGAACAAGCGGCGCGGCGGCTTGAATTCGCAGCTACTGGGTCCGAGCTATGGCCGGGAAGAGATCAAAAAAGTTCTGGAAAATTGCAAGCTCCGGTTTCAGTACCTGCAATCCGTCGACGATGTGCTGGCAAAGGCCGTGAGCATG
>JBDTTL010000227.1:0-8243 GCA_039930665.1 Acidobacteriota bacterium
CTCGATCATGTACAGATCGGCATGGGTACTCAAACGACTCCCATCAACGGCGCCCAGACGAACGCGCCGGGTGGAACCACGATTGCCCTAACCTTCGGCGGTCCGATAGGAGAAGTTACGTCCGCGGAGATCAAGAAGATGCTCCAGCCGATTCTGGACTTCGAAAGGGAGAGCGTCACGGCAAACTACGTCGACACCTTGCCGGAGCCGATCAAAGAAGCCGTGAAGTCGAAGAAAGTCATTGAAGGCATGAACCACGATCAAGTCCTTCTTGCGGTTGGCAAACCGGTGCACAAGAGCCGCGAGACCAAAGAAGGCACCGACTATGAAGATTGGATCTACGGCGAGCCTCCGGGGCGCGTGACCTTCGTTACCTTTACCGGCGACAAAGTCGTCAAAGTGAAAGAAACCTACGCCGGGCTCGGCGGCTCGGTGGCGGAAACACCTCTGCAGCCGTAATTTCCGGCACCGGGTACCCCCCGTACCATTACTCTTTGTTGCCTCAGTACCTTGTGGGCCCGCGCTCCTCGGGCCAAACTAAAACCAAGGGTTTTCTATCTCTTAATGGAGCGCACCGACTTTGAACCATGGAACGGCCGAGAGGTCGCAAGACTGCTGGCGCTGGTGGAGAACCAGCGGCGCTATTACCAGGAGATGGTCGCCGGCCTTCCGGTGGGGTTAGTGGTGCTTGCGGCGGACCGGACCGTGGTTTCCGCCAACCGGGCATTCCGGCAGGCATTCGGGCTGCGCAGCGAAGACCTCCGCGGCAAGAGTGTCGAGCAGATCCTACCCTCCGACCGGCTGATTGAAAGAATTTGCGAAATGACGATCCATGGAATTCCGCAGCCGGGATTTCTGCTGCAACAAGCTGGAAGGCTGCTGCGCATATCGATTCTTCCTCTTCGCGGCTGGGACGTAGAGATGGAAATAGAAACGCTACTGATGATCTCCGATGTCAGCGATGTGCGCGCAGGAGGGGCAGCGGTTGCCAGCGCCCCGGCTGTCGCTAGTGTCGCGGCCGCGGTTGCCGTCCCCGGCGAAAGCGCGGGGGCGATTTTCTGGCGCGCGGATGCAGAGCGGCTCCAATTTACGGTTGTCAGTGGCGCGGTCGAACAGATGCTGGGATATACGGCTTCGCATTGGCTCAAATCGCCTAACTTCTTCGCACAGCGGATTCGCAAGGAAGATCGCGAGGCGGTGCTCGCGCTCTACCGGACTGCCGTTCAGCAAACCCGCGAGATGAGTGCTGAATTTCGGATCGTCAGAGCCTCGGGTGAAACCATATGGTGCCGCGAGACGGTGCGCCAGGCCGAGCCAGGCGTTATGTCGGGAGTCCTGACGACCATCAGTCAGCGCAAAGAGATGGAGCAGTTGCGCATCGACGCCGAGCGCAATTCGGCGTTGCACAGCCTCTCTGCGCGCCTGGCCCACGATCTCAACAATCCTCTAATGATTATCTCTGGCTATGCGGAGGAACTGCTCGCTCCGCTGGAAGTCAACGACCCACGACGCGCCGAACTCGAACAAATTCTGGCCGCAACCGAGCGTATCGGGAGCCTGACAGCGCAATTACTCGAATTCACCCGCAAACAGGCGCGCCCGGTGGAGCGGATGGATCTCGCGGCCCTGATCTCCGGCCTGGGCGGGAATATCGAAACGAGAGTCGCGAAGCCGGTATGGGCCATGGCGAACCGGCAGCAACTCGAAGAGATCGTCCCCGTATTGGTTTCTACCATGCGGGAGGACAGCACACCTGTTATCGTCAGCTGCGATACAGTTCATATCACGGAACACATCGCAGGCGCTTCGCTTGCGCCCGGGACCTATGCGCGACTGAGCGTAGCCGCATCCGGCTTATTAATGGATGCCGAGAAGCGCAGAGTGATTTTCGAATCGTTCCTGCAGAAGGCTTCGGGCACATCCACCGGTACAGCGCTAGCGCGCGCTTACGCGGTGGTGAGGGAGTGGGGCGGTGAGCTGGGCTTTGAGAGCGAGGCGCCGCGGGGCTCTGTCTTCAGTATGTATTTACCGCTTGCGGAACCGGAGGCGGAACCACGGACGATGCGGAAGCTAACGCCAGCCGGGCCTGCGGACCCCCTGCGCGAAACCATACTGGTGGTGGATGACGAACCCGGCATTCGCAGTCTGGTCGGCAAGATCCTGCGGCGCGAGCGCTACCGAGTGCTTGAAGCGGGAACTGCCGCCGAAGCAGCTGCGATCGCGGCAGCGCATCAGGCAATCCACTTGCTGGTTACAGATATGATGTTGCCCGACCATAACGGTCGGCAACTCGCCAAGAAATTGGTCGAATCTCTGCCGGGACTGAGGGTAATGTACATCTCCGGCTATACCGACGACGAATCCATACGCGCCGGAGCTTTTCCCCCAGGCGCTCGCTTCCTGCAGAAGCCCTTCACATTAGGCTCGCTGATCGGAACCGTGCGGGAGACGCTCGACCAGTAGGCCAGCGCGCGGGTTTTTATTGAATCGATCCGGGCTGCTTGGGCTCCAGCTTGATCTCCCCAAACGTCGATTCGTACTGGGAAACATTCTGGTTGAGTACATTGGCCAGCGCCTTGGCCTGCTGAGGACTCAAGTAGACACCCTCGAAATTGTGGATCGTGACAGCGTCTGGCGCCGACTGGTTCATGGTTCCGAACAGCAGGAAGAAATCCCACAGACTCACACGCACCTGGACACTGTTGGCGTAGTGCTCACGGTAGTCGGACGTATTGGCGAGGCTGATCTTAGTCTGCGGCGGCTGGGGCGTCATATACGTTCAGCATAAAACGTCCAGCAGGAACGCGTACTCGATCGCGGTTTCCTTCAGATACTCATAGCGGCCGGAGGCGCCGAAGTGACCGCTACCGAGGTTGGTCCGCAGCAGCAGCGGGCGATCGCCGGTATTCGCGGCGCGCAGCTTCGCCACCCATTTGGCCGGCTCCCAGTAAGATACGCGCGGATCGTTCAATCCGGCGGTAACGAAGATCGCCGGATAGACTTGTTGAGTCACATTCTCGTACGGCGCATACGATTTCATGTAGTCGTAGTATTCTTTTTCGCCGGGGTTGCCGAATTCTTCGTATTCGCCGACGGTGAGCGGCAAGGTGGCGTCGAGCGCGGTATTCAACGAATCCACAAACGGCACGCCCGCTACCACGGCGGCAAATAAATCCGGACGCAGGTTCACAACTCCAGCCATCAGAAGTCCGCCGGCGCTCCGCCCCATGATGCCCAGTCTCGCGGGTGACGTGTATTTCTCGGCGATCAACCTCTCGGCGCAGGCAATGAAATCGGTGAACGTGTTCTTCTTCTTGAGCAGGCGTCCGGTTTCGTGCCACGGTTTGCCCAGGTCCATGCCACCGCGGATGTGAGCGATGGCGTAGACGAAGCCCCGGTCCAGCAGGCTTAGTCGATCCGAACTAAAAGACGGATCGATGCTGATGCCGTACGAACCATAGCCGTAGAGCAGCATCGGCGCGCGGCCGTCCCGCACAAAGCTGTTTTTGTAGACCAATGAGACCGGTACTTCGACGCCGTCCCGCGCAGTGGCGTAAATTCGCTCGGATCGATAGAGTTGCGGATCATAGCCGCCGAGCACCGCCTGCTGCTTCTTCAACTCGCGTAAGCGCGTTTCCATGTTGTAGTCATAGACCGACGCCGGCGTCACCAGCGAGGCGTAATGGAAGCGCAGCAGTTCGGTATTGAATTCGGCATTGGCGCTCAACTCGGCCGTATACACCGGCTCCGGGAAATCAATCGAGTGCCGCTCGCCGCTACTGAGTTCGCGCATGCAAATCTGCGTCAATCCGCGATGGCGCTCCTCGGTCACCAGGTACTTCTCAAACGCAGTGACGCTTTCGATGGTGACGCCTTCGCGGCCCTGAATGATTTCTTTCCAATTCTCTTTTGCGGGATCGGCCACCGGAGCTTCTACCACGCGGAATCCCTTGGCCCCGTCGTTAGTGCGAATGAAGAACGAGTCGCCGTGATGGGTGGCGTCGTACTCTGTTTCGTAGACGCGAGGCAGCAGCACGCGGAAGTGGCCGACGGGCTGATCACACTTCAAATAGCGGATTTCCGAAGTCAGGGAGCTATCGATGTTAATGAAGATGTAGGCCCGGCTGCGCGTTGACGAGAGATCCAATGTGAAGCGCTCGTCCGGTTCGTGATAAATCAGCGAGTCTTCCTTTACGCCCAGCGTGTGGCGGAAGACCTTGTAGGGTCGCAGCGCTTCATCCAGCGTTGTATAGAAAAATGTCGCGTTATCGTTAGCCCATTCGAGCGTATAAGATGTATTCGGGATTTCGTCAGCCAGCAATTCTCCGGTGTCGAGATTCTTGACACGAACGGTGTACTTTTCGTCCCCTTCGAAATCGACGGAATGCGCCAGCAGACGGTGGTTCGGGCTCGCAATAAACGCGCCGAGACGAAAATACTTGTGTTCCTCGGCGAGCAAATTGCAATCCAGCAGCACGTCCTCCGGAGCGTCCTGAAACGTTAGGGCCGAACCTTTCTTGCGGCAGTAAATGGCATACTGCTTCCCTTCTTCCGTGCGCGTGTAGTAGAAGTATTCGTCGCGCTTCACCGGTACGCTCAAGTCGGTCTGCTGAATGCGGCCGAGCATCTCGGCATACAGCGTTGCTTGCAGATCTTCTGTGTGGTGGAGCTTTTCTTGGGTGTAGAGGTTCTCGGCTTCGAGGTAGGCGATGGTGTCGGGGTCCTTACGATCGCGGAGCCAGAAATAATTGTCAATGCGAGTGTCTCCGTGAACAGTCATGGCGTGCGGAACGATTTTCGCGACAGGAGGCATGGGAAACTATAGTTTAGCGATGGTTAAGGCGCTTCGTTTTTCGATCGGTCTATTGCTGGCGGCGCTGCTTTTAGTGGCATCGGGTCCAGGATTCCGCTCTCGGCGCCAATTCGACGAGCACTACGCGAAACACGGCCGCGAATTTGGGAACATTTCGCGGCAGGAATATTTACTGCGCGCACAAGCCCTGCGCGATGCGCCCGTCGGCGGTCCGATTCTCCAAGCCGTTACGCCGGAGGGCATCGTCTCCCGCTTCGATCGTAAAAGCGGAGCCTTTGGCGCCTACAACCCGAACCGGACGATCCGGACCTTCTTTATACCCAATGCGGGCGAGCGCTATTTTCGCCGACAGGCTCTCAAGCGCGGAGCCGATTGAGCATGACCGACACCCAAGTGAAAGATTATCTCCGCGAGAACGGTTATCCGGAACACCTCATCCGTGAGGGCCGCTCCGGCCTGCTGCGTCGCTGGCGCGAGTTCGTGGAACGGGTAGAGCGCGGCTATTCGCTCGGCATCGAAGACTATCGCAACGACCTCGACGTGCGCGGCATCATTGCGCTGGCGAAAGCCGACGATGCCGAAGTTCATGCGCTCGATGAGCGGTTGCGAAAGCTGCTCACGGCGACCGGCGTGCGCGTCTGGGAAAGCGGACCTGACAACGCTTTCTGGGACTTCGGCTATCCGCGCAATGCAGGAACGGATCTTCTGGACGATCTCCGAAAAGAGATGCTACTGCTCTAGGTACGTATACCCGTTCAAGCCATCCTCGTAGAAGCGCAATAACACTCCGGATTCCTCATATCCTATGCGGCCTTCGCGCACGGCTGTCTCGACATCGCGACGGAATTGTTCGGCGAGCGTGGTGGATTTGAACTGCACGTAATCCAGCACCTCGCGCACCGTGTCGCCACGGATGAGCTCGTCGATCACGACTGCGCCTTTCTCGTCTAACTGCACGTGGACTGCGTTGGTATCGCCGAACAGGTTGTGGAGGTCGCCCAGGATCTCCTGGTACGCGCCCACCAGAAATGTCGCGAGAATGTACGGCTCCCCGTTAAAGGTGTGCAGCGGAAGAGTTTTCTTCACATCGCGGCGGTCGATGAACTGGTCCACTTTGCCATCGGAATCACAGGAAATGTCGCCCAGAATGCCGTGATGCGAGGGCTCTTCCTTTAGGCGGTGGATGGGCATGATGGGGAACAACTGCTTCACCGCCCAACTGTCCGGCATGCTCTGGAACAGGGAAAAGTTGCAAAAGTAAGTGTCGGAGAGCAGCGAATTCAAGCCTTCCAGCTCTTCGGGGAAATCATCCAGCTCCTTGGAGAGCTTTTGAATACGCCGGCAAATCACCCACTAGATGCTCTCCGCCCAGCTCCTCTGTTGCAGAGGCAGGTATCCCAGGCTGAACAAATTGAGCGCCGAATCGAGCGCCTGCTGGGCATCGTGAAAGCTCTCCAGTAGGTTCTTCGAACTCAGTCCACGCAGCGTGTCTTTCAGGTCGAGCAGCGGCTGCTCCACATCGTCGGAGAACTCCGGCAGCGTTTCTTCTTCGCCGAATCCCGTCACGCCTAGGACGTTGAACACCAGCACGCTGTGATACGCCACCACCGCGCGCCCGCTCTCGGAAACGATTGTCGGATGCGGCACCTCGGCTTCGTCGCACACGCTTTGGATGTGATACACGATGTCGTTGGCGTATTCTTGCAGCGTGTAGTTGACGCTGGATTCAAAATCCGTCTGCGACCCGTCATAGTCGATCCCCAACCCGCCGCCCACGTCCAGATAATTCAAACCCGCGCCGGAGCGCCGCATTTCAACGTAGGCGCGCGCGGCTTCGATCACCGCGGCCTTGATCTGGCGGATGTTGGTAATCTGGCTCCCCAGGTGGAAATGCATTAGCTGGAGGCAATCCTCCATGCCCAGCGCCTTTAGTTGCTCCAGCACCCGCAGCGCTTCGGTCACCGTCAGCCCGAACTTCGACCGGTACCCGCCCGACGACTTCCATCGCCCCGACCCGCGGCTTGCCAGCTTGATGCGCAACCCGATCACCGGCCGCACGCCCACCCGCGCCGAATGTTTCAGGATCAGTTCCAGCTCCGTGAACTTCTCCACTACCGGGATGATCTGGCGTCCGATTTTCTTCGCCAGCATCACCATCTCAATGTATTCGTCGTCCTTGAATCCGTTGCAGATGATCGGCGTCTCATTATCGGCAATCGCCAGCACCGCCAACAGTTCCGGCTTCGAGCCGGCTTCGAGGCCGAACTTATACTTGCGGCCGTATTCGAAAACTTCCTCCACCACTTGCCGTTGTTGATTCACCTTGATGGGATACACGCAGCAGTAAGCCGACTTGTAGTTGTGCTCGGCGATGGCGTTCTGAAAGGCCTGGTGCATCTCGCCCAGGCGGTGTTTCAGAATTTCGCCGAAGCGGATCAGGATGGGCAGCGAGATGCCGCGCAATTGCAGGTTGTCTACCAGCTCCTTGAGGTCGATGCCGCGCGAGGGGTCCTTATCGGGGCGCACCCACACGTGGCCGTTGGCCTCAACGGCGAAGTAGCCCTTGCCCCAACTGGCGACATCGTACAGCTCTCCCGCCTCCGCGATCGACCAGCGGTCGGCCGGTTCGCGCACCGGTGCAGTTTCGTTGGGTCTTACAGTTGCCATGAAGCTTCAGTGTCCTTCGATTCGCCGTGGGCCGCAAGTGAATAATACATGACAGATTCATGATACAACTCACCCGATGAGCCCAAGCGCGCGGCGGCTGCATGCTATCATGTTGCGGTAGCCCTCAAGTGGGCGGCTAGCTCAGTTGGGAGAGCACCGCGTTCGCATCGCGGGGGTCGTGGGTTCGAGTCCCACGCCGTCCACCATTAGGTTTCTCCCGCCCCGCAGTATCAAAATAGGATTTTGAATCCGAGCTGAATGATTCGTGGGTCCCTCGCCGAGCTGATCACACCAAAGGTCGCCTGGTTGATGAAACGGTTGGGTGGGTTCCATTGCGTGTGATTCAAGACATTGAAAAACTCTGCGCGAAACTGCGTTGTCACCCGCTCCGTGATGGGCGTGTTCTTCAGGATGCCGAGGTCGATATTCTGAATCGGCGGTCCTATCACTGTTGACCGCCCGGCGGTTCCATAGCGGAGCGGAGTTTGAATCTTGAAGCAACTCGTGTCGAAAAATCGACCCACAGTGCGGTCACCGGGTGACAGGTTCGGGTTGCAAACCAAGTCTGGCCGCGCGTTGTCCGTTCCACTGCCAAAAACGTCTCCGTTGAACTTGACTGTCTCTGGCAGGCCCGACTGAAACGTATAGATGCCATTCAGGCTCCAGCCGCCCACGATCTTCCCAAGCACGTTCGGTCCGCCGGTAAGGAATTTCTTTCCCGGCCCCAGGGGCAGCTCGTAAATTGTCGCCAGGCTGATTCGTT
>JBDTTL010000228.1:0-8158 GCA_039930665.1 Acidobacteriota bacterium
GCGCAGCCGCGCAAGGCCGTTCCCCCTGAGGCTCCGCGGCTCTACATATTCGATTGCGGCACTATCAACGCCATCGACGCCTCGGGCTACCGCCTCAAGAAAGAAGAAGTAGCCACCACAAAGATGTCGATGGAATGTTTCCTGATCGCGCACCCGAAGGGCATCCTGATGTGGGATGTCGGCGCGATTCCCGATAGCAGTTTCCCGCCCGGCGGCGGTCCCGGAACGCTGCGCAACGCGGTTGCAACCAAAACGCTGACCTCGCAGCTAGCCGCCGTCGGCTACGCGCCTGCCGATATCAACTACCTCGTTTTTTCGCATTTCCACTGGGATCACATTGGCAATAGCAACCTCTTCGCGGCCGCAACCTGGCTCACGCCCAAGGCTGAACGCGACATTATGTTTGGCGAGCCACCTTCTCCCCGCACCGAACCGGCTAACTACAGCGCGTTACGTAACAGCAAGACGATTTTTCTCACGAAGGACGAATACGATGTCTTCGGCGACGGCACCGTCGTCATCAAAGCCGCTCCAGGCCACTCGCCGGGACATCAGGTCCTGTATTTGAAGCTCGCGAAAACCGGGCCCGTAGTTCTGAGCGGCGACCTCTATCATTACGCCGAAGAGCGCAAGCTCAACCGTCTCCCCACCTCGGAATTCAACGTGGACCAAACCGCCGCATCTCGCGCATCCGTCGAGGCGTACCTGAAGAAAACCGACTCCCAATTGTGGATTCAGCACGATTTTAACGGCACTGCCAAGCTTAAAAAGTCTCCCCTCTTTTACGAATAGCTTTCGCCCGGTGCGAGACTGAAAGGATGCCCAAGCAAGAGACGATCTCTTTGCGCAAACATCTCGCCGAGTTGCTGCGGATGAAAGGCGCGCACATTAACTTTGCAGACGCCGTGTCCGATTTCCCAGTCCCACTGCGCGGCGTAAAGCCGCCGGGCGCGCCGCACACGGCGTGGCAACTGTTGGAGCACCTGCGTCTCGCGCAGGAGGATATCCTCGACTTCAGCCGCAATCCGAAATATAAAGAGAAAACTTTCCCGGACGACTATTGGCCCAGTGCCGAAGCTCCGCCGAGCGAGGATGCGTGGGATAAAAGCGTAAAGACATTTCAAGAAGATTTAAAGCAGATGCAGGAATTGATCGCCGATACCAAGCACGACCTCCTTACCAAAATCCCGCACGGAACCGGACAGACGCTGCTCCGCGAGGCGCTGCTGATGGCGGACCACAACGCCTACCACCTTGGCCAGTTGATGTTCTTGAGGAAGCTACTCGAAAATCGCTAGAGTCCTACTGAGTTGCCTTCGCCGCACTCATCGCCGGCTTGGGCGCGGCATCCAGCGTCTCCGTCCAGGTCACCATCATTTCGTCCTCGGTCCGATCGCCCCAGCGGATTGCCTTTGCCGGATCTGGATTCGCCCTATTATTCGCGCTGTTGTCATAGTGGAAGGTAACCACCATGCGGCTACCTTTTTCCATCAAAACCGGATCCTTGAGCCGGTACTGCAACTGCCAGTTGAAATCGTAGTGCGGCACCGCCAGCAGAATCTCGCGCCTGCCATCCGCATGAACCAGCTCATAGGTAGCGTCTTTACCTCTAAGGTGAGCGTGCGGAGTGATCGCCAGCAGCAGCTTATCCTGCTCCACTTCGTAGCAGCGCTTCACTTCGTGATTGGCATCGCCCGCCGGGATCATGAAGAATCGATTCCGCATGTCCACCCGCTTCAGAGGTCTGTCGGGCACCCTCGAAGCGAAGTAAAGCCCCACACTGGTTCGGTCGACTTGCGCGTCTTTCACCGCTGCGTAGTGGATCTGAAACCGTACCTTCGCCCCCGCAGGGATGTACTTCGCGGTGCTTCCATCCCCGAAGACATCGTAAATATCCGGACCCTTACCGGGCAGCATGGTCGCGAACGACCCTTCATCGAAGCCGCTCAAATTCGCGATCCCGCCGTCGCCCGCACAGGCGTCATCCACCACAGGTGCATCCATCTTCACGCGCGTCAGGCCGTCTTCAACGTCGAAATAGGACTTCGCAACCGCTCTGCTTCCCGCCGCCCTTCTTATGCCGGAATCATTCGCCGCCTCGCTCTCATCCGCCAGCAAGCTGAAGTGGACATGATGAACCACTTTGCGGTTGCCCGGCAGGACTTGCGCGGCCCGAATCCAGCGGCCCTCCTTGAAATTCGTCTGCACGGTGAAGTCTTTGTAAAGGTCTTTGCCGGCCGGCACCGTGAAGTCTTGTCCGATATCGATCACCGCGTCGGGCTTGCCCAACCGCCAGACCTCGGCAAAAGCCGGCTGCGGAGGCAGATCTTTGGGATCGCCTTCCAGCGCCCCGCCGGTCACCCAGGCTTTGATGGTTTCGATGTCAGCCGCTTTCAGGCGAGCGTCGTTTTCAAAATGTCCATAGCGGGGATCGGCGAACCACGGCGGCATTTTCTGCGTCACTACGGCGGTCTGAATCGCTTTCGCCCAGGGCCGCGCCGATTTGTAGTCCAGCAACGACATCGGCGCCATCTCACCGGGACGATGGCAAGTGACACAATTCTTATAAAGAATAGGCGCCACGTCCTTGGTAAAACTGGTGCCCGCGAACGCGGTAGACACCACCGCCATCCCTATTACGAAAACTCGCATGTAATTCCTCTGATTGAAGTTAATCTCAAACCTCGCCAAAGTCAACCAAGGCCCATCATCGGCCCACGGTCAGTCGAACTTATCCCTTCAGATACTTGTTGAAGAAATCCGTCGTCCGCTGCCAGGCGAGTTTCGCGGCCGCTTCATCGTAACGCGGAGTCGTATCGTTATGGAAGCCGTGATTGGCGCCCTCGTACACATAACCCTGGTAGGTCACGTGATTGGCTTTGAGCGCTTCCTCGAACGCGGGCCATCCGCCGGTGATGCGGGCATCCAGGCCGCCGTATTGCAGCAGCATCGGCGCCTTGATTTTCGCGGCCTCAGCAGCGGGAGGCTGGCCACCATAAAAGGGAACGGCGGCGGATAGATCCGAGCCCAAGCGCACGGCGAGAGTATTGACCATGCTGCCTCCAAAACAGAACCCAACGGCGCCGATCTTGCCGGTGCAATCGACGCGATCCTTCAGCCAATGCGCGGAAACGATGAAATCTTCCGTCATCTTAGGTTTGTCGACCGGTCCGAAAAGAGCGGCAGCCTTCTCTTCGTCGCCCGGATAGCCGCCCGCGCTAGTGAGCCCATCGGGCGCGAAGGCCATGTAACCGAGGAGCCCAAGGCGGCGCGCGACGTCTTCGATATAAGGATTGAGGCCGCGGTTTTCGTGGATGACCAGCACGCCCGGCAGTTTCGCGGTCACGTTGGCGGGGCGAACCAGGTATCCCTTGATCTCGCCGTTACCCTTCGGCGAGGGAACGGTGAGCCGCACGGTCTTGAGGCGCGCGTCATCCTTGGGAACCTGCTCGGCCCACGCGTAGTTGGGGCGGAGGCTCTCCCAAAGAGCAGTGGCGGTGACGCCACCGACGGCAAACTTCTGTGCGCCGTCCAGAAAGACGCGGCGCCCGATCTCGCCATGAACGTACTTATCGAAGAGATTCAGCAACTCCTGTGGGTAGTCCGAGGCTTTCTTGCGCTCCATATGAGTGGCTCCTTTACTTGAGGAAGAATATCACACGGCTTCCGGGCAAGCGACCGCCGTTTGGTGGATGCTTATTCAAACTCCCGCCCAGCATAGAGCTCGGTAATCAGGGCCCGATGGTTTTCGAGCGCGCGGCTGCGGCGCAACTTCATCGTCGGTGTCAGCTCCCCGTGCTCGATCGAGAAGTCGCGGTCGAGAATCTTGAATTTGCGGATCTGCTCGAAGGACGGGAGCTGGCGGTTTACATTCTTCACAGTGCTCTCGACGATGGACTGCGCAGCTGCCGGATCGCCCGTGACCGTGATGAGCGCGGTGATGTATGGCAGGCGGTCGCCGATCAGTAGCACATGATTGATCAGCGGCTCCGTCTTGAAGAGGCCCTCAATGCGCGCGGGGTAGATTTTCTTGCCGTTGGAAGCGACGATCAGTTCCTTCTTGCGGCCCGTGATGTAGTAGTAGCCTTCGTCGTCGGAAGTGGCGATGTCGCCGGTGGAGAGCCAGCCGTCGTGCAGAACGGCGGCGGTGGCCGCGGGGTCCTTATAATAGCCCGAGAAATTGACGGCGCTGCGCAACAACAATTCGCCGTCTTCTTCCAGGCGGGCTTCGATGCCGGGCAGAAGTTTGCCGATGCTGCCGGGCTTTACGCGGCCAATGGGATTAACGGATACCACGCCGCCTTCTGTGAGTCCATAGCCTTCGAGCAAAGGCATGCCGATGGCTTCGTAGAACTCGGCGAGATCCTTGCTCAAAGGCGCGGCGCCGGAGATGGGAAAGCGCAGGCGGCCGCCCAGCCGCTCGCGGATTTTGTTAAAAATAATTTTGTCGAAGAGGCGCAGGGAAGAGCGCATCCAGGCCGGAACCGTTTGGCTGTTGCGGCGCAGTTGGGCCGCGCGCGAACCGATGCCCAGGGCCAGATAAAACATTTTGCGCAGCGGCGCGGGACGCTTCTTGATCTCGGCCAGGATGCTGGAGTACATGCGCTCCCACACTCGCGGCGGCGACAGGAAGAACGTCGGGCGGGCGGCACGCAACTCGTGCGGCAGCTTGGAGAGGCCTTCGGAAAACCACACGCAGGAGCCTGTGCGCGCGGGCATCAACTCGGCCACCACCCGCTGGGCGATGTGCGCCGACGGCAGAAAGGCCACCGTGCAATCGTCAGGAGTCAGCGGCAGCACCGAGGGTGTCATATCGATATTGATCACCAGCGCGGCGTGCGTGACCAACCCCATTTTGGGTTCGCCGGTGGCGCCGGAGGTCATGTAGAGCACCGCGAGAGCCTGATCGTCGAAGCGGGCGCGAATGCGTTCGAAAGCCTCCGGGTCGGCTGCGAGCTGGAGCTGGCCTTTTTCGATGAGCTGATCGAGGGTGATGGCGCCGGCGGCGCTGCCGGTGAGCAGAATCCATTGAAGCTCCGCTGCGCTCTCCGCCGGCCTGTCGGACAAAGCGCAGAGGGCGGTCTGCAGACCCTGCATGGCTTTCGGATTCTCCACCATAACCACTCGCGCCTCACAGAAGCGCAGCGCGTGTGCCTGTTCGGCGTACGGAAGGCTGGTGTAGAGCGCTGCGGCGACGGCCCCGGCGGCCATCACGCCGAGATCGGCGAAATAGAATTCGGCGCGCGTTTCCGATTGCAGCGCCACCATGTCGCCTATTTCGACGCCGATAGTGCTCAGGCCCACTGCGGTCCACTGCACGCGGTCGCGAACTTCCGCCCATGTGTAAGTGCGATACTGGCCGCCTCCGGCCGGCTGTTTCAGTGCGGGTTTCTCGCCGTGGACTGCGGCAGTCTCTTCGAGCATCGTGTAAACGGTCCGCGCGGACATGATGTGATTTTAACGTGCGTTGGGCTAAACCTTGCGAGGGCGTGTCTCGTTTAAGAGTTCAGATACAACGGAGAGTCGTAAAAAAAACAACGGAAGGAAGAATGGACATGAAACGCATTGTGGTGAGCATGATGATGGGGACTATGTTGTTGGGACCTGCCGGCATGGCCTTGGCGCAGACGAACGAAATCAATCAGCGGCAGCGGAACCAGCAGAAGCGCATCGGAGAAGGCGTGGAGAATGGTTCGCTCACGCCCGCTGAGACGGCGCGATTGGAGAAGCAGGAGGCCGCGATTCACCGCGAAGTCAAGACCGAGCGTAAGGCCAACGGCGGAACGCTGACGGCACGAGAGCGGCGTCAGGTCAATCGCCAGCAGAATCGCGAGAGCCGGCGGATTTATCGGCAAAAGCACGACGCACAGCACCAATAGGATTCGCTTAGGCTCGGTCGTAACCGGGGGCGAAGCGCGCGAGTGCAGAATCCCCCGCGCCGCTGTATTCAGGTAAACTGATCGACGATACATGAAACTCGCCGCACTGTTGCTCACCCTTTCGTCCCTTTCGGTCGCGCAGAATTACACGGCTCGCACGACTTCTCAGCAAGGCATTTCAGTGATTCGTCTTGCGGACGCGGCGAAAGGCGTGGAAGTTTCGATCGTGCCCTCGCTGGGAAATCGAGTCACTGAGATGAAGGTCCACGGGAAAAACATCTTGTACTTCCCTGTGACCGACCTTGCCGAACTGAAGAGCAAGCCCCAATTGAACGGGATTCCGTTTCTGGCGCCCTGGGGGAATCGCCTGGACGCCGAGAGTTTTTGGGCCAACAATAAAAACTACACCTTCAACATGACTCTCGGAAACGTGCGCGGCCCCATCCCGATTCACGGGCTGCTCTCCAGCTCCGATCTGTGGGAAGTTGTCGAGGCCGTCGCGGATCGCAAGTCGGCTCACGTGACCAGCCGGCTGCGTTTCTGGAAATATCCGCAGTTGATGGCGCAATGGCCCTTTGCCCATGAATACGAGATCACCTATAGGCTTGCCGACGGCATGCTGGAAGTTCAGACGACGGTAACCAACCTGAGCGCGGAAGCCATGCCGATCGCACTTGCGTTTCACCCTTACTACCGCATCCCCGATGTACCGCGCGATGAGTGGATCGCCAAAATCCCCGCGCGCAAGATCGTGATCGCGGACAACCGTCTGGTAGCTACCGGCGAGTTCAAAGCGTATGACATTCCCGACCCGCTGCCGCTCAAAGGGCATCCGCTCGATACCGGCTTTACGGATCTACAGCGCGATGCGGAAGGCCGCGCGCATTTTTCGATCGAGGCGGGCGGTATGAAGGTGGAAACCTTGTTTGGTCCTAAATATCCGGTGGCGGTAATTTATGCGCCGCCGGCGCCTGCGGGACAGACTCGGGATTTCATCTGCTTTGAGCCTATGACGGGAATCACCGATGCCGTCAATCTACACCACGCCGGCAAATATCCCGATCTCCAAACCGTGGCTCCCGGGGCGAAGTGGACCGAAAGTTTTTGGGTTCGCGCCAGCGGAATTTAGAGCCGCCTGGCCCAGCCGCCGGCGCTTCAGAACTCCATTCTCATCACTGGCCGCGTTACGATGGGATTTGGCTCGTCCCCCGACCTATCCTGCCGAGAACATGATCGCGCGCAGCCCGGAACCTGCCGATAAGCGCGAACGCGGCGAGCAACTCAAACGCGACGGGGTTCTCATCCGCACCTGGGATTTGCGCAAGACCTATGTCATGGGAGACCAGGAAATCCGCGCCGTCTCGGATATCGACATTGAAATCAAGAAGGGCGAGTACGTCGCCATCATGGGCCCTTCCGGTTCCGGGAAATCGACGCTCATGAATTTGATCGGCTGCCTGGATTCGCCCACCTCTGGTTTGTACTATCTCAACGGCAGCCTGGTCAGCGAAATGAATGACGACGAACTGGCGCGCATCCGCAACCGGGAGATCGGCTTCGTGTTCCAGACCTTCAACCTGCTGGCCCGCGCGAGCGCCCTGCATAACGTGGAACTGCCGCTCATTTACGCAGGGATGAACCGCAAGGACCGCGAAGAAAACGCCAAGGAAGCGCTCCGCGCCGTGGATCTCGAGGCGCGTATGGATCACCAGCCAAGTCAGCTCTCCGGGGGCCAGCGGCAGCGCGTGGCCATCGCGCGAGCCCTGGTGAACCACCCGTCGTTGTTACTGGCGGACGAGCCTACCGGAGCGCTCGATACCGCTACCGGCAACGAAATCATGGGGCTGTTCGAACGGTTGCACCACGCTGGAAACACCGTGCTTCTGGTTACCCACGAGCAAGACATCGCGCGCCACGCGAACCGTATTATCTACATCCGCGACGGAAGCGTCGAGCGCGACGAAATCGTCAGTAAGACCGGCGGCCGCGCCTAGGCGGTGGCCAGGCGAAGCGAGTCGCCTAACAAAAAGCTTAGGGTCGGAGCAGCCGCCTCTAACCCGTTTGGCCCAAGTCGCCGATAGTGGGTTATGGAATTGCGTGCCGAGCCCCGGTTCGAAACTTCCTCCGCTGGGGTAGTAGAGGTAATCCGTGATCGTGCATACACTTACGATGTAACCATCACCGAGGTATCCGGCATCGGCCTGCGGATTGTGACGGCTGAACACTTGAATGTGGGAGAGCATATCCGCGTGGCGGTAAACGGCTACCAGATGTTCGCC
>JBDTTL010000229.1:0-8108 GCA_039930665.1 Acidobacteriota bacterium
TGGAGCGCGCGTTAGAGCGCGTGGGAATGCGTGCGGAGATTCGGCGGCTGCGGCGCGTCCTCGATGCGAAATACGGATTTGAATCGATCGTCGGACGCTCCAAACGCTTGATCGCGGTTTTGGACTTGGCGGGCAGGGCTGCCCAGAGCACATCGACCGTGCTTCTTCGAGGCGAAACTGGCACTGGAAAGGAACTGTTGGCAAAGGCGATTCACTTTAACAGCCCTCGCAAAGAGCGGCCCTTCGTGACGATAAATTGCAGCGCAATCCCTAAGGACCTGCTTGAATCGGAATTGTTCGGCCACGTCAAGGGTTCGTTTACCGGAGCCGTGGTCCACAAAACCGGCAAAGTGGAAGCGGCCCATCGTGGGACGCTGTTTCTGGATGAGATTGGCGATATGGCTCTCGAACTCCAGGTGAAGCTGCTGCGGCTCATTCAGCAAGGGGAGGTCGAGAAGATCGGCGCTACCGAGCCGACGAAAGTCGACGTGCGGATCATCGCTGCCACACATCGGAACCTCCATGCCATGATCGAAGATCAGACTTTTCGTGAGGATTTGTACTACCGTCTCTCTGTAATTCCGTTGGAGTTGCCCCCGCTGCGCGAGCGGCCCGATGACATCCCCGAACTCGTTCGCATCTTCTTTGAGCGCGGCCGCGAGAAACACGGCCGGCCTAACCTTCAGTTGCCAGAAACGTTAATGTCGTATTTTGAGGAACACCGCTGGCCGGGAAATGTGCGTGAACTGGAGAACGTTATCGAACGGATTATTGTGCTTTCAGACGGAGATCTGGTTCGGGCGGCAGATCTTCCCACTTCCCTTCGGGTGGAACCTGACCGAAAGAATCTGCTGCAGCTGAAATTGCCGCCAGAAGGTATTAGCCTTGAGGCCGTAGAACGGGAATTGATTCTGACGGCCTTGCGCAAGTTCGACTGGAATCAGTCTCGTGCTGCACAGTATCTCGATTTGAGCCGTAAGACCCTTATCTACCGGATAAGGAAGTTCGGTCTTCGGTGCGAGGAGAATGAACGAGCCGCAGGCACGCCGCAGAAGTAGCTGTGCCCGGTCCATGGGTAGGGACAGGGGTATGGATGACGGCGCTAACCCCGACGGCTGGCTCTGGCGGCAAACACGTTGTAGAGCGGAACCCAAATAAGCGTGACGTACCATCCGTAGCTGTAGCTCTCAACCAGCCCCAAGAGAAAGCTCTTCCAACTGATCCATTCGAACCCGGGTAGGAGCTTCTGCCAGGCCTGATACATCGCCTGTGACGGAAACACAAAGTCAAAGGCGACGCATATCGAAAATGTGATCGCAAGGAACAGGCTGCTTGCGTTGCCAAACGCGGCGAATGAAATTGCGTGCTTCATTACATCCCTCCTTTGACCTGCGCATAGCGCTGCGGCTCGGCCTCAAACTGATCCAGGCACTTCCTGCTGCAAAACCGGTACTGGCGTCCTTGGTGCATCTTGGCGTATCCTTCGCCGGGTTGAACTTCCATGCCACAAACCGGATCCTTCGTCATCATACCCTCCATATTTGCGCCTGTGCCTGGTCCGTGACCGGCATGTCCTTCGTGCCCTCCGTGGCCGTGGACCATGTGGGCTCCACAGCCAAAACGCATCATGAAATAGAAAAACGCTCCAAATAGCAACAACGACAGCAACCCGCTCATAAACCCTCCTTCAACCGTTGGTCCAGATTCACGAACGCTTCCCTGCCGGTCTCGTCGTCATCTCCGACCTCACGAAACGATGTAGCCCTCGGAGCTTGCTTTCGTACTCGGATTTGTCAATTTCGCCAGACACGTAGCGGACTCGCAAGACTTGCTCTGGCAGACTCTTCGAGTGCTCCACCCAAATCCTGAACCATCTGACGGCGAACCGCACAACCACGATCATGACCGCGACCCAGAAGAGGCGCACCCAATGGAATGGCCACCATAGGAGGAGATTTTGCCAATTGACCAGAGTCACTCCTACCCCGCTAGAGACGAACCCTGCGAAGCCGCAGCGCGTTCGTTATAACCGATACCGAGCTAAAACTCATTGCGGCCGCTGCGATCATCGGACTCAAGAGCAGGCCAAAGAAGGGGTACAGCACGCCCGCCGCGATCGGTATGCCCAGAGCATTGTAGATAAAGGCAAAGAACAGATTCTCCTTGATGTTCTTCATGGTGGCCCGGCTCAGCACGCGCGCGCGCACGATCCCGCGGAGATCGCCTTTCACCAATGTCACGCCTGCGCTCTGCATAGCCACGTCGGTTCCCGTGCCCATGGCGATGCCGACCTGGGCTTGCGCCAACGCTGGAGCATCGTTGATCCCGTCACCGGCCATGGCGACGAAACGTCCCTCCTCCTGAAGCCGCTTGATCTGGTTGCTCTTGTCCTCTGGCAGGACCTCGGCGATGACGTCATCGATGCCCAGCTTGCGCGCCACTGCCGCCGCCGTCGTGCGGCTGTCCCCGGTGAGCATGACGATCCGGATTCCTTCTTTGTGCAGTTGCTGGATAGCTTCGGGGGTGGTCTGCTTGATGGGATCGGCCACACCAATCAGTCCTGCTGCTTTCCCCTCAACCGCGACGAACATCACCGTCTGGCCATCGGCTCGCCCGGATTCGGCGGCCTCTGCGAGCGCTTCCACCTCGACCTGAGCGTCCTCCATGAGTTTTCGATTGCCGAGAAGAACCGCTACACCTTCGACGCGAGCCTTGACCCCTTTGCCCGTCACTGATTCGAAAGCCTCAACCGATGAAAGCTGGATGTCGCGCGCTTCCGCTCCTGCGACTATCGCCGCTGCTAAAGGGTGCTCGCTTGCGCGCTCCAGGCTCGCCGCCAACCGCAACAGCCGGGTTTCGTCGAAACCGGCCGCGGGCTGGACGCTGACCAGCTTGGGCTTTCCTTCCGTGAGCGTTCCCGTCTTATCGACCACGAGTGTGTCAACCTTCCTCATGAACTCGATTGCTTCGGCGTTCTTAAAGAGCACGCCCATAGTGGCGCCCCTGCCCATCGCAACCATGATCGACATAGGCGTCGCCAACCCGAGCGCGCAGGGGCAGGCGATAATCAACACCGCCACGGCATTGATCAGAGCGTGGGCCATTCGTGGAGAGGGTCCAGCCAATGCCCAAATAATGAATGTCACCACTGCGCTCCCGACGACCACCGGCACAAAATAGCCTGCGACGAGATCCGCTAGCTTTTGAATCTGCGCCCGACTGCGCTGCGCTTCCGCAACTAGATGAACGATTTGGGCGAGCAATGTATCAGCACCAATGCGGTCTGCGCGCATGATCAACGATCCGGTACCGTTCACGGTAGCTCCAGTCACGCTGTCGCCGGCCTTTTTCTCGACCGGAATGGGCTCACCGGTGATCATCGATTCGTCCACGCTGCTGGAGCCATCGAGGACGCTGCCGTCCACAGGGATCTTCTCACCAGGCCGCACCCGCAGCCGGAATCCAACCTGAACGTGCTCCAGCGGCACGTCGGTCTCGGAACCGTCATCCCGGATCATGCGAGCGGTCTTGGGCGCGAGTCCCAGCAGTGCCCTGATGGCGGCGCCGGTCTGGCTGCGCGCCCTCAATTCCAATACCTGACCTAACAGCACGAGTGTGACGATCACCGCGGCCGCTTCGAAATAGATCGCGACCCCGCCTGCTTCATCACGGAACGAAGCTGGGAAGATTCCGGGGAACAGTGCCGCAACGAGGCTGTACAGATACGCGACTCCCACGCCCAGCCCGATCAGCGTAAACATATTGAGGCTGTGAGTCACGATGGACTGCCAACCGCGAACGAAGAACGGCCAGCCACCCCACAGAACGACGGGCGTTGCCAGAATCAGTTCAAACCAGGTCCAGAAGCGGGGTGAGGCTAATTGCTGGAGCGGTCGGCCCGGGATAAACTCCCCCATCGCTGAGACCAGTACGGGAATCGTCAAGGCAACTCCCACCCAGAACCTGCGTGTCATATCCTTGAGTTCCGGGTTTTCTTCTTCCTCCGCAGAAATCGTCCCAGGCTCGAGAGCCATCCCGCAAATCGGGCAACTGCCCGGTTCGTTGCGAACGATTTCCGGGTGCATGGGGCAGACGTATTCGGTTCGGGATGCTGGCGGCGCACCAGTGGGAGGCCCGGGAACCCCGGTGGAACCATCGGCGCTTGCGCGCTGTTCTTGATCGGATGCCGCTTGCGCGGGCTTTATGTACTTAGAAGGATCAGCTTTGAACTTCTCCAGGCAGCGCTGGCTACAGAAATAGTAGGTCTGTCCGGCATGCTCAAGGCTGCCCGCGGCGGATTCAGGGGCCACGCTCATTCCGCAAACTGGATCGACAGCTATTAAGGTTTCTACAGTTCGCATTGCGACACCAAAGGAGGTCTTCCGCAAGCGATGTTGCAGATCGGGGGAACGACGGTCAGGAATTTCATCTTCAAGCACCGGCGCCCGCCTTCGCTTTTAGCGGCGACAGGAACCTCGATCACGCGGTTCATGGTGCCGAAGGGGTTGGGAACATAATCGGCGCCATCTGAATCAGTTCGGCCTGGCTCACAACACCAAGTGCCATCCACGATGAATTTGTACTCGTACCGGCCCGACGCGAGTTCCAGTTCAGCCTGCCATGAGCCATCATCCTGGCGCACCATCCGCGTGCGTGTGGGAGCCCGATCGTTGAAGCTACCCGCCAGGAAGACTCCCTGCGCTTCGTCGCCAGGGCAGACGAAAACCGTCTCTTTAGAAGCCGTTGGATCGTGCGTTTTTCCGTTCGTTGCCACTTTCAGCTTCCTCCTTCCAAAAGGGAATACCGACGGAGGTCAACTTCGTGCTCCCGCCGCGGGCGGTTCATAGTCATGGATTCGTCGCTAGTTCCCCGATTGAGGCCGCCTTACTTTGCGGCCTTCGCCATTGCCTGGTGATCCTCGGCGAGTTCTCTAGCGGCTTTGGCGGCTTCGCGAAGATTACGTGCCATCATGGTGCAATGGCTGGCTGTTTGCTGGCTCCCCGGATGCTTCATTTCATGGATGCCCGGGTTCGCTTTGTACTTCCCAGCCAACTCGTCGTGCTCTTGTGCGTCAGCCTCTAACTGTTCCGCCCTGGCGGTGAAATGGTCCGCAAGCCGCTGATGGTCCTGAGCCGTTTTTGCGTTGGCGACGAGATTCTTCAGTTCATCCTTCTTCAGGATCTTGGAATCATCCGCCGATGCGGGTACTGAAACAACCCCGATCAGCATCGCCATCGCAGCGGTCAACAGCGCCGTTCTGAATGTCCGTCTATTCAACATTTTCTTATCTCCCTTTCGAGTTTGAATCCCTGGCGCGACCGGTCACGACGTGGTTTCCAGCCATCAGGTCGGGGATGGGTGAACTTCCTATTCGCGTCACGCCAAAAACAAAAGCACGCAGCGTGCCGTTTGTATCCCTCACACCTTGTGCGACTTAGTCAGTTTCGGGTTCGAATGACTGCCTGAGAGCAGGCACCCACTGCCTCAAATGATCCAGGCGTAGGGGAGGGGTTCGTCTCAGATCTGAGTGTTTTGTGTCGGCACGTGGCGGATCGGCAAGCTAAGGGTGAACGTCATGCCCTTGTCAGGGTTGCGCTCGACGGCGATTCCGCCGCCGTGTTGGGCGAGGATCTGATAGGAAACGGCCAGCCCGAGTCCGGTACCGCTTTCTTTCGTCGTATAAAACGGATCGAAGATCTTGTCCAGCTCAGTTTCAGCGATTCCGCTGCCCTGGTCGCTGATCCGCATGAGAATCATGTTTTCTCGTCTGTCTACCGAAATAGCGATTTGGCCTCCGGCCGGGCTCGCTTGGATTGCATTAAGCGTGACGTTCAGTAGGACTTGAATAATCTGCTCGGGGTCGCATTCGACCGGCGGCAGCTCTGGCGTTATGTGAAGCTCCAGCTGAATACCTTGTTGAAGCGCGTTGTGAGCCGTCAGATCGATTACCGTGCGAACGATTGCATCCACATGAGCTGCGCGAATCTGCGGAATTCGAGGGCGAGAAAAATCGAGCAGGTTCGTGAGAAGCCCGTTCAGACGCCTCGTCTCTTTCTTGATGATCCCGAGAAACTCGCGCCGCCTTTCTTCGTCGGTTGTCCGTTCCACAATGTCGACGGCGCCTTCGATGCTGCCCAGGGGATTGCGGATCTCGTGCGCCAAGCTAGCGGCAAGCTGACCCACGGCCGAAAGCCTATCTGCACGCCTCAATTGCTGGATACTATTTTGTAATTGACGGTGTGTCTCACTCAACTGATCGGTCGCCCGTTGAAGTTCGCGACGGCGCTTTCGCTCCCGGTCGGACAGTGCGCCGGTCAGCGCGCCGACGGCAAGAAAAACGATGATCTCCGCGTATCTTCCAGCCGTGACCTGGGGAGAATCATGCGAGAACAGAAAAATGAAGGGTGCGTAGCAAAGGCCCGCGCACCCGGCGGCTAAAAGCCCTCCAACCCAGCCAAAGTACAAGGCTGCTATGACGATCGGAAGATAGTACAGCCGCTCGAGAATCTCATGCGATAGATAGAATTGCGCCGGCGTCAAGTAGTGAGAAATCGTGACAAGAAGCATCACGCCGAAGATGGAGAATGACCATTTGACACGCGGAGTCACTTGCGGCTGCCTACTTCAACCAGCATCTGAGTCCTCGCCGGCGTCCGGCTGGCCTCGGAGACGATACTTCTCCATACGGTAAATGAGCGTTTTTCGGCTGAGGTCCAGATACCGGGCCGCTTGCGTCTGGTTCCCGTGAAACCGGCTTAGCGCTTGTGCGATCAACTCCTTTTCCACGACCTCCAAGCTGATGCCGTGAGCCGGGAGCTCCATTTGAAGGGTGTCCAGCGCCGGCGGCTGCTTGCGAAGTGCCTCGGGCAGGTCATCGAAGATGATTTGATCCCCGTCTGCGAGCACCACGAGCCGTTCGATCACGTTCTCAAGCTCCCGAACATTGCCGGGCCAGCGATACGCGGAGAAGTACGGTAGCAAGGCGATAGGCAATTTCAACTTGGGCCGGACCTGTTTGTTTCGGGCTATCTCGAAAAAGTGTTGCACCAGCTCCGCGATATCCTGAGCGCGCTCGCGCAGCGGTGGTAGGTCTATGGGAACGACATTCAAGCGATAGAACAAATCCTCCCGGAAACCTCCTTTCGCCACCATTGCGAGTAGGTTTCTATGCGTGGCGGCGATGATCCGGACGTCTATCTTTATCCGCCCTGTCTCGCCGACCTTTTCAATTTCGTGTTCCTGAATCAAGCGGAGCAGCTTCACCTGCAGTTCCAGCGGCAACTCTCCGATCTCGTCCAGAAATAGCGTTCCGCCTTCGGCTGACTCAATCTTGCCTTTCTTGTGAGTTGCCGCACCGGTAAATGCGCCCTTGACGTGACCGAACAATTCCGACTCCAAGAGGTCCTTGGGGATCGCGCCGCAGTTGATGGTGACAAATGGTTTGCCTTTGCGGCGGCTGCTGCAATGGATTCCGCGAGCCACAAGTTCCTTTCCTGTTCCGGTCTCGCCATTGATTAGAACCGTGACATCGGATTGTGCGGCTCGGGCGGCCATGTCGAGTGCATAGGCAAGGGCATCGGAACGCCCAACGACGTTCTGAAAACCCGGTCTCTGATCCAGCGCGCGGCGCAATGTCTGAACCTCCTCTTGAAGCGAGAGGTGTTCTAGTGCCCGAGTGACCACCATACGCAAGCTGTCTGGATTTACGGGCTTCGTAATGTAGTCGTATGCCCCGAGCTTTATCGCCTGGACAGCGGTCTCTACGGTTCCGAACGCCGTAATCAATACGACGACGGTGTCGGGGTATTCCGCTCGGACGTGCTTCAGCAGGTCGACTCCAGAGATTCCGGGCATACTAAGATCAGTGATCATCAGATCCTGGGGTTTGCGCGCCAGGATAGTCTTGGCTTCCTCACCGCTGGCAGCAACCATCACGGTGTAGCCCTCGTCCTCGAGTTGGACCTGAGTGACACGACGCAGACTGGCGTCGTCGTCAACGACTAGAATCCGCCGGCTGCTCATGTCGTATCCATCCGACACGAGATAAGCAACCAAGCGGCCACCCGATCTCTATCAATGCTTTCCGCAGAGGAGGCGTTCGGCGCATG
>JBDTTL010000230.1:0-8085 GCA_039930665.1 Acidobacteriota bacterium
TGATCAGCGGGGCGGCTCCGGCATATGCCGTGACCCCAATATCCTCAAAGATGCGTGCAAGGACCAGGAAATCATTGGTATTGGCGAAACCGAAACCCAGGGCGTTCAAATTGATCGCGGGCTTGGCAATCGGCGAGCCGCCGAGAGACTTGATCGTGTTCTGGAGCAAGATGACGTGGGTGCGTTCATCCGAGGCGATTTCCCGCGCGATTTTTAGTGCGGAGCCGGTTAGAGGAACGAGCGCGCCGCCCTGAGTAGGTCCCGCAACACCGGCGCCGGAGAGTTTCATACCCAACTGGGAGAGCGTTACGCTGGTGGTGGCGACCGTATAAAATTCCGCTTCCAGATACTCCAGATTGAGGGCGAAATTAAGGATGTCAAAATCGGTGAAGGACGATTGCGCCTCGGCTCTGCCATCGAGAGCGACTACTGCGCCCGCCATAGCGCTGGCCATTCCCAGCGTCTTTAGCAATTTCCTGCGGTTCGGCGATGCATCCAGCAGGTTGTGAATAACCCGTTTATGCTCGAATTGTTTTACAGACGAACCTTGTTCGTCGAGCCTGTCTATGCTGACAACATTCTTTTCGTGCACTAGGAGATTCCTTCCAAATTTGAGATATATGAGGTCGTAGCCTCTGAGAGAGGTAAGCACGCGCAAGCCCACACTAGAGCCGTTTGGGATAGTTAAAGACGGGCCGGAAGTAGTCTCTAAAGATTGAGAATCGTGGAGTGACCAAGGACAGATCGTCACCTGACCAGATATGGGCAAAAGCGCGTCGCCGATCCGGCCCTAGGCAGGAGCGACTACGCTTCTGACTCGCCGGTGCTACCATCATGTTGACTGCCGACTCGGTTATCTAACGGTTTCAGGAGGCGCCTTTGACAGATTGCTGGCGTCCTTTGACCCATCGTGTGAGTATCGGCGCTCGTGGGCTTGACGCCGCTCAGCCACACGCCAATCCCGGGTTCGCGGGAAATTTTAGCTGCTGCTGATTTCTTGTTCTGTATCCCAAAAGGGCAGGATCAAGCAGGCAACGGTTCAAGCATTTGGCAGGGGTGAGGTGCCTCGACGGAAGTATCGTATGGAAACTAGTCAAGATCACGCGACTTTAACGTTCCCTTTAGAGTCGGTCATTTGTACGCAAGAACTGATTCTTCGCCCAGTCCGAAAGCCGGATTTCGAGGCGCTCAATGGCGCTCTGATAAATCTGGCTCAGGCAATGGCGAAATCCCCGGTGCATATTCTGCAGCAACTTGCCGAAACTGCTCTGCAGTTGTGTCATGCGGAGTCCTCCGGGATCAGTTTGCTGGAAGAAGAAGAAAACGGCCGGAAGATTTTTCGCTGGCACGCAGTAGCCGGGCAGTACGCTTCGCATTTGTGGGGCACAACCCCTCGGGAATTTAGTCCGTGCGGAACGGTGTTGGACACCGACAAGGTCCAACTCATGTCGCATTTAGATCGCCACTTTACATACCTCGCCGAGGTCGAACCCCGCATAGCGGAAGCGCTGCTGGTTCCGTTTCATGTGGGCGGCGAAGCGGTCGGCACCATCTGGGTTATCTCGCACGATCAGACTCGGCTATTCGACGCCGAAGATGCGAGAGTGATTACCGTATTGGGCGAGTTCGCAGCAACTGCATATCAAGCTTTGTCGGGGACGCTTGCTCTAAAGAATGTTTTCGCAACGATTCGGGAGCCTCTTCTCGTCCTCGACGGCAACCTCCGCGTCAAGACGGCAAACAGATCTTATTGCGAGACCTTTCAAGTGACACCCGGCGTTACGGAAGGATGTCTTGTTCACCAACTTGGAAATGGGGAATGGGATATCCCGGAACTGCGCACACGCTTGGAAGACATCCTGCTCAAGGACACGACATTCGAGAACTATGAGGTGACGAAAAATTTCCCGGCGCTGGGACAGCGCTCGATGCTCCTGAACGCCCGTAAACTGTGGCACGAGGAGAATCCGCAAGGGCTCATTCTGCTGGCCATCGAAGATATTACCAATCGCAAACTCAGCGACGACGAATTACTTCGTACCCGCGAAGTTTTGCGGCGGGAAATTGACCAACTAGAGAAAGTCAACGAGGAAATCGTCGAGGTCCAGCCCAGCTTTGAAGAGATCATAGGAAGCAGCGCGGCCGTGAAACGGGTCATGAAGCAGGTGGAAGTAGTAGCTCCCACAGATGCCACTGTGCTGATTTTGGGAGAGACAGGCACGGGAAAGGAATTGGTTGCCCGCGCCCTTCATAAAATGAGCCGCCGCCGAAATTTCCCTTTTATTACGTTGAACTGCGCTGCCATTCCAACCGGCCTTCTCGAAAGCGAGCTGTTTGGCTACGAGCGAGGTGCTTTCACTGGCGCTTTGTCGCAAAAGCTCGGTCGTTTCGAGTTGGCGAACGGCGGCACTCTGTTTCTGGATGAAGTGGGCGATATTCCCCTGGATCTTCAGCCCAAGCTGCTCCGCGCCTTGCAGGAGAAAGCCTTCGAGAGGTTGGGTGGCACCAAAACCATCCTGATCGACGTTCGTCTGGTGGCAGCCACGAACCGGAATCTGACCGAGATGATGAGAGATAAGAGTTTCCGCAGCGATCTGTACTATCGGCTAATGGTTTTTCCTATCATCACGCCTCCTTTGCGAGATCATCCTGAGGACATCCCAGTTCTTGCCCGGCACTTCGCCAAGAAGTACGCCGCGAAAATGGAACGGACCATTGACAGTATCCCGGTGGACACGATGAACGCGCTGGTGAGCTGGCCATGGCCCGGTAATGTGCGCGAGTTGGAGAACTTTATCGAACGGTCGGTAATTTTATCAAGAGGTCCCAACCTACGGGCGCCCATGGCCGAATTACGGGCCGAGTCTGCGGAAACCGAGCGTAATAATTCCCTGGAGAGCATGGAGCGCGAGCACATCCTGCGCGTGCTGAGGGAGACTGACGGCGTGATCAGTGCCGCAGCCACACGTCTCGGTATTCCGCGGACAACTTTAAACGCCAGGCTGAAAAAACTGGGCATCTCTCGCGACGATCTTTAATTCAGCCGCTCAAGAATGGCCGGCGCACACACCCGGCATGGATCTTTCCCGCCAACATCGGGCTGATTGCTCTTCGGCCTGAAGACTATCCGGCACTGGTGAAGCAGGTGACGGCCGAGCGAGTGAAAGAACATTTCCGCGAGCTGTGCCGAGGCCGGGTTGAACGTTTTGAGCTGCCCAATCTAAATGCGCTGAATTTTTTGTTGTACCAGGCGCTGGATGGCGGCGGAACGGTTTCGCTGCGCACGGATGCGCAGGGCAAGACCCTCAGTGCGGCGCTGCTGCGAATGGAGATCGAGATTTAAGGCCTTTTTTGGAGCCCGCACGTTTCTTTTTTGGCTGGACGACGGCCTGTGCCTCCTCGGCAAGCGCCAGCAAGCGCGCTGCGTATTCGTAGATTCGTCCGCCGGAATCGGTGAGAGCGATGGTTTTGGCAAAACGGAAACGGTCCACCAGCCCGACGCCGAGCGATCAACTCCACTATCGTCTGCGTTCGAAAGCCAGCTTCAGGAGTGGAGGCGTGATAAATGTTGTCAGCATCACCATGAGCACCAGCGCGGAAAAAGTTGTTGGCGAGAGTATCGGCTTCCCGGCCAAGGAAAGAGTTGAGCCCATGCCGGCAAAAATCAGGCCGACTTCTCCTCTGGGAATCATTCCGACGCCGATAGCCAAACGATCGATACCGCGCTCCAGCACGCCCAAGCCGCAGATCTGCTTGCCGATGATTGCAACCAAGGTGATGAGAGCCGCGAAACCCAGCACCGAAGCGGAAGCGAAACTTTTCAGATCGACCCGGAAGCCCATCATCACGAAGAACACCGGCACGACCAGGGTTGTAATGGGAAATAACAATTCCTCCACCTTTCGTTCCCCGCGCTCGCGAAAGGGATGATAGTGGACCTCTTCGAGTACGATCCCCGCGGCAAACGCTCCCACGATGGGAGCCAATCCGACCAAACCGGAAATCGCCGAAACGATGAAGCAAAAGCATAGGCATAGACTTAGCAACACACCCGGCACTCGAAGCCTGGCTGCGTGAACGAATACGCGCTGCGACCAGAAGCGTCCTACGATCACCGCGATGGTAAGAAAGAGCACGGCTTTGACCACGATCCACAAAATCGAAGTCCAACTCACACCACCACCCGCGGCGCTCGCGGTCGCGGCTGACACCAGACCGCTGACCACGGCTAGCACCACTAGCCCGATCACATCGTCCGCTACGGCCGCACCTAAAATGATTCGAGCTTCTTTCGTGCTGGCTTTCCCGAGATCCTTCAGAACGCGGGCCGTGATCCCGACGCTAGTGGCCGTGAGCGTTCCTCCGACAAACAGGTGGGTTAGCCAACTGGCGTCCGGCAGAAGCTGTGACGAGACTACATAACCCAGGATCATCGGAACAACGACGCCCAGGGTAGCCACCACCAGAGAGGACCAGCCGACCGCGAGTAATTGCAAAAGATCCGACTCCACGCCCACTTCAAACAACAGCAGGATGGCTCCGATCTCCGCGAGAACGCTTAGCATGGCGCTATCGCGAAGCGGCTCCAGGGCGGTGATCCCGAAAAGGCTGAGATTTCCCAGCAAAACCCCCATCAGCAACTCGCCCAGTACGGGAGGCTGCCCGAGCCGTCCAAGCACCTCGCCTCCCAGTTTCGCGGCAACGATGATCAGGGAAAGAACCAATGCCGCTTGTCGGACCAGCTCGCCAATATCGGTCGCCGGCGTCAGATAGCGGTTTCTCCCCGTTCGCCGTTACGGATGCGAACCACGTCTTCGAGCGGGGAGATAAAGATCTTTCCGTCCCCGATTTTTCCGGAACGCGCCGCGGCGGTCAGCGTTTCAATTACTTGACTCACGTTAGCTGACGGCACGGCCATTTCCAGCTTGACCTTTGGAAGCAGGTCCACTTTGTATTCGGCGCCACGGTAAACCTCGGTGTGTCCCTTCTGGCGGCCGTGGCCGCGGACTTCCGAGATCGTCATTCCACTGATGCCGATACCGATCAGGGCTTCCTTCACCTCATCCAGCTTATGGGGCTGAATGATAGCTTCAATTTTTTTCATATGCTTTCGCTCCTCGTTTCTTGAAGGCGTACCAAGCCAAACATAAGGCGATGCCCGCGAGCACCGTCATGAGAGGTGCTCCCATTTTGAGTGTGAGCGCACCGCCCAGCAGGCAGGCCCCGCACAGATATTTGAGTTTCATTTCATCACCACTGCGATCAGGCTGAATGCGATTACCATAGCGACCAGTGCGAGAGCGGGCATCTTCAACGATTTGACCCATGCCGGTTTTTGGGTACCTTCGTGAATCAGTCTGCGGATCTCCTGGAGCTGCTTGCGGGCGAGCGATAACTCCCACCCATTCTGCGCCAGATGGACTGCTTTGAGCGTCTCTTCTTCAGCCTTGGGAAGCGCACGCAGGCGGTAGAAGAGCTCGGACAGCTTCAGTTGTGCCAGAAAGTGCATCTTGTCCAAACTCACGGCCGCTTCGAGCGCATCCATGCTCTTGTAGGCTTCGTAGTTCATAGCGTACGCCATGCCGAGGCATGTCCGGAAGTCGGCCGAACGCGGATTTTCCTCGCAAGCCTTCTCCAGTGCACTGATATGGACGGCCAGTTCCTCTTTCGAGACCGTCTGCGGATCCCGCCAGGGGATTGGCAGAATCCGCGTCGGCACCGCGCCCCAGTCGGTTTCCAGAGCGCCGGGCCGGATGACTTCCATTGCGGTGGACATCAGTCTACGCTCCCACCGATTGCGTCTTCACTTCGAACTCGGGGTAGCAGAGCGCGCCCATTTCAGGCAGATCCAAACCGGCAAGTTCCGTCTCGGCGCTGACCCGCTGGCCAACTAGGGCGTCGATGATCAGATTCACCACGAAGCTGAAGGTGAACACAAAGCCAACCAGAGTTGCGCAACCGATCAACTGCGCCACCAACTGGCCGGGATCGCCATAGAACAAGCCTGTGACGTTCCCGTTCACGCCATTCCAGGAACCACCGTAGTTGCTCTTGCCGTCCGCGAATAAGCCGACGGAGATGACGCCCCACAGACCGTTGGCCCCGTGTACCGAAACCGCGCCCACGGGATCATCTACCTTCATGACCTTCTCCACGAATTCGACCGACAGGCACACCAGCACTCCTGCAATCAATCCGATGATGACGGAGCCGACAGGGTTCACGAAGCCGCTGGGCGCCGTGATCGCCACCAAACCGGCCAGCAGGCCGTTGCCGGACATCGAAGCGTCCGGCTTGCCATAGCGTATCCACATGTAAAGCATGGCTCCGAAACTGCCGGCCATGCCCGCGAGCATAGTATTCACAGCCACGCTGCCGATGCGGAGAGCACCATTGCCGGAAGCGCCCAGGGTGGAGCCGGGGTTGAATCCGAACCAGCCGAAAGCGAGGATGAAGCAGCCGAGGAGCACGATTAGTAGATCGTGGCCGGGGATTGCGAGCGGCTTGCCGGTGCGGGTGAACTTGCCTATGCGCGGTCCGATCATGATTCCGAGGGCCAGGGCTGTAATCCCGCCGACGGCGTGCACCACTCCCGAACCCGCAAAATCCGCGTATCCGTGACCCAGACCAAAACCGGTACCCAGGGTGGCCAGCCAGCCACCGCCCCAAGCCCAATTGGCGAACAGCGGGTAGGTAAATGCGCCCATGATAAAAGATGAAACCATGAAAGCCGCATACTTCCATCGTTCCGCAGCAGTGCCAGTCACGATGGTCAGAGCAGTGTCCATAAACACCATCTGGAACAGAAACAGCACCATCACAAAAACGTCGTAAGAACCGGCGTGCATCAAGAAGTAGCCGCCTTGGCCCCACAGCCCGAAAGGCTTGCCGAAAAGAGTGATCGCAAACTCATGGCTGAGTACCGGCGAGTTGCCTAGATTGGCGACCGCGCCGACGCCGCCCATTTGTATCGCGAACCCGATCAGCCAATACGCCAGCATGCCGACGCCATACACCATGAAGTTCATCATCATCGTGTGATTGGCATTCTTGACACGGCATAGCCCGGTTTCCACGGCTGCGAATCCAGCCTGCATAAACATGACCAGGAAGCCGGTCACTAGAGTCCACACAAAATTGATGGCGATTTTGTTTTGTCCGATCTGATTTGCCATGTCCCCGATCGTGAGCCCCTTGTTGGCATCAGTGACGGGTACATCGCTAATCGTACCGGTTAGGCTGCCGTCGGGATCGCCGTTCTCCCGCGCTTTCGCGTCGGGGCCAGCGAGGCTCTTGATGTCCTGATCGGCGATCATCGCGGGGGCGGCCGCGGGAGCCACGGGCGGTGCCGCAGCGGATGGAGCGGCAGCCGGAACGGCCGGCGCCTGCGCAAACGCGAAGGGCGTTAGGCACAAAATCAAAACGAGCAGTAAGCGTGTGGTTTTCATGGTTATTTCCTCCAGATAGCGTTCTTCATATACGCCGGGTTGAGCACGCCGATGATTCCCCCCAGACTGACGGCCAAGCCAATGAGCACAACTACCAGCCGGCCCGACGTGCTTGCGGATACGCTTAAGCTAAAGACGCTGATCAGGAAGCCCAGCAGCGTGATGATGAGTCCAGCAATCGCCATTTTTTATCTCCTCAATTGAAATCCGTGGGGTCCGGGTGGGCTAGTCTTTCTGGTGTTCCCACGGTTTGGCCTTCATGAACATGGCTATCGAGATACCCAGCAGGATGAGGAATCCCAGAACGTACAGGATGCCGCCGCCGGCCAAGGCGCCCGCGAGCAAAGTGAATGCAATCAGGAACAATGTGACTCCAACGGCTTGTGTGGGATTAGCTCCCATGGGTTCACCTCCAAAAAAATTAAGGGCGCTTGTCCCGAGTTTTCGGCGATTTGGATACACCTATAGCTGCGGATCGGACCATCTCCGATTTTTCACAGCTTCAGATTCTTCGACGAAAGCGACTGGCGGGACAGGGCCAGCGCGCCGCAGGACTTAGCGGGAAAAATTAAGTCTAGTCTCTTAGCCCGAAGCTGTCCAATTAATATTTTCAATCGTGTGGCAAGTAAATTTGGAT
>JBDTTL010000231.1:0-8074 GCA_039930665.1 Acidobacteriota bacterium
CCTTGCTTATGCGTATGGCCAAAGAAGGTGAGCTGCGCACCCAGCGAAGCCAACAACGGAGCGGCATCCGAAACTGTAATCAGATATTCGTCTTCGTCGGCCGGTGAGCCGTGCACCAGATCCACTCCCTCATAGGGCAGCGGACCTCGCGGCAGGGCGTCCAGATAGGCGCGATTTTCCGGCAAAAGCGCACGGCGGGTCCAATGCGTCGAACTCTGCGCGGCGGGATTGAAATTCTCGATGGCGTCGAGGGCGGCAGAATCTTGGACTGCGCTAGCCCGATCGTGATTACCGCGGATCGTGACCGCGACATTTTCGCGAGCCCACTCGGCTATCGCATTAGGATCCGCGCCGTATCCCACCAAGTCCCCCAGGCATAGAACGCGGTCGTAGCGCCCGCGGGCGTCATCGAGAACCGCCTCCAGCGCTTCCAGATTCGCATGAATGTCGCTTAAGATCAGGAACGGCATAGGCGCAGCAGAGAGACCTCGGGAGGGGCGCCTAACCGCGCCGGCACGGCGATGGTCCCAATGCCGCGGGAAACGAAAATGGAAGCCGGCCCCTGCCGGTAAACCCCATCGACGTAAGGCGTGTAAAACCGGCCGGGGTTCAGGTCGGCGCTCAGAAACTCCAATCGGATCTGCCCGCCGTGGGTGTGGCCGGCAAGGGTCAAGTCGTAACCTTGGCGCGCGGCCATTGGAAACACGTCCGGGTTATGCGAAAGCAGCACGTTCAACGCACCGTGCGCTATCAGTTTTTCCGCGCCCGCCAAATAAGGATGGCGTAACCGCTGATAATCGACACCGGCCAGGTTGAGGACCGCTTTGCCGAAGCGCATCGGCGTCGCGTCCAAACGCAGGAAGCGCATGCCCCTGCGTGCGCCTTCACGTTCCACGTAGTGTTCGGCATTGGCATAGATCTCATGGTTTCCCATGCAGCCGTAGACGCCCCCTTCCGCGCGCAGAGTCGCGAGTATATCCAGGCAATCGTCGAGTGGGTCGCGAGCGGTGGTGATCAGGTCCCCGGTCACCAGGGCGATGTTCGCGCGAGTTTCGTTAGCCATATCGACGGCGCGCTGCAGCTCGGCGCGGCTCAGAAAGGGACTCAAATGGATGTCCGTCAACTGCACCAGGCGCAATCCGTCCAGGTCGGGGGCGAGGTTGGGAATTTCCACTTTATGCTCGCGCAAGGAGAGCTGATGGCGCTCAATGAATACGCCGTAGGCGAGGGCGGCGGGCGGCGCTGCAAATACCACCGCGTAGGCGGACTGTAAGAGACGTCTGCGCGCCGGGCTGTGTCCCTGGCTCCTGCGCGACCAGATCCATAGAACGAAGTATCCCGCCAGCCAGCACAGCGAGAGCATTGCCCACCCGATCGCCAGTCCGGTTCCCCAACTCGACCACCAGCCGGGAAAGTACCGGCTGATACGGCGAAATCGCAGCAGAAACGCAAACAGGGAAGCCGTCATCGACAGCGCGCCTAGGGCGACGATCAGCGCCTTGGTGCGGCGGCTGGTGCCCGCCGCTCTCCAGCCAATGAGCCACGCGACGCCAGTAATCTGACCCAGTAGGGAGACGGCTAAAACCAGCAGATCGGGAAGAACTCGCAGCAGACGCTCTGGCACCACTTCCATCTTATCGGTTCCCTGTGAACGACAGCTTCCTCTACAATCAAGAGATGTCGCTTGTAGTGGTGGGCTCGGTGGCTTACGATGGTGTCGAAACGCCACATGGCAGCGTGGAGCGGATGCTGGGCGGGGCTGCTACTTATATTGCGCTTTCCGCCAGCTATTTCACGCAGGCGCGCATCGTCGCGGTGGTAGGCGACGATTTCGCGGACGCCGATACCGAGTTGCTCGCCAGCCGCGGGATAGATCTGGAAGGCCTGGAACGTCTACCCGGGAAAACCTTCTTTTGGGCCGGCAAATATACCGATGACATGAACGACCGCGTCACGCTGACCACCGATCTCAATGTGTTCGCGAATTTTAAGCCCAAGCTTCCCGAGAGTTATCAGAATGCGCGCTATTTGCTGCTCGGCAATATACAGCCTAGCCTGCAGCACAGCGTGCGCGAGCAGATGAAGCATTTGCGCCTGGCTGGCGGCGACACCATGAATTACTGGATCAGCGATTTTCGCGCGGAGCTGCTCGATACTATTCGCGACTGGGATTTCCTGCTGATCAACGATCACGAAGCCCGCCTGCTCGCGGGAGAAAACAACCTGCGCAAGGCCGCCGCGAAGATTCTGGACATGGGGCCGCACACCCTGGTGATCAAGCGCGGCGAGCACGGCGCCATGCTGTTCCGCCGCGATTCCTATTTCATCGTGCCCGGCTACTTGCTCGAAAACGTATTCGATCCCACCGGTGCGGGCGATTCTTTCGCCGGCGGATTCATCGGCTATCTGGCCGAGCACGGATTCAGCCTGGACGGCGACCAGATCAGCCGGGGCATGCTCAGCCGCGCGGTGATTTACGGGTCCGTCATGGGAAGCTTCTGCTGCGAACGCTTCGGCGTGGAGCGCTTCCGCACGCTCACGCGTGAAGAAATCGATGCTCGATTTGAAGAGTTCCGCAAGTTCACTTCGTTCTAATTCGAGAAAAGTGACCAGAGCGATGCCGCTACTGGGCGCGCTTTTGACAGCCATCAGCGTGGCCGCCGTCTGGTGGTGCGCATCGCGCGGCTATACCTTGTATTACGGGGACGCCGAAGCGCACCTGAACATCGCGCGCCGCATTCTGGATTCGCGCACGCCGGGGACGGAGCAACTGGGCACGGTTTGGCTGCCCTTGCCGCACCTGCTGATGATCCCGTTTGTGATGCGGGATAGTTTGTGGCGGAGTGGCCTCGCGGGCGCAATCCCATCTGCTGCCAGCTTCGTGATTGCCGGTGCATTTCTGTTCGCCGCCGCCCGGCGTTTGTACCTTTCGACCGCCGCCGGGGTTGCTGCGGCACTGCTATTCGCTCTGAATCCGAACATGCTGTACCTGCAATCCATCCCTATGACTGAAGCGCTCTTTGCAGCTTCGCTCACCGCGATGCTGTGGGCGACCTTGTGGTTCCGGTCCACGCAATCCATCTGGGCGGTGCTGGCTGCGGCAGTGGCTTCCAACGCGGCGTCGCTCACGCGCTACGAGGGATGGTTCTTGATTCCTTTCGTCGCGTTGTACTTTGGAATTACCGCGCAAAGAAAATCCTACGCTCTGGTCTTTGCCGCGCTGGCCGCGCTGGGGCCTTTGGCGTGGCTGGCCCACAATCAGTATTACTATTCGAATGCCCTGGAGTTTTATAGCGGCGAGGGCTCAGCCAAAGCGATTTACGCCGGCGAGTTAGCCTCCGGCGGGGACCGCTACCCGGGCGATCACAACTGGCGCCTGGCGATCGAATATTACTTCACCGCGATCGTATTAAGTCAGGGCTGGACTCTGGCGATTTTGGGGGCGGTGGGCGCGGCCGCGGCGGTGGTGAAAAAAATCTGGTGGCCGCTGTTCCTGCTGGCACTTCCGCCCGCGTTCTACGTCTGGAGCATGCATTCTGCCGGCACGCCGCTATTTGTCCCCACGCTGTGGCCTTTCAGTTGGTATAACACCCGCTACGCACTGGCTGCCCTGCCGCTGGCTGCGTTTGCAGCCGCCGGCATAGTTACGCTCCTGCCGCCGAAATTGCAGATCGCAGGGGCCGGAGCACTGATATTGGTGGTTGCGACCTCCGGCGCGCTTGCTGGTGCGCCGATCTGCTGGAAAGAATCTGTCGTGAACTCAACTGCACGCCGTGCCTGGACGGAGCAGGCGGCGGCCTATCTGGCAAGTCATTACCAGCAGGGCGATGGCATCATATATTCTTTCGGAGATCTGACGGGCGTCCTGCGGGAGGCCAACATTCCCCTGCGGGATGGGCTTCAGCAAGGCAATCACCCCAGTTGGGACGCCGCGGTCTTGCGGCCTGACCTGTTTTTTCGCGAAGAGTGGGCACTGGCGGTCACGGGCGATAAAATTGCGGAGGCTGTCGCGAGAGTTGGGGCGCACGGCCCCCACTATCAATTGCAGAAGCAAATTAAGGTGGTAGGAGCGCCGACGGTCGAGATCTATCGGCGACAATGGACTGGCCCCCATGAAGATCCCGTTTACTAAAGCCCACGGCGCACGCAACGATTTCCTGCTAAGCTGGCGCGACCGGCTGCCGACGGAGATGGGCGACGTCGCGGGCGTAGCCGTTGCGATTTGCGATCGTCATACAGGCGTGGGAGCGGACGGATGGCTGCTGATTTCGCGGAGCGCCGGGGTGACCGACGTCGCCGGTGCCCATGCCAGCATAGAATTGTGGAATTCCGACGGCAGTCGCAGTGAGATTTCAGGCAACGGCACGCGTTGCGCCGCGGCCCTGCTGGTGGAGTCGAACGCTGCACAGCAGGAGGTGCGCATTGGCACGGGAGCCGGCCTCAAGCATCTCCGTCTGCTTTCGCGCCAGGGGCGCGAGTTTACTTTCGAGATGAACATGGGCGCGGCCTCGATCGAAAACCTGCACGCGTCGGTGGAGGGCCGCGATTGCACCATCCTCAACGTTGGCAATCCCCAGTGCGTTTTCTTCGTGGAGAATTTCGATCTCGAATGGCAGGTTGTAGGCGCCCGCGTGGAGCGTGATCCGCGCTTTCCGAACCGCACCAATGTTTCCTTCGTTCGGGTGATCGATGGCCACACGCTGGACGTCCGCTTCTTCGAACGCGGCGCGGGGGAAACCATGAGCTCTGGAACGGGATCGACCGGCGCAGCCGCGGCCGCTCTCGCGCGCGGCGTGGTGGAAGCTCCGCTGCGGGTATTAACGCCCGCGGGACCCCTGTACATACGCTGCGAGGATGCCGATATCTTACTAGCGGGGCCTGCCGAAATTGTAGCCAACGGTGAGTTTTTTTGGAAAGGGAGCGAAGCTAAGTGAGTCATTTTGAAGACCTTCGGAAGAAGATCGAGTCTAAAACCGCCCAAGTGGGCATTGTCGGCTTAGGCTACGTGGGCTTGCCTCTGGCTGTCGAGTTCGCGGCTGCCGGTTTCACCGTGACGGGAATAGACATCGATACCAAGAAAATCGAGGCGCTGAATCGCGGCGAATCCTACATTCAGGACATCCCCACGTCGGTTCTTGCGCCGCTCGTGAAGGCCGGCAAACTAAAAGCCACCTCCGACTTCGGCGCTGCCGCTGCGCTCGATACGATCAACATCTGCGTGCCTACGCCTCTGCGGAAAACTAAAGACCCCGACATGAGCTACATCGTCAATGCCTGTCAGGAGATTGCCAAATATTTCCATCCGGGGGTCCTGGTGATTCTGGAATCTACCACCTATCCCGGCACCACCAACGAGCTCATGCTGCCGATGTTCGAGCGCCCCGGCATGAAAGTCGGCGAGGATTTCTTCCTCTGTTTTTCACCGGAGCGCGTGGATCCCGGTAACGTGAATTTTCAGACGCGCAATATCCCGAAAGTCGTCGGCGGCATCACGCCCGCTTGCACCAATATCGGCGCGGTTTTCTATCAACAGGCGCTTGAAACCGTGGTTCCGGTAGGTTCCACACGCGTCGCTGAAATGGTGAAGCTGCTCGAAAATACTTTTCGCATGATCAATATCGGACTGGTGAACGAAATGGCGATGCTGTGCGATCGCATGGGCATCGACGTGTGGGAAGTGATCGACGCGGCGGCCACTAAGCCCTTCGGGTTCATGCCGTTTTATCCTGGGCCTGGCCTGGGCGGCCATTGCATTCCCATCGACCCGTTTTATTTATCGTGGAAGACCAAGCAGGCGGGCATTGAAGCCCGCTTTATCGAACTGGCCGGCTACATCAACGGCAACATGCCGCACTTCGTGGTCGATAAAATTCAGAACGCTTTGAACGATTACGCCAAGCCCCTCAATGGCTCTCGCATTCACCTGATGGGCGTGGCTTATAAGCGCGGTATCGACGATGTTCGCGAGTCGCCGGCGCTGGATATCATTCACCTGCTGGGAAAGCGGGGGGCGAATGTGACCTATAGCGATCCGTTTGTGCCCATGCTTCAGGCCGACGGCGTTGTGCCCGAAATGAAGGCTGTCGATGCCGATAAGGGCGCGGCTGAAGCCGACTGCGTGGTGATCGTCACCGATCACAAAGATTTCGACTACGGTCGCCTTGTCGAACGCTCGAAACTGATCGTGGATACGCGCAACGCACTGAAAGGCAATGCGTCCGAAAAGATCGTGCGTCTATAACAGACAAACCTGGTCTTCATTGCAGTGCCGCAAATTCCTTCTTGGCCTGCGCGAGCGCAGGGAGGTCCGCAGCGGCACCCTGGCCTAGCGCCAAGAAATTCTGGTAGGCCTGCTTGGCTTGGGTCGCATCTCCTGCGGCCGCCCAGGCCCGCCCTAATGCCAGATAGGCGATAGCGAAGTTGGGGTCCAAGTCAATCGCGTGGTGGAAAAAGGCTATGGACGCACCATTATTTCCTTGCCGTCGCTGGGCGCTTCCAAGCGCGTACGCCTGTAGCGCCGGTAACGATTCTGTAGTCACTCTGCGTACGCCGCGATCCAGATTTTGAATCGAACTCCGCGGTTCGCCCAGCTTGAGGCGTATGCCGGCGGCGGCTTTCGAGACCGCGTGCAACACCTGTTCGCGGCCTTCCGCCTGCACTTGTTCACGGGCGAGCGTCGCGCCATTCTTACAATCGACCGCTTGTACGGTGACGGCGAAGGTTTTGCCCAAGTCCACAATCGCGCCGTTGATCATGGCCTTCTGGCCTTCGTGCACACAAATATCGTGCGCGATCACATTGGTGATGCGCGTCTCGGGCGCCCGGCCCATTGCCCTGAGATCCTGCTCCAGCCGCTGGTCGCTCATGATGTTGAGGAACGGCGACTCCTCCAGTTGTAACGCCAGCGCGGCACGTAGCGTGCTATCGAAAATCGCATCGCCACTGGCGTTGGTAAAATCTCCCACTACCAGGATGTCATTAGCGGAGAGCTTCTGGTAAGAGGGAAATTGCATCACCAGCAGAACTAAGCCGAGAATCAACATCACCACCGCCACCGCCGCGATCAGATATTCGCGTCGAAAAGCACCACCCTGTGGCACCGCGGCCAGTGCCTGTTTGAGTTCACTTGCCGATTGCCAGCGCTCGGCTGGATCCCGATCGAGGCACTTCTGGAGCACCTTTTCGAGCGCGGCGGGTTGCAGCGGACGCCGGTCTTCGGAAATCGCCCGGCCCATCAGCATTTCGTAAAGGAGGGTGCCGAAGGCTTGAATATCGATGCGTGGGTCGGCTTGCACGTCTCTCGCGGTTTTCGCGAGACCGATATCCAGCACCTTAATGCCATCGCGCGTGACGAAAATATTCGATGGCTTCAGATCGCCGTGAATGATGCCGCGCTCGTGCGCATAAATCAGCGCGTCACAGACTTCGTTCGCAAAACGTAGCGTCTCTTGCAGTGACAGCGGCCCTTTGAGGGGAACCCCATCGATCCATTCAAATGCCAGGTAGTTTGACCCGACTTCGTATAGCTTGCGAATGTGCGGATGATCGAGCGCAACGCCGGCGTGAGCCGCGCGCGCGAAATCTTCGGGGAACGGGTCTTCGGAAACGTGAATCTCTACATCGCGCTCCCGCAGAGTGTCGCGCGCCCGGTATGCGTCACCCGTGGCGCCGTCCCCGAGCGGAGCCAGAATCTCGTACGGACCGAGGCGGTCGCCCGCGGCCAGCGCCATGATGGAGCTACTTACCGAAGTACGTCTGATCGAAGGTGATCGAGGCTTTATCGCGGATCGCCTCCACGTTCTTTTGCGCCATCTCCGGCCCCACCTTTTGCTCGATCTCGGACTTTACATCTTCCATCTTCTTGGTCTCGTGCTTGGTCACCTGGATGATGTGGTAGCCGAACTGGGTCTTCACGGGCTCGCTGACCTCGTCGACTTTCAGCGTGAACGCGGCTTCGTCAAACGTCGGAACCATGCGCCCGCGCGTAAACTCGCCTAGCGAACCTCCGTTGGCGCCAGAGCCCACATCGTCGGACTCGGCCTTGGCGAGCGCGGCGAAGTCTCCGCCCGCGGCG
>JBDTTL010000232.1:0-7979 GCA_039930665.1 Acidobacteriota bacterium
CTAAGGGTCCTGCCGAAGTACTTCACGCGCTTTATCGTAGTTTCAAGGATTCCAGCTCGCCGAAGGCCCCATGAGTGCTGACGCCAGAGGCCGTCACTGCTGAGGGCGTACCCCGTGCCTATGCCGGTTAGTCCGCTCTCTCTAGCTAACCAGAGCCGCGCCGCATTTTTATGCGATTCGCTGCGCTCCATGATTTCGTATTTCACGGAACCCGCCATTGTGAGACCGGTGTCGATCAGAAGCGCTATATCAGGATCGAAGCCCGTTGGTGCCACGAACTCGACTCCGCCTATCGTAAGCAGTAGTGCCCTCAGACTTTCAATTTTCGGTTGCTGTCTCAGCGCTGCACGAAGGCGGCGCCTCAACAGTACTTGTTGCTCTCTGTCCACGGCTACACCCCCCCATCCTAAACGGGCACTGTAGCATATCGGCCGAGCCATCCGGTTTCCCCTGAAGCTATCCAGATGGACATTTCTCAGTAGTGCAGGCGCGGTGCTCGTGTGCCGTATATTGGGGCTATGGGCTCCCGTACGCATCTTCCGCGCATCGCCGCGGGCGCAGCTCTACTCGCAGTAGCCGCTGCGCTGGTGGCGGAGCGCTTGGAAGACACGATCTTTATCCCGCTGGATCATCCCGCTATCTTGTACGAAGGCGCCACCACCGATCCCGTGGGGCGTCTTGCGAAACGACTCGCAGCGGGCGAACTTAAGCTCGACTACGCGCCTAACGGCTGGGGCTATCTACCGGCGCTGCTCAAGCAACTCGGCATTTCGACCGATTCGCAGGTGCTGGTCTTTTCCCGGACCAGTATCCAAGTCGAACGCATCTCCCCCCGCACGCCGCGCGCGATTTATTTCAACGACGATTCGAGCGTTGGCTACGTTCAAAATGGCGAGGCGCTGGAACTCGCGTCGCTCGATCCGCGGCAAGGTGTGATTCTCTATAGCCTGGACCCCGCCCGCTCTCCGCGGCCGGTGATCGGACGCCGCGATGATTGCCTCCGCTGCCATCAGGGACCCGTGACGCTGGCGGTGCCCGGGCTCCTGATCAGCTCGGTGCAACCCACTACCGGGCGCGGTCCAGACCATGGAAATGCCGTGATGACGGATCATCGCACTCCTTTCAATCAGCGCTGGGGCGGCTGGTATGTGACCGGGACGCACGGCGCGCAAACCCATTTGGGCAACAATCCAGCGCTGGGCGATCCGATCCATCCCGGTGCCGCTTCGCTCGAAGGCACGCAGAACGTCACGGATCTGAGCCAATTTCTCGACACCTCGCGCTATCTGGTCCCCAGCAGCGATCTGGTCGCGCTGTTGGTGCTGGAGCATCAGACCCGCATGACCAACCTGATCGTCCGCATTGGCTGGGATGCACGCGTAGCGCAGCACGACGGCAAACTGGCCGCGGAACGCGCCCGGCTCGACGACGAAATAGATGAACTGGTGGGCTATATGTTGTTTGGCGATGAAGCGCCGCTGCACCAGCCGGTGGCCGGCGTCTCCGCTTTTTCCAAAACCTTTCCGCAGCGCGGGCCGCACGATAAACAAGGGCGGTCCCTGCGCGACTTCGACCTGCGGACGCGCCTGTTCCGCTATCCGCTTTCCTACATGATCTACAGCGCCGCCTTCGATGGCATGCCAGGTTTCGTTCGCGACCGCGTTTACCAGCGCCTCTACGATATCCTCAGCGGGAAAGATTCCAGCCCATCCGCAGGCGGCCTCTCACTGAAGCGTCTTTCGGCTGACGATCGCCAGGCGATTCTGGAAATCGTCCGCGAGACTAAGCCCAACTTGCCTGCCTCCTGGACCGCCGCCGGCGTGAAATAGGTGGCGCGGTTTGCCCGCCCGCTTCCGCGGTTCTCTCACCACTTTCCACTCCTTTTACCCACCCATATGGCACATTTCTCCGCCAGGACGACCCGGTCTACAATAGAACCATCGACCTAAGTGTCGGCAGGCAAAGAGCCTCCGGGTCATGGTTGACTAGTCCGGTTTCACCTTATGAGCATTACCGATCTCTTTATTAAGCGACCTGTGATGACCGCACTGGTCATGATCGGCATTGTGCTGTTCGGCATTGCAGGTTATCGCGCTCTTCCGGTCAGCGATCTTCCTAACGTCGATTTCCCCACTATTCAAGTCATGGCCAACCTGCCGGGCGCCACCCCGGAAACCATGGCCACCGCAGTGGCCACGCCCCTCGAACGGCAGTTCGCTACCGTCGCTGGTATCGATACCATGACTTCCTCGAGCGGAGTTGGCAGCACCAGCATCACGATCCAATTCAGTCTCGATCGTTCGATTGATGGCGCGGCGGCCGATGTTCAGAGCGCGATCGCCGCGGTGCTGAGGTTGCTGCCGCCGGGGATGCCCTCGCCACCGACTTTGCGGAAGGTGAATCCCGGCGACATGCCGGTCCTGTTGGTGGGGCTATCGGGGCCCACGATGGAGCTTTCCAAACTGGATGAGTACGCCGAGAACCTCATGGCGCAGCGTATTTCCACGCTGGATGGTGTGGCTCAAGTAAACGTATTCGGCGCCCAAAAGTGGGCGATCCATGTGCAACTCGACCCCAGCCTGCTGGCCGCGCGCCGCATCGGAATCGACGACGTTTCCAACGCCTTGAAGGCGCGTAATGTAAACCAGCCGACGGGCGCCTTGTACGGCAGAAATCAGGCCTATACGGTGCGCGCCAACGGTCAGCTCATGACCGCTGAAGAGTTTAACAACATGATCGTGTCCTACCGCAATGGTTCGCCGGTGCGCTTGCGGGATCTGGGGCAGGTTGTTGACGGGGTCCAGGTGGATAAAGCCGCGATGACGCTTTATACCAACCGCGGCGCCGAGCGCTACATCATGCTGGCGATTCAGCGCCAACCCGGCACTAACACGGTGGAGGTGGTGAACCGGATCAAAACATTACTGCCGGTATTCAAAGAGTTGATGCCGCCGACTGTCAACTTGGATATCCAGATGGACCGATCGCAACCGATCCTGGAATCGGTCAACGACGTTAAGTTCACGCTGGTCGCGACAGTCGTCCTGGTGGTTCTGGTCATCTTCCTGTTCCTTCGCAATGTCTCCGCCACTGCCATTCCGAGCTTGGCGCTACCGATCTCGGTGATCGGCACCTTCGCGGCCATGTACGGACTGGGGTATTCGCTCGATAACTTGTCGCTGATGGCCCTCACGCTTTCGGTAGGCTTCGTGGTGGACGACGCCATCGTGGTGCTGGAGAACATCGTCCGTCACATGGAAATGGGTAAGCCCCGCATGGAGGCCGCGCTTGAAGGCGCGCGCGAGATCGGCTTCACCGTCATGTCGATGACGCTGTCGCTGGCCGCCGTCTTCATCCCATTGATGTTCATGGGCGGCATTATGGGCCGACTGTTCCATGAATTCGCGGTCACCATTATGGTGGCCATCCTGATTTCGGGCTTCGTCTCCATCAGCCTCACCCCCATGTTGTGCAGCCGCTTTCTGAAGCCGCCCGCGGAGCACCATAACGCGTTTTACCGCGCGACCGAAAGCATGCTCAATCGGGCGCGCGATTCCTATGGTTGGATGCTGCGCGGCGTCATGCGTCACCGTCCACTCACTATGCTGGTGGCGGCCGGCACGCTGGCGGGCACGGTATATATCGCGATGATCACGCCGAAGGGCTTCATTCCCAGCCAGGACACCGGCATGCTGCAGGGAAGTACGGAAGCGAGCCAGGACATCTCCTTTGACGCGATGAAAGACCTACAGGCCCGGGTGGCGGATATCCTGCACAAGGATCCGAATATCGAGCTGTTCGGTTCTTTCATGGGCCTGGGCGGCAATCAGAACTCGCCCATGAACCAGGGCCGTTTCTTTATTCGCCTCAAGCCCCGCAAGGAACGCAAACTGACTCCTGAGCAAATCATTGAAGAGCTGCGCCCCAAACTTGCGACTGTCCCTGGTATCCGCGTCTTCCTGGCGAACCCGCCCATGGTGCGCATCGGTGGCAATCAGATCCGTACCCTATACCAGTTCACGCTGCAATCGGGCGATCTCACCGCGCTCTATGCATCTGCCGCCGTATTTGAAAAGCGCCTTCACTCAGTACCCGGTCTCACCGACGTGAATAGCGACTTACAGATTTCGAGTCCTGTCCTGAGCGTGGATATCAACCACGACCGAGCATCTGCTCTGGGCGTCAGCGAAGGACAAATCGAGACCGCGCTCAATAGCGCCTACGGCCAGCCGCAAATCTCCACCATTTATACGCAGGTCGATAGTTACTGGGTAATGCTCGAAGTTCTGCCGCAGTACCAACGCGACATGAGCAGCCTGGGACTTCTATATGTGCGTTCGAGTAACGGAAATCTCGTTCCGTTGAACGCGCTCGCCACACTCAAGACGGGAGTGGGTCCGCTCACCATCCAGCACTTTGGCGAATTGCCGGCAGTGACCGTTTCGTTTAATACTGCGCCGGGTGTGGCGCTGGGCGATGCCGTCGACCGTGTCCAGGCGGTGGCGCGCGAGACACTGCCGGATACGATCAGTACTACCTTCCAGGGCACAGCGGCGGCCTTCCAGGATTCTTTGCGTGGCATGGGCCTGCTGCTGGCGCTCGCCGTGCTGGTGATCTACATGGTACTGGGCATTCTTTATGAAAGCTTCATCCATCCCATCACCATTCTTTCGGGACTCCCGGCCGCCGGACTGGGTGCTTTGGCCACCCTGCTGCTGTTCCATGAGGAACTGAATATTTATTCGTTCGTCGGCATCATCATGCTGGTGGGCATCGTCAAGAAGAACGCCATCATGATGATCGACTTCGCGCTGGAGACACAGCGTACTGACGGCATCGCGCCGGCCGAGGCGATTGTCGAAGCCTGCCTGGTGCGCTTCCGCCCCATTATGATGACCACTATGTCGGCGTTGGTGGGCACGCTACCCATCGCGCTGGGCTTAGGAGCGGGCGGCGAAGCGCGGCGTCCCATGGGTCTGGCAGTAGTTGGCGGCCTGGTGGTATCGCAGCTTCTGACGCTGTTCATCACACCTGTGTTTTACACATACATGGAGCGCTTTGCCGGCTCCGGCAAGAGGCGCAAGGACCGCAAAACGGCAAAGAAGCAGTCGCCGCGGCCGCTGGAAGAAGTTGTCCTCGAGGCGTAAGCCTTTTGGTCCGCAATGCCGCTTAAAACCGACGGTCGCTGTCACGACCGCGGCCACCTGTCCCCGTCCCAGCGCGTATATACTTGTCACTTGTCGTCTGACTTATCGTGGCCTAACGAGTAGTCCCGCCAACACGAGGCCGGGGACGCTATCGACAGACGCCGCCATCGGAGGCCATGCTCAAGTACCGCTCTTGTTCGATTCTGGTTGCTGCGGCGACCACTGCGTTGGCGCTGACCTGGCTCGTCGCCGATGTGGAAGTGATGAACGCCGGCCATCTCTCCGGGTTGTTCTACGTCGGCGCTAACGCGGCGCTTCCGGCGGGGGCTCTCGCCGATCACATCTATCGCGTGAGCGACGAACGCGGCTACGACGGCCAGTTCTACTATCTGATCGCGCACGATCCGTTGAACCGGCGTGGATTTCTAGCCTATGTCGACACGCCGCGCTACCGCTGGCGCCGGATCGGACTGCCCGGCCTTGCCTATGTGCTTGCGTTCGGAAACGATATCTGGATCGACCCCGTCTACGTTGCCTTAGAACTGATGTTCGTCTTCTTGGGAGCCTACTGGCTCTCCGCCTACGCCTCTCGGAACCAGCGCAGTGCGGTTTGGGGATTGGCATTTCTGCTGATACCTGCCGTCGCCGTTTCGCTGGACCGCATGACGATCGACCTGCCGCTGGCGGCGCTTTCGATCGCATTGTTGCTCCACGCATCCAGAGGCAAACCGCACTGGTCTGCTCATGCCGCTCTGATTGCCGCGCCGCTGGTTCGTGAAACCGGCATTCTTCTGATTCTCGCCTGGTGCGCCTTCTGGGCGCTGAGGAAACACTTTCGCTATGCTCTCGCCGGAGCCGCCTGCGCGCTCCCGGCGGTGGGGTGGTGGCTGTTCGTAGCGCTGCACACAACTCCTGACCGGACAGGGTTTCTCGCCAGCTTTCCGTTCAGCGGCGTGGTTACGTGGACCATCCACGCTATGGCCGAGCCCATTGCCGCGTACGGGCCTGGAGCCGACGCAGCAACGGAACTGGTGGCCTTGACCGGCATCTGGCTAGCGTTTGCGCTCGCGATTTATTTAGCGGTCAAGCTGCGTTTTCACGGAAGCCAATGGGACCTGCCGGAGCTTACGGTCGTCCTCTTCGCGGCATTCGCGTCGTTGATCGCCTATCAGGATATCTGGGCCTCGCTTTACGGCATTGGACGGACGCTGTCGCCGTTGTTAGTCGCGCTCGCCGCCATTGCTCTGCGCGACCGGCGTCCTCTGTTCGCCGGCCCGCTCCTGCTGGCGGTTCCGCGCATCGCTCTGCAATTCGCTGCGGAAATAAAAGTAGCCTTGCTCACCCGGAGCTAGGCGATGTCTTGAACCGGTGCCAGGCCGCCGCGCTGGGAATCCAGCCACCCCTTTGACAACGCTTAATACTGTGGCTAAACTTGTCGGCAATTGGTGCGATACGGAAGTGTACAGAGGGAGCGTGTCATGACATCTGCTAAGTTCTTCGCGTGTGGGGCTTTTCTTGCGCTGTCGTCCTCTCTGTTTGCCGCGGACGCGGCCAAAACTGTTACGTTCACCAAGGACATTGCCTCGATATTCCAGGAGCGCTGCCAGGAGTGCCATCGCAAAGGCTCCCTTGCGCCAATGTCGCTGGTGACCTATGAAGAAACACGACCGTGGGCCAAGGCCATTCGCCGGCGTGTGATCACGCGCCAGATGCCGCCGTGGCACATCGATAAAACCGTCGGGGTTCAGAAATTCAAAAACGATATTTCGCTCACCGATGACCAGATCGCGGCCGTGGTGCGCTGGGTGGATGCGGGCGCACCGATGGGCGACCCGAAAGACATGCCGCCTCCCAAGGAGTTCCCAGCTGCCAACGAATGGAAGGCGGCCAAGGAATTAGGCCAGCCGGATCTGGTGATCAAATCCGACCCATATACGATGGCGGCTCATCATCAAGATGTCTGGTGGAGACCAACGTCGAATATTCCAGTTACGGAGCCGCGCTGGGTGCGCGCCGTGGAGGTCCGGCCGGGAACCGCGGCGGGGCGCAAGATCACTCATCATGCCGTAGCTTATCTGGTGCAAGACGATCCGTCGAGCCTCGCCCCAGGCGCGGGTGACGCCGACTTGGGCGCACGTTCCTTCCTGATGGAATGGGCCATCGGAAAAGGCTACGACATGTATCGCCCTGACACCGGGAAGTTGTTGCTGCCTGGTTCGCAGATTTCCTGGGACGTGCACATTCACGCGGTAGGCGAAGAGATTCGCGACAACGTTGAGCTGGGAATCTGGCTGTATCCCAAAGGCCAGGAGCCCACGCACCGCACCTATTTGACTGGGTTCCAGGCGTTACGCGGATTTAGATCATCCGACGGATCACGGACGCGGGCCGGACGAAATATCGATATCGCGCCGAATACGATTTCCGAAGTCGACAATTATACGGTGCTGACGCGGCCCGCGCAGCTCGAGAATTTCCAGCCGCATATGCATCTGCGCGGCAAGGCCATGACGGTGGAAGCGATTCTCCCGGACGGAACTGCGCAGATGGTCAGCCATGTTGGCAATTTCAATTTCAACTGGATGACCAACTACATCTATGCGGACGACGCGGCGCCGGTATTTCCCAAGGGCACGATGATCCACGTCACTGCATGGTACGACAACACGCATGCGAATCCGAATAACCCCGATCCGGATCAATGGGTCGGCTTCGGCGACCGCACTGTGGATGAGATGGGACACGCGTGGATGAACGTCACTTATTTAAGCGATGAGGAATACAACGCGTGGGCTGCGCAGCACAAGCCTAAGACGCAGACGGCGGATGCCT
>JBDTTL010000233.1:0-7970 GCA_039930665.1 Acidobacteriota bacterium
ACCATCTGGCTGTGTTTGTGGTGACAGCAGGCCAGGGCGTGCGCGCTCGCTCCGAAGCCGCCAAGCAGAAGGGCGAGTTCTTCCTGGCGCATGGCTTGCAAGCGCTGGCGATTGAGACCGCCGAAGCCTGCGCCGAGTGGCTGCATCGCCGCATCCGCGAAGATTGGGGTTTCGCCGATCCCGCCGACATGACCATGCAGGAGCGCTTCACTTCGAAGTATCGCGGCAAGCGCTACAGCCCGGGCTATCCGGCATGCCCGCGCCTTGAAGATCAGCAGGGCATCTTCACTCTGCTGCGTCCGCAGGAAATCGGCGTGGAGTTAACCGACGGCTTCATGATGGACCCCGAAGCCAGCGTCAGCGCCATGGTGTTCCACCACCCCGATTGCGCCTACTTCAACGCCGCCGAATCGCGCGAATAAATAAATAAATAGGGACGGAGCCTGATTATTGTTCCGATTTGGCTATGTGCCGAAATGGAACCATAATCAGGCTCCGTCCCTATTTTTGGATCGCCCGCGCCACTTCGATAGCCATCTCGTAGCGTCCGAACGGAGCGCTCAACTGCACACCGGCGGTGAGAGGGCGCGCCCGCTCTACCATATGCTGCGCAATCGCGACTCCAGCGGCGCGAGCGGCTTCGGCGCTCTCGGCACCGCGCATGCGCTCCATGTATTCCTGCGGCACCGGCACCCGCAGCTCGTTCACCATAAATTCAGCGTTGCGGAAACTGGTGAGCGGCCAGACGCCTGCGATCACAGGAATGCCAAACTGCGCCGTGCGTTCCAGGAATACTTCCAGCAGGCTCAGATCGAACACCGGCTGCGTGACAAAGTATTCCGCGCCCGCCTCCACCTTCTTTTCCAGGCGCCGCAGCTCTTCATCCATGTTGAGCGAACCGGGATTCGCGCCCGCGCCAATCAGCAGCGACGTCTGCGAGCCCATGGGATTCCCGCCCAGATCCAGCCCGCGGTTCAGATTGCTCGCGATGCGAATCAAGCCTATAGCGTCGACATCGAACACCGCGGTGGCATCGGGATACGTCCCCATGCGCGGCGGATCGCCCGTGATGCAAATCAGGTTGCGTACACCCGCGGCGTGCGATCCCAGCAGCTCACTCTGAATGCTGAGAATATTTCGGTCGCGGCAGCAGAAATGCAGCACCGTTTCGATTCCGGCGTGCTGCTGGATCAACTGGCAGGTCATCTGGGCGCTGAGCCGTGCGCTGGCACGCGGGCCGTCCGGCACATTGATGCAGTCGATCCCGGCGTCCTTGCACAACTTTGCGCCGGCAATTTCCTTGGCGGCGTCGACGCCCTTGGGTGGAAGAATTTCGACGAACGTGATGAACTTGCCCTCGGCCAATTTCGCGCCCAGTCCGCTGCGGTCCGCAGCCGGGATTATGGGCTGCGCGTTGGGCGCCTGCAGAGGTTCCTCCACCTGCACGCTGTGCGAATGGCGGCCGGGATGCAGGCTGCGCGCCTCGTTGCGGATTTCCTTAATGTGCGCCGGGGTCGTCCCGCAGCAGCCGCCCACAATCTTTGCGCCGGCTCCAATAAAACGCCGCGCGTATTGCGCCATGTATTCGGGTGAGCACAAGTAAAGATTGCGCCCGTCCACGGTAACCGGCAGACCGGCATTGGGCATCACGCTCAACGGTTTCTCGGTGAGCGGAGCCATGGTCTCGATCGCTTCAAGCAGCACCCGCGGACCCGACGAGCAGTTCAGCCCGATCACATCCACCGGCAACTGGGATAGTGCCAAGGCGATGTTCGCGACCGAGGTGCCGTCTTCCAGAGTGCCGCCATCCTCGATGGCAACCTGCGCGATTACGGGGATGTCGCGGCCCGCGGCCTCTCGCGCCGCCAGCACCGCTTCGCGGAGCTCGTCCAAGTCGCGGAAAGTCTCGAAAATCAGCAGGTCGACGCCGGCTTCGACCAGCGCCGCGATCTGCTCGCGAAACACGTCGCGGGCTTCGGCAAGGCTCACCGGGCCCAGTGGCTCCAGCCGCACACCGAGCGGTCCGATCGCCCCGGCGACGAAGGCCTGATCGCGCGCGACTTCTTTCGCAATGCGCACCCCGGCCTGGTTGATCTGCCGCATCTTCTCGGCGAATCCGAAGCCCGCCAGCCGCTTGCGATTCGCCCCGTAGGTATTGGTCTCAATGATCTCGGCGCCGGCGCGCAGATATTCCTGGTGAACGTCGCGAATCAAGGCCGGCAGCGACAGGTTCAGTTCGTCATAACACCGGTTAAGAAAGATGCCCTTAGCGTACAACGAGGTGCCCATGGCCCCGTCGGCCACCAGCACACGATGCAGCAGCGCCTGCTTAAATTCGGCGCACCGATTTTGAATCACGGCAACTCCCATAGATTTTCCCAAGGTGGATATGCTTCTACAATACCGCGCTCGTCAATGCCATTCCGGAAATAGCGCTGCGCGCCCGTCGCGGCAGGCCTGGATCAGGTCCGCGACACGCTTCCGCCGCCGCAGCAAGCTCTCGCATAGCTGATTGAGGGATTCTTCTTCGCCGGAGACCCATGCCGAGGGAATTTGTTTGAGCGCCTGATCGACCACCGCCTCCGGAAAATGCGTGATACGGTCGAGCCAGGGCTGGAAATCCTCCAGGCCGCGCACGTTCTGATAGACCTGCGGACGGAAGTATAAACCTTGCAGCGGAGAATCGGCAAAGCGCCAATGCGGACCGTCGAAGGCGAAGCCGTGATCCACCATTTGCGCGACGAAAGCCAGGCGCTGCGGATGTGCCTCATGCGCCGGGAGCCACTCGCGCAGCCGCGCGCGAAAAAAGATGGCCTGGCGCGAATCGGCGTTGCCCATCCATTGATCGAAGACCAGCATTCCTAGGAATTCGCCGCGATTCTCCACCTGAGCGAGCAAAGTGTCGGGCAGAAAGTCATAGACCACCAGCCGCGCCGGGTCGCCGGGAAATCGCGAACCGAAGTGCCATCCCAACTCGACCGGCTCGCGATGCGTTCCCAGTTGAAAGTGGACGTCCGGATTTTCGTCGAGGAAATCCTGGGTGACGCGGACCACCGCCGCCTCGGGCGTCGAGATCCCCAGGTAGCGCAGGAATACGGACGACATCCATTCGTTCACCAGGATGCGCCGGTGCTGCGGATTATTGAGAAACTTGACCACGTAGCAGTGGCCGTCGGCCGCTTCGATCAGGTGGGCCTGCGCTCCACCTCGCATCTTGCGGATCAGGCGGCGCGCATCAACCGGCATGCGGCCGCAAGTTCTCCGTCCGTGAGTGCTTTAGAGGGCGCGGGCGAGAGTTCAAATGCAGTACCCTTAGAGATTATATGACGGACGAAAAAGATACGACTGCGGCTGCCGCCCCCGGCGCGAAATCGACCAAGGAAGAAGTAGCTTTGGAACTGATGAAGTTCATTGCCGGTACCACCGGCTACGGCAAAGCTTCGGGAGGCGCCGGCTTCGGCGGCAAAGCTCCCAAGACCCCCGACGAGCAGGTGGACGCGCTGCTGCAACTTTACGAACGCTGCCGTTCGGCTGTCGCTAAGTAGAGGACAGTCTTAGGGACGGAGCCAGCCCGGCACCGGCTGCTCTGAGACCGGGGCGGCGGCTAGCGCTTCCTGCCGCCCTTTTCCTGGTCGTCTATTTCTTCTTCTTGGCGGCCTTCTTCTTGCCACCTTTCGCGGGCGCGGATTTCTTGGCCGCTTTTTTGGTGGGCGTTTTTTTCGCAGCGGACCTCTTCGCCGAAGTCTTTTTCGCCGCCTTCCGGGGCGCCGCTTTCTTGGCTGCCTTCTTCACGGTTTTTTTGGCGGCCTTTTTGGGAGCAGCTTTCTTCTTCGCAGCCACCTTCTTCACAGCCTTTTTCGCGGCGGCCTTTTTCTTAGGCGCGGCCTTCTTCGCCGCTACCACCTTCTTGGCTGGCGCAGTCGCCTTCTTGGCGGGTGCCGCAGCCGCTTTCTTCACCGGCGCAGCCGCTTTTTTTACGGGCTTCCTTGCGGGAGGCGCCTCTGCCGGGGGAGCGGGCGAGACTTCTTCGATTTCCACCACCGTGGTTTCCACGATCACCGCTACGGGCGAGGGGATACGCGGCGCAAATACCGGTACCGCCAGTTCCTCATCGTCGTCGTCGAGACCGTAGTCTCCCAAATCGTCGTCTAAACTGAGTTCGGCTCCCTCATCCAGATCGTCGAGTTCATCGTCTTCGGGCGAAAGCCGGTACTCTATCATGGCAGCGGTCTCCTCATCGGCGGAATCAGTTCGGCAGAATCAGAAACCAGAATATCGCTTTTTCAAGCGAAGGCAAGTGAAAAGTGTCTTCCCGATGAATGAACGCTCGTAGCCTGCGATTAAAATGCCGTCATGCCGCGAAGGTCAGAGCGCTCAGCCCTCGCAGTGGTGGCGCCTTTCTACGCGGAGGCCTTGGTGGGCGTCTTCACGGGAACCGACGCCTTGGTTGGAGTCTTGGCACGCGGCGCAGACGCTCGCGTCCTGGGCTTAACGCGCGTGGAGCTGACCGCCGGCCTTCTGGCCGACGTCCTGGACCTCGTCTTACCCTGGACCGCCGAGCGAACCGCGATGCGCTCTCCCGGATAGGACGCCGGAATCACTACCAGCGAACCCGCCTCCGGCAGCGTGTCATGGTTGGCGGAGCTCATCGTTGCCGCTGTCGTGTTATAGCGTCTGGCTAGCGATGCGAAAGTGTCTTCCCCGTCCACTTTACGAACCCGCCAGGCATCGCGCCGATTGGCGGGCACGACGTCGAAAGCAGCCTGCACCATCGGCACCATGCCTTTTGGAACATGCAACGCCATACCAGCCGCCGCTATAGAGTGCAGCACCGCGGGGTTCAGCTCTTTCAACTCCGCCAGTGGACGGTCCATGGCATCGGCAATCAGGGCCAGATGGGTGGTCGATTCCAGTTCGATGGTGTCGTACTCGATCGGCTGCTCGAAATCCAGGTCGTCGAGGCCGTAGTCTTTGGCGTTCTTGCTGATGATGGTCATCGCCAGAATCGCCGGGACGTAGTTGGCGGTCTCCTTGGGCAGAACGTTCAGCCGGCGCAACTGCCAGAAATCGGCGTAGCCGGTTCGCTGGATCGCACGATCCACGCAACCGGGACCGCAATTATAGGCCGCCATAGCCAGATTCCAGTCGCCGTAATGATTGTAGAGGTCGTGCAGATGCCGGGCCGCGGCGTGCGTGGCGAGTTCCGGGTCCATGCGGTCGTCTGCATACGCGGTCCGATTTAGGCCATATTCTTTGCCGCGGAACGCCGCGAACTGCCACACCCCAACACACATCGCGCGTGACATCGCTCGCGGAACGAAGCCTGATTCGGCTTGGGCCAGGAAAATCAGCTCTTCCGGTATGCCCTCCTCGCGCAGGATCTTCTCGATCATCGGCTTATACCGGCCGGAGCGTCGCAACCCATAGGCCAGGATCTTCTTGCCGCGCGGAGACGAGAAATAGTTAATGTAGCTCACCACCGCGTCATTCTGTTCTAGCGGCAACTGCGACGCCGTCACCCGAATTTGCTCCTGCACCTTGTTGCGCAGCCTGGGGTCAATCGGAAACGTCATCCGCAAAATTTCTTCGATCGACGACTTTTCGAGGTGCACCTCATCGTCCGGTTGCGCGGTAGCAGACTGGTCCACGTCGTAGCGGTAAATATGCTCAATCAGTTCGTCGATATGCCGCTCCAGACGCGCGCGATCCGGCAGGTTTTCCGCAGTATTCAGCAGAACCTCGAGCACCCTGTCAAAATCGCCGCGGCCCTGTTCGATGTGCCCTTCGCGGAAGGCGCGCTTCCCGGCGGCAAACCGGTCATCGGCTTTCTTGATCAGGAAATCGACATCTGAAGAGCGGGAAAGAGAAGGGACCAAAGAGGCTAGATTGGGAGCTTCGCTACTGTACAGATCTAAGGCTATGGTAGGAGGATCGATGAAGACCGGACTCGCGTAAGGGGCGCCCGGCCGCGCCGGCGGTACGAAGAAAGTCTTAAACTGCTTGGAAGGCGTCGTCGTTGCGCAACTGCTAAGGGCTAAAGCGGCCCCTGTCAGGATGCAGCCTGCGGCCATCCTCGCCTTCACCCGTTGGCTCCGGTTTTAAGCATATTCGCTGAGTGTAACAAATCCCAAGGATGGCCGGGCTCCGCCTTGGATCGCCCGAACCTAAGGCCCCGCTTATACTGGCGCCCATACTTTTGTATCGTCAACGCGGCTTCCCCACTGTAGCCTGGAGTCTATATGAAGACCTTTCGCAGGGAATTATGTTTCGAGGTGCCCACCCGACGCGCGTTCATCAATATTACCGGCCAAGTAGCGGATTGCCTTAGGGAAAGCGGGATTCGCGAAGGCCTGGTGCTGGTGAATGCCATGCACATAACTGCCTCCGTATTCATTAATGACAACGAAAGTGGCCTGCATAAGGACTACGACAAGTGGCTGGAAGCGCTGGCGCCCCACGAGCCGGTCGCGCAATACCTGCACAACCGCACCGGCGAGGACAACGCCGACGCCCACATGAAGCGCCAGATCATGGGTCGCGAGGTGGTGGTAGCCGTGACCCAGGGCAAGCTCGATTTCGGCCCCTGGGAGCAGATTTTCTACGGCGAGTTCGATGGCCGCCGCAAGAAACGGGCGCTGGTCAAGATCATCGGAGAGTGACAGGTCCGCCGCCCCGATTTGCGGACCGTCACGAACTACTTGGCCGCCCGCTCTTTGGCTAACTGATCCTGGTAGGTCTTCTCCAGCTTTTCGACCGCCGCGTGATAGCCCTTGGGATCGACGAACCGCTCGGGATTGTAGGTATCGCCCGGCTTGTACTTCTCGTGCAAGCCAAATTGCGCCGCGTGCGAAGCCAGAAACACGTCGATATTCATCTCTGTTTGATCGTGGAACGTGCGTGCGTAAGCGGCAGCGATCCCCGGAAACATGGGCATGCCGCTCACTTTGACGCCAGGGTTGATCGACCCCATGTTCATGATCCCGACATGGTAGGTCTTGCCCGCCTCCCGCACGTTCAAAGTGAAGCTGGTGGCTCCTTTGGTATGCCCCGGATGGTGATGTGTTGTGATCACCGTGCCCCCCAGTTCGATCTTGTCGCCGTCTTTTAGTTTGCGGTCTACTTTCACGGGGGTGAAGCGCGCGCGCATCTCTTCGCCGAAACGAAAGTCCTTCTTGCCGCCGGATTCAAGCAGCTCGGCATCCTCTTCCGACATGACGATCTTCGCGCCGGTCATCTTCTGCAACTCCGCGAAGCCGGCGACGTGATCGAAATGGCCGTGCGTGGCCAACAAAAGTTCGGTGTCGGACATTTTGAAACCCAGCTTCTCGACGCCTGCCTTGATCAGCGGAACGGTTTCCGCGAGCCCGCTATTGATCAGGATGTTGCCCTGCGGCGTCGTGATCAGATAGGTGGAAAGATCCCACGTCCCCACCCAATAGATGTTGCCCAGGATTTTGAAGGGCGGGAAGGGCTTGGTCCAATCGGGGCTGCCTTGCGCGAAAACCGAAGCCGTAAGACCTAGGAAGAGGAGAAGCCGAGTCAGCATAGGGGACTAGTTTACAGCAAGGCAAACATGATCACCAGCGTTCGGCGTTACTGGGGCAGAACTGTGACACAGTGGAGAACATATGGTTGCTGAAAAGCGCCGGGAGACGGCCCTGATAACCGGTGCCTCCGGAGGCATTGGTGAGGAACTGGCAAAGGTATGCGCCGCGCATGACATCGATCTGGTTCTGGTTGCCCGCAGCGAAGAGCGGCTGCGCAGTCTGGCCAACAATTTGGCGAGTCAACACGGGACCCGCGCGACAGTTCTGCCAGCCAATCTTGCCGATCCGGGCGCATGCGATCGCCTTTGCCAGGAACTAAGCGCGCAGCGAATCGAAGTCGACCTGCTGATCAACAACGCCGGCTTCGGCATGCAAGGCGCGTTCGCTCAAATGGATGTGCAGGAGATAGCGGACATGCTGCAG
>JBDTTL010000234.1:0-7957 GCA_039930665.1 Acidobacteriota bacterium
ACAGCTGCCAGATTCCGCGCTACCTCCTCGCGAAAGGCAATCACTTCCTCCACAGTCGCGCCGTACTTGCGGCGCAATTTTTCGAGCGCGGCCAAACGCGTCTCGATCTCTTCCAGCCGCGCCGGATCGGCCTCCAGCTTGCCTAAGTAATGGCTCAGCGCGTGAGCCGCCTCATCGACGGCAATGCTCGCCGGCTCCAGAGCCGTTACCACCTCGCGCATGCTTTCATCGATGCGCCCCAGTTCCTCCAGTCGCTTGACTACTATGTGCAACTGCGCCGAGACACTCTCCGGAGCTTCGTAGAGCGCTGCGTACGCCGCTCCGGCCGTCTCCGCAAGGCGCACCACGTTGCGCAGCACGCGGCGCTCGTTCTCAAGCTGGAGGTCTTCGCCCAGTTGAGGATTCAATGCTTCGATTTCGTTGCGCTGGAAGGTCCACAGGTCGGCTTGGCGCAGTTTTTCCTGCGCGGTGCGGTCGAGGTCTGCCAGTTCTGCAGACGCCGCGCTCCAGCCGTTGAAGAGTGAGGAGACTTCCGTCAACTCGGAGGTTGAACCCGCGGAAGCGTCCAGCATCTCACGCTGTACTGTCGGCGAGAACAACTGCTGCTGATCGTGCTGCCCATGGATATCGCCCAAGCTTCGCGCCAGTTCCTTGAGCAGCGCCGCCGTCACCGGACGCCCGCCCGCGAAGGCCCGCGATTTTCCGTTGGGCAGGATCTCACGCTCCACGATGAGTTCGCCCTCCTCCGGCTCCACGCCCTCCGGAAGGGGATACCCGCCGATTTCAAAAATTCCGGAGATGCGCGCCCGCTCCGCGCCGCTGCGTACCATCTCCGCCGCAGCCCGTCCGCCGAGAAGCAGCGCCAGCGCATCCACCACGATGGATTTACCGCTTCCGGTCTCCCCCGTCAGCAGATTCAGTCCGCGATGAAAGCGCACCCGCACTTTTTCCACCACCGCGTAGTTTTCGACGGTCAGCTCAAGCAGCATGGGCGTTCTACCAAATTATAAGGAAGGGGAGCGGCGCGCTGCCGGGGCGATGCCGGTTACCAAAAACATTATGAACATTTTTTGTTTTAGAGGGCCAATGTCGCGTACAATGTTAGGCGGGACGAGAAAGGCAACCGGTTGATTTCACAACACTGGATCGGCATCACAGCGCAAATCAATTTCTGGGAGATCGTAAAGAGCACGGAGCCGATTCCGGTAGCCGTAATGGCTGTGCTGGTGGCTTTTTCGCTGCTCTCCTGGACCGTCATCTTCTCGAAGTGGGTTATGTTCACTCGCGCCCGCGGGGCCAACAAGAATTTCCTGCGCGCTTTCCGTAAGGCGGAGCGCATGGACGCGATTGCTGCCGCCAGCCAGCAATTTACCGCCGCCCCTCTGGTGGCAGTGTTCGACTTCGGGTATGCGGAAGTCCACCGGCAAGTAACCAAACGGGGCAGCATCACGAACCCGGTGGCACTCGAACGCACCCTGCAACTTGGTATCAGCGAAGAAATCGCGAAATTGGAACGCAGCATGAACTGGCTCGCCACCGCCGCTACCGTCTCGCCGTTCGTGGGCCTGTTCGGCACCGTATTCGGCATCATTGAAGCTTTCCAGGCCTTGGGGCTCAGCGGCTCGACCAGCATGCGGACGGTGGCGCCGGGTATCGCCAATGCCCTTTTCGCTACGGCTCTGGGTCTGTTCGCGGCTATCCCCGCTGCGGTTTTTTATAATTATTTTGGGAACAGTATTAAAGTGATGGGCACGCGCATGGAAGACTTTGCGCTCGAGTTTCTGAACGCGACCGAGCGCATGTTCGAGAGCTAGCGGAATCCATATGGCTTTTTCGGTCAGCGGCGGTAACGGAGGCGGAAGCGGAAGCGGCCTGGCGCGGCGACGCTTTGGTGGCAGCAACGGCACGCTCTCGGAAATCAACATCGTTCCGCTGGTGGACGTGGTGCTGGTGCTGCTGATCATCTTTATGCTGACGGCGCACGTGATGGAGTTCGGCCTGGAGATCAATGTCCCCGAGGTCAAACAGGTGAAGGACACCAACGAGGAGTTGCCGGTGATTAGCATCAGCCGGAACGGCAGGCTGTATCTCAACGAGAAGCCCATCAACATCAATGAGATTGCCGCCGAAATACCGAAGCGTTTCAAGAATCAAAAAAGCGTTTACATCATGGCCGATAAGGCTACCATCTATGATCCCATCGCACAGGTCATCAGCACGCTCGATCAGGCTCATCTAGGTGTAAAGTTGGTCACCAAGCCGCAGGAGAACGCAGGTAAGTGATGGCCCCGGAAACCCTACCTCATGGCCTCCATCCGGATATTCTGGATGAGCGCGAGCCCGTTAGCCGGGCATTTCTCGCCGCCCTCACTTTGCATGTAACCCTTATCGCGGGTATGGGCATCTATGGATGGATGAGCACTCATAGCGAATCTTTCGGCGCGCAGAACGCTGGTGGCGGGGCCATTGGCATCGAAGCCGTGAAATCCATTCCGCTGCAGCACTCGGGACCGCAGAATCCGGTGGCCAACGATACTGAGTCGCAGGTGCTTCAGCAGCCTGCGAAACCCATTGAACAAGCAAAGGAAGAAAAAGTATCGCCCAACGCAGTGGCGCTCAAAATGAAGCAGAAGCGCCGGCTCGCCGATGTCGCCAGCGAGAAGCAGCGTTTCCGCCCCTTTAAGGAGATCGACAAAAATCAGGTTTTCGCCAAACAGGCGCCCCAGGTGTCGAATCCATTGTTTTCGGCAATGCCGGGTTCGGGGCGTATCGGCACCGGTGCCAATACGACACTGGGCACGCGTTTTGCCGGATACGGACAGCAGATCCAGAATTTGGTCGCGCAAAAGTGGCATACCAATGATGTGGACGCGCGCGTGCAGACCGCGCCCGTAGTGATCGCGTCGTTCGATCTCATGCGCGATGGCCGCATCCGCAATCTTCGGGTGGTACAACAAAGCGGCATTTCCGCGCTGGATTATTCCGTGCAACGCGCCATACTGGAAGCAAGCCCCTTTCCGCCGCTTCCTCCGGGATTCGACCGGGATTCGGCCCAAGTTGAATTTACCTTCGAGCTGAAACGATGAATATCAAATCTATCTCGAGAATTCTGGCAGCTGTCATGCTGCTGGCTGCAGCCGCGGCACTGTTTGGACAACAGCCTCAGATTCAAGGTCTGATTACGAGCTCGGAAAAGCCTGCCATTGCAGTCGCCGACATGCGCGGTACGGGCGATGCGCAGCGCAACATGGACACCTTCAATTCGACGCTGTGGGATGAGCTGCAGAACGCCGGCATTTTGAAAATGGTGGCCAAGAGCGTTTACCCGCTGGCGGTTCCGCAGCGTCCGCAGGATTTCAAACCGCCAACGGTGCCCGCGAACGCACGGCGCGGAACGCCGCCGGTCTCCAACGGCCCTTGGCTGACGGATTGGTCGGGCCCGCCGGTAAGCGCCAACTATCTTGCGTTTGGGTACACGGCGGTGCAGGACAATCGATTGGTTCTATTCGGCTGGTTGTTCAATACCGGGCAGCCGGATGTGACCAGCGCGCAGGTAATCGGCAAGCTCTACTTCGGATCGCTCGATGCGGACGGTGCGAAAAAGGTAGCCCGCGACTTCGCCGCCGATATCCTGCAGCAGTTCGGTGCCAAGAGCCTGGCGGGAACCAAAATCTTCTTTGTCTCCGACCGCAGCGGATTCAAAGAGATCTGGTCCATGGATTACGATGGTTCGCACCCGCAGCAGTTGACGCAGTATAATTCCACGTCGAGCATGCCGGCGGTTTCACCCGACGGCAAGATGTTCGCGTTTACCACTTATGCGGGAGGCAATCCGCAGATTCGAATCCACTCGGTTGAGACCGGGCGTCGCCTGCCGTTTTACAACCCGGTTTCCTCAGTCGTCGAAACCCCGGAGTTCACGCCGGACGACAAACAAATGTTGTTCGCCACCGCCGTGAACGGCTGGGTTCAGATTTGCATCGCCAACACCGACGGTGGCAATTTCCGCCGCATTTCGAATGTGCGGGCGATTGAAGTATCTCCGAAGGTCAATCCCAAAACCGGCACCGACATGCTGTTTATTTCCGGACGCGGCGGCCGGCAACAGTTGTGGCACATGAACCTGGACGGCACCGATATGCAGCAGTTCACTACCGGTGAGGGCGATGTCGCCAACCCAGCGTGGAGTCCCAGCGGGCAGCAGATCGCATTCGCCTGGACGCGCGGCTATGAGCCCGGCAACTTCAATATTTTCGTGATGGATGTAGCCGCACGCAAACCGGTGCAGTTGACGCAGGGCACCGGGCGCAACGAGAATCCCTGGTGGGCGCCCGATGGCGTGCACTTGGTATTCACTTCCAAGCGTGGCAATTCCACGCAGATCTATACTATGCTGTCGGACGGCACCAATGTGCAGCAGTTGACCACGCAGGGAAATAATATTCAGCCAGTTTGGGCAAACGGAGTACACTGATTTAAAACGCATTAAGGGACCTTCACCAGCGGAGAGGTCCACGTATTAGTCCGCGAATAACTCAAGGAGGCACGTCAACGAAATGCAAATGAAATTCAGAACACTGAGTGCAGCGGTGTTCGCCGTGGCGTTAGCGATGTCGATGACCGCGTGCAAGAAGAAAGTACCGGCGCCGCCGCCACCGCCGCCACCTACCAAAGTAGAGGAACCACCGCCACCGGCCCCCGCCGCGCGCATCACCAATTTTAATGTGGAGCCGCGAACCATCCAGACCGGGCAGTCCGCGACGCTGACCTGGTCCGTCGCCAACGCCACGGATATTTCGATCGATAGCGGCATCGGTTCGGTGGCAGCCAACGGTACACGCCAAGTGTTCCCGACGAGTACCACCACCTACACGCTTACCGCGCGCGCCGCGGGCGGTAACGATACCCGTTCCGTAACCGTGGACGTGTCGGCCCCTCCGCCGCCGCCTCCTCCTCTTCCTCCTCCGCCGAAGGTCTCCGGCATCGACATGTTCAACAGCGACATTGCCTCGGCCGGCGAAGTTCTGTTTGATTACGACAAGAGCGATATCCGCGACGACGCGCGCCAGGTATTGACGCATGACGCCGATGCGCTGAAACGTATTTTCGCCGCCGATCCATCCTTCACCGTGGTGCTGGAGGGGCACTGCGATGAGCGCGGCTCGGCCGAATACAATCTGGGTCTGGGCGACCGCCGGTCCACGGCGGCCAAGGACTTCCTGGTGCAGTTGGGGGTTCCTGCCGAAAAGGTCAGGACCATCAGCTATGGCAAGGACCGTCCGATCTGTACCGATGCGAGCGAGGCGTGCTATCAGCGCAATCGCCGCGCGCATCTGGCGCCTGCGCAATAGCGTCTGTCCATTTCGAGACGCCTTGCGTTTTGGACGGCATTGAAACGGGGGACGGCCATCGGTCGTCCCCTTTTTAGAAGGAGTTGGTAATGAAGTTTTTCCGATTGGCCGCGGTGGGATGCTGTCTAGTCCTGGCCTCTCCCCTGACTCCCGGCTTGAGGGCGCAAAAGCGCGAAGACATACTCTCTATCCAGCGCGACGTGGCGCAGTTGCAGGATCAGATCAAGCAATTACAAACTTCGCAGGATCAAAAACTGGCGGGGCTCGAAAGCCTGATCAAGCAAGCACTCGAACAGTCGAATCAATCGTCCGCATCGATGACCGCGCTCCAGCGCACTCTCACCGACCGCCTTAGCGATCAACAGACGAAGGTGGCGGCGCCCATAGCGGTGCTGGGAACCAAGGTGGATCAGTCGGCCGACGATCTCCGCGCGGTGCGCGAGAACCTCGCGTCGCTGGCAAGCCGGGTTGCGAATCTGGATAATAAGTTATCTGATATTTCGAGCGCCGTGCGGACGCTGAGTCAGCCCCCGGCCGCGCCTCCCCCGGACGCGAGCGGGGTGCCGCCGCCTCCCGGAGCCGCTTCTCTTGCCCCGGCAGGGACATCTGCGGAGAGCCTGTGGCTGAACGCTTTTCGCGATTATTCGAGCGGTAAAGACGATCTCGCCATGATGGAGTTCAACGATTATTTGAAGTACTTTCCGAGCGCCGAAAATGCCGCTTCGGCTCAGTATTACGTAGGGCAGCTCTACAATCGCGCGAAAATGTATGACGACGCCGTACAAGCCTTCGATGCGGTGCTGGAGCGCTACCCGGATAACCCCAAGACGCCCGACGCCATGTACGGCAAAGCAGACGCGCTGGCCCACGCCGGCCATCGGGCGGAAGCAGCCGCCGAGTTTAAGGATTTCCTGACCCGCTTCCCCTCGCATAGCTTGGCCCGCAACGCGCAAGCGCAACTTCGGGATCTGGGCCCCGCCGCCGCGTCGCGCCAGAAGTAGCAGGCGCCGAAACAACTACCTTCCAAAAGACTGCGTTGATAGCTGTGATGGCGGCCGGCATGGAGTTGCTATGCTTCAAGCAGAAGCAAACACGCCGGATGGGACCGCTGTTCCATGTTCAAAATCATCGAAAAGATAGTAACGTTCCTCCCGCCGGGTAGCTCGCACGGCGCTGGACGCAAGAGGTCGCGGAGTCAGGCCCGTGAGACATTCACCATGCAAGACATGGAAGCGGCTATGCAAGGAATCGCGGCCCGTTTGCGCCCGGGCCTCATTGATGAAATACCAGGAGCCTACAAAGACATAGACGAAGTTATGGAGAACAGCCGAGAACTCGTCAAGATTGAACATACCTTGAAGCAAATTGTAAACGTCAAAGGCGATTGAAGCACGTCAATCCATTCGCACGAGTGTTATACTCAAATTTGTTCTGAGCGCCTCTTACTGAAGGGTATGCGCTCAAAACGTAAGCCTCAACGCAAGTCGTTGAATCAAGTGGGCCTGTGGCGCAGTTGGGAGCGCGCTTCCATGGCATGGAAGAGGTCGACGGTTCGAACCCGTCCAGGTCCACCATCATTCAAAAGCAGTTAGCGGCTCGTTGCCAACAACGGGGGCAGACCCCGAACCCAAGCATCCACATAATACCTTGACCGAAGCCTGTTTTCAAAGTTACGAAAGCTATAGACGTTCCATTTTGTTTATGGAAACCCTAGGTGATGCCGTTGTTACGGGTGAAGCGCCACATGGCGACGATCTCCTGAGACCAGGAAGAAAGAGTTTGGCCAAGCTGGACCAGTTGAGCCAAGCCGGCCTGGCGCAACTCATAGATGGCACGAAGCAGTCGGGGGATCAAAGACTGGCATTGTTTGCAGGCAACGATGCTTTTTCAGGAGCAGATGGCACAGTCGTTGCTTGAAGCGGTAGGGGCAGACCCCGAACCCAAACTGATCGTCCGCAGCCAAATCAGAGGCACTTAGATTCGGCCCGCTACTTGAGCAGCGGCGCGAAGATCATTCCGATCGGCCCCATATCTCGTATCTTGGCGTACGACGACTTCGACATCTCTCGGGCCTTGGCGTTATGACAGAAGTACGCGTTCAGCGGATTGAATGGAACCTCAATGTTAGCCAGGGCCTTGGCAAGACCGGGATTCTCGGTAGCGAATTTCTCGACCTTTTCAAAGGCATTTCCGCTGACCTGAAAGAAGCCCAGGGAGCCTTGCAGATTCTTATCCATTTCCATGAAACCGGTGTGCGAGGAGCGGAGGGGCCCGCTCTTGAGCTCCGACTGGTATATGTTCTCGACGAGGACGGCAAAGAATTCCTCGTCATTGTCGTACATTATTAGCCCCTTCTCGGCCGCGGGTCCCAGGTTCAATTTCAGGGAAGCCATGCGCGCCCCATGCACCAATTCGTGCAGCAGAATCTCGTCCTCTGAGGCCGTGTACTGGGAACGTGGCTGGTATATCTTCTGGCAGGCGCCTCCCTTGGCGTACATGCCCGGGGTAAAGTTGATCCGTCCGCGCAAGACCTTGAAGTGGGTACCCGCCACATCGTTGACCATCTTGACCGCCTTGTTCACACTAAACTGCAGGACGTCCACTTC
>JBDTTL010000235.1:0-7933 GCA_039930665.1 Acidobacteriota bacterium
CCTGACGCTGTACATCACTCCGGTGGTCTACATTTATATGGAGCGTTTTACGGGTTCGGGCCGAAAGTCCAAGCGCGCAAAGCGAGTTCCAGTAATGGCCGAACCGCAACCGGCCCTCCACTAATACCAAAGAGTCGGTTCTCGGCTATGATCGGTTGAAACGGCGTGTAAGCTTGGTACGGAGGTTAGGCATGCGTGTCTATCGAAGTGGTCTTAAGGCGGCCGCGGGGCTAATGTTTGTGGCGATGCCAATGTTGGCTCACCACTCGTTTGCGGCTGAGTACGACGAAAACCACCTGGTTACCTTGAGGGGTACGATCACCAAGGTTTCGTGGAAAAACCCGCATGTGACATTAAACCTGAACGCAACCAACGAGAGCGGCAAGGTCGTTAACTGGGAAGTGGAAATGGCCAGCCCGAACGGGCTTATGAGACAGGGCTGGAAGATTGATTCAGTGAAGCAAGGCGACCGCGTGGTGGTAACCGGGTTTGGGGCCAGGGACGGCTCGCACGTAGCGAGCGCCACAAAAGTCGTTTTGGGCGGCGCGGCTTACTCGGCCGTACGCTAGCGAGCGAAGCCAGAATTGAAAAGTAAGTTCTAGGTCTATGCGTATGCCCCGAATTGCTGCGATCGCCGCCCTACTGACAGCTCTTGTAATGCGGCCCAGCGTGTCGCCGGCAGCCACCACCGGCAGTATTTCCGGCACTCTAAAAGATCCGAGTGGAGCAGTCATACCGGGCGTCAGCTTGACAGTCACCAACACTGCTCAAGGAATCCAACGCAAGACCACGAGTGACGACAAGGGATTTTACATATTTCCCAGTCTTCCGGTTGGCCGTTATGATCTGGAAGCCCAAGTGGAAGGCTTCCGGACCGCGAAACGAAATGGCCTGGTGATTGACGCCGACAGTGCGCTCCACATCGATCTGACCGTGGAAATGATCGAGAAGATCGAAGAAGTCACGGTTATAGAAAGCGGAACGCAAGTCGAGTCCGTTAGCACGCAAATGGGGCAAGTGGTCACGGGCAGGGCCATGACGGCCGTAGCGCTGAATGGCCGTAGCTTTACCGACCTGCTGGCTCTACAACCCGGCATCGTGCCCTCCACCACCCAGCAGCAAGATTCCATCGTGATGGCCGGCGCTTCCGTGGCGATTTCTCCGTCCGGCGGCCTGAACGCCGGCAACCAGTCGATCAGCGGGCAGCGCGAGGACGCCAACGGTTTCATGGTCAACGGAGGCGACGTCAAGGAAGTAATGAACGGCGGCACAACCATCGTTCCGAATCTGGATTCCATCGCCGAGTTTCGGATTCTGACAAACAATTTTGACGCGGAATATGGCAACTATAGCGGCGGAGTGGTCAACGTAGTAACCAAGTCGGGGGGCAATCAGTTGCACGGCAGCGCTTTTGAGTTTTTGCGCAACACAGCCCTCGACGCCCGCAACTTCTTTTCGCCGGAACGGAGCTTTTACCGGCAGAACCAGTTCGGTGGCACCATCGGTGGTGCGGTTCGCCAGAATAAGGTGTTCTATTTTGCTGACTATCAAGGCACGCGGCAGAGTCAGGGTGTCGATACCGGTCTGATCCCCGTGCCGACCCTCGCGGATCGCAGCGGAAATCTTGGGGATCAGGCGGGGTCGCTTACGGGCGAGGTGAGCGGCCCGAATCTGGCTAGCCTTTTGTCGCAGAAACTCGACTACGCGGTTTCGGCGAACGAACCTTACTACATGCCAGGCTGCGTGTTCAGCACCCAATGCGTTTTCCCGAATGCCATCATCCCGCAGAAGGCTTGGGCTGGGCCCGCCCAAAATCTGTTGCCCTACATTCCGACGCCGAATGTTGGGCGCGGCACCTTCTCCATCGGTTCTGTGGGTAAGGTCCTGCGCGACGACAAGGGCAGCTTTCGCCTGGATGGCAACAGTGAACGCTGGGGACTGCTGGCGGCTTACTACTACTTCGATGACTATGCGCTCGACAATCCTTATCCGACCGGGCAGGGCGGCGCGAGTGTACCAGGGTTCGCCGCACTGAATCTGGGACGCAGCCAGCTGATCAATCTGGGAGACACCAAGACCTTCGGCGCATCCATGGTGAACGAGCTGAGGCTCAGCTATATGCGCAGCGCGAACAATGTAGGACAACCCTCAGGCGGCGTGGGCCCGAGCCTGGCTTCGCAAGGTTTTGTAACCGGGCCGGGAACTTCCGGCATAGTGGTCCTGGCGCCCGAGATCGAAGGCATCGAAAACCTGGTGTTCAATTCGTTCGTCACGGGCACTCCCATCACCAACTTGACCCAAGCCAACAACACCTACGCCTTGAGCGACAATTTTTCAAAAGTGATCGGGACCCACAGCCTGAAGGCCGGCGTGCGGGTCAGCCTGGAACAGGTGAACGTGAATCCGAACCCGACCTTCAACGGCAGCTTCGCATTTCATGGCTCGGAAACCGGTTCGGACTTCGCGGATTTTCTCATTGGTGTTCCCAGTCAATACAATCAGGCCGATTCGCAAGCTTTTTACGGACGCCATAAGTATGCGGGCGCTTTTCTGCAGGATAGCTGGCGACTGCGATCCAACCTCACACTGAATATAGGAATTCGGTGGGACCTGATGCGGTATTGGTCCGAAAAGTACAATCAGATCCCGGTCCTGAGCTTGGGCCAACAATCCCAGGTCTACCCTACTGCTTGGCCCGGACTGGTTTATCCGACAGACGCCGGAGTTCCTAACACGCTGGTGCCGCAGGGTAACCGTCTGTCGCCCCGCATCGGACTCGCGTACTCGCCATCGAAGACTGATGGCTGGCTCGGCAAGATCATTGGCGGTCCGGGAAAAACCAGCATCCGCGCCGGCTTCGGGATGTTCTATTCCGCGATCCAGGGCAACACGATCGCTATTGACGAGCCGCAGCCTCCCTACGGCCTGAGCTACACCAGCCCTGCCCCACCTTTATTCGCCACGCCGTTTGTCAGTGCGGCGGATGGAACGGTTCACGTCCAGCCTTTCCCTCTGATATTTCCGCCGCTAAACGCGTCCATCGATCATCCCAATCCGAACATAGACTATTCTCCTTACGTGCCGCTGGCTGGAATGACGGCGCCCTACCGCGGCAACACCTACCCTTACAACGAAAACTACTTTTTTTCGATCGAGCGGCAATTGGGCGCGAATACGCTGGTGAGCCTGAGTTACGTCGGTTCGCAGGCGCATCATCTGCTGCTAGTCTATTCCGCGAATCCCGGCGACCCTGCCTTATGTCTGGCTTTGAGCAAACCGAGCCAAGTTGCGCCCGGAACGTCCACCTGCAGCCCGTTTGCGGAAGATGCAACATACGTCAGCGCAACCGGCGAGGTTTTCAACGGCACCCGCGGGCCCCTCGGGTCCAACTTCAGCAACGACGATTACGAAGGCAGCTTTGGAAATTCGAACTACAATTCGTTTCAGGCCAGCGTACGGCACACCGGCAGGCAATTGGATTTGATGCTGGCATATACCTACAGCAAATCCATAGACCAGGCTTCTAGTATTTCGGATATCGTGAATCCCTTCAATTACAGCCAGACGCGCGGGCTTTCCGCTTGGGACTTGAAGCACAACTTCGTGGCTACTTACGAATACCAGCTTCCGTTGGAAAGTCTCACCCGCCGGGCCAAGTTCCTCACGCAAGGTTGGTCTATTTCGGGGATCACTCGAATCAGTTCCGGTTTCCCAGTCACCCTTTCGACTAGCGGTGACAACTCTCTTCAAGGCAGTCAGCCAAACGGCGTGAATCTCAAGAGTCTGGATTTGCCGGACGTGGCTCAGGGTCCGCTGAACCTGGACGGTAACCCGCGCAATGGGTCGCCCTACTTCAACACATCGCTCTTCAGCCTGAACGCGCTGGGCACTCCCGGCAATGCCTCTCGCCGGTCTTTCTATGGACCCGGAATGCTAAACTTCGATCTCGCGCTGCTGCGAACGTTCCACGTGTCGGAATCGAAGGCGCTGCAATTCCGCCTGGAGACTTTCAATACCTTTAACCACGCTCAGTTCTTCGGGCCGGCGGCTGTCAATGGCAATCTCATCGGAGGCGTGGATGCGGCTGATAGTGGCAGCAATCTGTTCGGCCACGTGGTGCAGGCCGCTCCGCCCCGGCTGATGCAGGTTGCGCTAAAATTTACGTTTTAATAAAGAGAGCTTTATGCAAACCGGCAGAATCTTTTTGTTCGCCTGCATCGGCACAGTCGCAATCGTTGGCCTCGCCCGGTGCGTGGCATTTCGCCCCCGGCTCAGAGGCAGCAAGTTGTCGTGACCCTTGCTCAACTGATGAAAGGCATTCTGTTTCCCAGCGCCAATGTGGTGTTTGCCGCGCAAGGCGATTATCCGGCGGATAAAAAGCCCGAAAAAGATCCGTCGATGGCGGTCAACCCATTGGCGAGTACTTACGGAAAATGAGAAGCCGTCGAGAACGCCGGACTGGCGAATGCAGAAGGCGCTAACCTGCTCATCCTGCCCGGCCGCAAGTGCTCCAACGGCCGGGACGCTCCCCTGCAAAATGCGGATTGGGCGAAGTTCGTGCAAGGAGTTCGCGACGCGGGAATGGCGGCCTACAAGGCGGCGCAATCCAAGAATCAGGACAATATTCTGATGGCAAGCGACACGCTTACCACGGCGTGTGCGAGTTGCCACGAGAAATACCGCGATAAGCCTACCCTCGCGGACCGCTGCAAGTGAGCTCACGCGCTATTGCGGTATTGGATGGCGTGTCTTGCCGGCAAAGATTTCGCCAAAAAGTTCCACTACGCCGGCGTGCAATGCGCCGTTATCCGCCAGGACGTTTGGCCCGCGCAGATCCAGCGGAGCGCCGCGCATGTCGGTGCATATACCGCCCGCTTCGCGCACCAGTAAACAGCCCGCCGCCATGTCCCAGGGCTTAAGCTCGAACTCCCAGAAGAAGTCCAGCCGCCCGCAGGCTACGTATGCCAAATCGATTGCCGCAGCGCCCGCGCGCCGGACTCCATGCGATGTCATAGCGAGCTGGTAATAGAAATGAATGTTGATATTCTGATGGCGCTTGCGGGAAGGGAAGCCGGTGGCGGATAGCGAATCGTCGATGCGCGCCGTCGGGGTCACGTGAATCGGCTCATGGTTCAGAAATGCGCCCGAGCCCAACTCTGCCTGGAACATTTCGTCGCGCGTGGGATCGTAGATCACTCCGGCGATCAGCTCCCCGGCGCGTTCCAGTCCGATCGACACGTTATAGACAGGGAACCCGTGCGCGAAATTCGTGGTGCCGTCCAGCGGGTCAACGTACCACTGATATTCGGATGAACCGGCGTTGCCGCCGCCTTCTTCGGCCATCACGGCGTGGGTGGGGAAATGCTGGTGCAGGCGCTCGACGATGATACGCTCGCTGGTGCGGTCAGCTTCCGTGACCAGGTCATAGGCGCCCTTCAACTCGAAGCCGATGCGGCGTCGGGCAAACTCAGAGATGGTGGCGCCGGCCTCACGCGCAATTTCGGACGCAATCTCAACGAAGCTTTTCAAGCGTGCGCCAATTCGTACAGATATTTCAGATCCTGCTTATACAGGAACAGGTTGGGAGCGCCCTCGCGAGTCAGCCGAATAAAGCTCGCATCGTAGAACTCAATCAGGCCTTCCACTTCCTGGTTGTCGCTCAACCGAACGCGCACCGGGATACGTTCGTCCACCAGGCGCTGCAGGTATTGCACCTCTTGCTGGGTGTGATCGGGAGCTTTGATCTGACTGATTTTTCCGGCCACGGCGAGTGGGCTCAAGCGCTAGCGAGAGACAACTCCATAGTAGCCAGCGCGCGTCGAGATGTGCAAATCGGGGCGCTGGGGAAGCTCCAACCGGATCGAGTGGAATTTGCCATCGCTGGCCATCGGGCCTCGCGGATAGTAGCCAATCAGGTATTGCGTGCGCAGCTCTCGCAGGATGTCCGAGAAAGTGCGGTCGAGTTGCTCGCCAACCGTGGGATAAAACGTGCGGCCGCCGGTGCTTTCGGCCAGCGTCTCCAACGCATGCTCGCCGCCGGTATTGCGTCCCGACGGATTCGTGATGGGCACAACCACGATGGGATAGATGACGGCATCGGCACGCTGTGCCGCCGCCCGCGCATCGGAGAACTTCTTCGAGCTGGTGGTATCTCCGCCATCCGTCACCGCCACAATCACGTGCCGTCCGTCGCGATCGCGCAGGGGCGACGTCGAAAGATAAATCGCATCGTAGAGCGAGGTTCCGGCGTCTGACCTTAGCGGCTTCAGGCTTTCTTCGAGCCGCGTCAGCCGCCGGGTGAACGAATTCAGCAACGTCACTTCATCGTTGAAGCTGTAGAGTGACGCTGCGTCGGCGGGGTTGCCTTCGCGCACCAGCGCATTCAGGAATTTGGTGAGCGAAACCGTTTCGAACTTCAGGTCTTTCGCGGTGGAGGCGCTGGTGTCGATCAGCAGCGTGACCGACAGCGGCTGATTCGTCTGATGCTCGAACACCGCGATATCCTGTTTGACGCCGCTATCGAATAACTCGAAGTCGCGGGATTCGAGCGACCCCACGAGATCGCCATCCGGATTTTTCACCGTGACCAGCAGACGCACCAGTTGCACGTCGATCTTGAAGCTGGTCTCCTGCGCGACGATGATGCACGCGGAGGCCAGTACGGAGAAGACCAGAGTTGCCCAGATAACATTGCGCGGCGACTTCATGGATTTGCTTTGACCACGGCGTCATCCCATTCGCCGTCCACCCATACTTCGCCGTCGACGAAATATTCTTTCTTCCACACCGGGACCAGCTTCTTCAGACGGTTGATTCCCTCCAGTGCGGCGTCGAAGGCAGCCCTTCGGTGCGGCGCAGTGACCACTACGGCCACGCTGGTTTCGCTAATCTCCAGGCGGCCCAGTCGGTGCACCATGGCGATGCGGCCAACCGCGTGGTTGCGTGCGATGTCGGCCCCGATTTCGGCCATGGTCTTGACCGCCATGGGTTCGTAACACTCATATTCGAGAAACCGCGTGGCCCTGCCCTTGGTGTTATTGCGCGTCACGCCTTCGAAGTTGACGAAGGCGCCGTCTTCCTCGCGCAAGAGCTTCCGCGCGATGGCCGTCCCGTCGATTGGTTCGCGCGTCAGCGCGTAAAAGTTCCCCAAGGGATCGGCGATGTGCTGGAGGTAGCCCGAACCGCCGCTCACCGGAGGCAGCAGCGCCACTTCATCGCCTTCCGCCAGCGGCGCCGTGGGCGAGGAAAATTGCTGATTCAGCGCCAACACGGTACTCGCCGCCATCTCGCGAAGCCGCGGGAAGCGCCCGGCGTAGTGTTCGAAAACCGAACCCAGGTTGCCCCCTTCGGCAATATCGAGGGTGTCCTCTCTCAGTCCTACCACGTCACGAATTACCCCGAAAAACAAGACTCGAATGCGCACTGACGACATAGTAACAGACTGTTTTGAGGCATTTCTGGTTTCGTCGAAGGTTATAATCGGCAAGCATGGAGCCCTTCGATACGCTGATCCGCGTCCGCTATGCCGAAACCGACCAGATGGGCGTGGTGTACTACGCCAACCATCTGATTTGGATGGAGATCGGGAGGGTGGAATTCTGCCGGGCCATGGGCATGCGCTACCGCGATATGGAGGACGAGGACGGCATCCTGCTGGTGGTTTCGGAGGCAAACTGCCGCTATTCGCGGCCGGCGCGCTATGACGACGAAGTGCGCATTCGGACTACGCTGGGCGCAGCCGATCCGCGTATGATTCGCTTCGATTATGAGATTTTCGAGAACGCCAGCGGGACGCGGCTGGCCTCAGGGTTTACCAAACATATCTTTTGCGGTAGGGACGTGCGTCCGACTAGGCTGCCGGAGAAGTACTGGGGGTTGTTTGGTATTTAGACGGGCCTCTATATTTTGCCATGATCTTTTTTTCAATATTCTT
>JBDTTL010000236.1:0-7928 GCA_039930665.1 Acidobacteriota bacterium
GGCGACGTGCGAATTGTGATTGCCGCCGCCAAGCAGCGGAAGGCTCACGGCGTCGGCATCGATATCGATCCGGTGCGGATCGCCGAGAGTAAGGCGAACGCACAAAGCGCTGGGGTAGGGAAACTGGTTCGTTTCGAAGAGAACGACGTGTTCGAAGCCGACATTCACAAGGCCACGGTGGTGACGCTGTTCCTGCTGCCGGAACTTAATCTAAAGCTGCTGCCTAAGCTGCTGCGGGAGCTGAGGCCGGGGACGCGGATCGTTTCCAACAGTTTCGACATGGGCGACTGGCAGCCGGAGAAAGAGTTGACGATTGGCGATCCAGGGGACGGCGACCACCCGTTCAGCCACCGGCTGTACCTGTGGACTGTTCCGCAGCGCAAGCTCAGCTGACCCCAGGCTCCGGAGCGCCAAGTTTTTTCAGCGCCTGACCCAACGCGCCCAGAAGGTCGATGGGCAGGGGAAACACCACCGTGGTGTTCTTTTCAGCTCCGATTTCGACCAGTGTTTGCAGGTAGCGTAGTTGAATTGCTCCCGGCTGGCGGGCCATGATCTCGGCCGCTTTCTCCAGGTTGGCCGCGGCCGCCGCCTCGCCCTCGGCGTGAATAATTTTGGCGCGGCGCTCTCGCTCGGCCTCGGCCTGGCGGGCGATGGCGCGGATCATTTGATCGGGCAGATCCACCTGTTTGATTTCCACCATGGTCACTTTAATGCCCCAGGGATCCGTGTTCTGATCCAGCACCGTCTGCAGCCGCAGGTTCAGGGCTTCGCGCTGGCTGAGCAGCGAATCCAGCTCAACCTCGCCTAGAACGCTGCGCAGGCTGGTCTGGGCGAGTTGGGAAGTGGCATACAGGTAGTTGGTTACCTCGATCACGGCTTTCGTTGGATCAATGACGCGGAAATAGACCACCGCGTTGACCTTCACCGTCACGTTGTCGCGCGTGATCACATCCTGGGCCGGCACGTCCATGACTTCGATCCGCAGCGAGATGCGCACGATGCGATCGAACGGCGCAAAGACCAGGAACAGGCCGGGGCCCTTGGGTGCGGACAACACCCGGCCCAGCCGAAAAATTACGCCGCGCTCATACTCGCGCAATATCTTGATCGAAGAAAGCAGATAAATAACGATAATCGCCAGTGGAATCAGGCCGTTCTGGATCATCAGTCACACCTTTCCATAACTTTGTTCCGCGCCGGCGGCCGAACTGACCGGCTCCACGCGGAGTTTCATCCCGTCCACTGCGATGACACGCACCTTATCGCCGGCTTCGACCGGAACCGTCGAGATCGCGTCCCAGTACTCGCCGTGAACGAACACTTTTCCAGCCGGCGCGAGCGCCGTACGCGCCTGCGCGATGAGATCGATCATCGCCGATTGTCCCATGGAGGGTTTCGTGGAACGCGCCCGAATCGCCAGCGTCGTCAGGAACATGATGATCAGGGCGAACGGCAAAGCCACGGCGAGAGCGGTTGAGAGACGAATGCGCAACTCGGGCGGTCCGTCGATCAAGAGCACTGCGCCCAGTACCATGGCCACCGTTGCACCGGTTCCAAGAATCCCGTGCGAGGCGATCTTGACCTCCAGGAGAAACAGGGCCAAGGCCAGGATCAGCAGCGCGGCCCCGATCCAGTTGATCGGCAGCACGGCTAGAGACGAGAGTCCCAGCAAAACCAGAATGCCGCCCGCCACTCCCGGAAGAATCAGGCCCGGCGCCTGGAACTCGAAGTAGATCCCCAGCGCGCCCAGCACCAGCAGAATGTAACCGGTGTTGGGGTCGGCGATAGCCTCGATCAAACTCTCGCGCGGTGACGCATGATAGTCGACGATGTCCGCTCCCAGCGTGTGAAGCGTTACCTTGCTTCCGTCAAAACGCTTGATCTCTCGCCCGTCGAGATTCACGAGGAGTTGTTTTTCATCCGGCGCTATCAACTCTACCAAGTGATTGTCGAGAGCTTCCTTCTCAGTAAAGGCCGTGGCCTGGCGAATGGTTTGCTCCGCCAGTTCGCTATTCCGCCCGCGCTTGGTGACCAGGCTGCGCAGCCATGCTGAAGCGTCGTTTTCGACTTTACTGCGCATTACCGGATCCATCTGTTGCCCCATAAGCACGGGGGAAGACGCGCCGGTATTGGTGCCCGGGGCCATCGCGGCCACATCCGCGGCCTCCAGAATGAAGAATCCGGCGGAGGCGGCGCGCCCACCGCTGGGCGTGACGTAAGCGATGACGGGGACGCGCGACGCAACGATCCTGGAATTGATCTCGCGCGTGGAGTCCAGCAGCCCGCCGGGCGTATTCAGCCGCAGTAAGACCGCAGCCGCATTCTCACGGCCGGCTTGTTCGATCGCATGCCCGACGATCTCGACGGTGATGGGATGAACCACGCCGTCGAGGTTTACCGCAATGACTCTGGGCGCCGCCGGGGCCAGGAACGCCGCGAACAGCAAGAGCAGCATTACCATCGCAGCAATCTCAAACGCGGACCCAACTTCATAGGCGGCGTGACCTGCAAGGAAGTATGGCACACAGCCCTCTCGACGGCATCCGTGCCTAACTTTTAGCGCACTACCGACCCTTGACTCCCGGCTGGTAATATGTTCTAAAGTCGAGTATCCAGAGTGTGATTTCACTGCGCGAAGCAGCTATAAATTTCGAGGAGGGTCAAACATGCCTGCCAGACTGACGTCATCCAATCACAAATTAATCGGCAAGGACTATCCGACGCCGGACCTGGTGGCGAAAGTTACCGGACGCGCCAAATACGCCGAAGATTATCGCGCCGACGGAATGCTGTTCGCACGTCTGTTGCTGAGCCCTTTTCCACACGCGCGCATTCGCAGCATAGACAAGAGCGCGGCGCTGGCGATGCCAGGTGTAAAGGCGATTCTCACCGCCGATGACCTCCCGGAGCCGGCCGATAGCCTCACCGACGATGGCACGGTGATCAAGGCCAACAAATTGGGCGACCAGGGCCTCACCAATGAGCCGGTGTTCCAGGGCGAACCAATTCTCGCCGTGGTCGCGATAGATGAATACACGGCAGCCGAAGCGATCGAGAGGATACGTATCGATTACGAACGGCTTCCCTATGTAGTCGACCCGCTCGAAACCTTGAAGCCGGGCAGCCCGAATCCACGAACGGAAGGTAATGTCTGGGTGCGTCCTCCCGCGCCGGTGCCGGTCAAGGGGCAGCGGCCAACCCGTCCGGTACCTACGATTCAGGAACTCAAGTGGACCGAGGCCGACTTTGCTGAAGCCAAGGATGGCAAGCTGCCGATGGGAAAGGCCACCGACGAGTGGGCCTTCGGCGACATCGACGCCGCTTTCAAGAATGCTGCGTACACGATGGACCACACCTTCGTCACGCCTAATACCAGTCATATCTGTCTGGAGACGCGCAGCGCGATGGCGTACTGGCAGAACGGGAAAGTCTTCGTTCACACGGGCACCCAAAGCACCGCGCAAACCGTCCCCGCGATAGCGCGCTGGCTGGGGATCACTCCCGATAAAGTGGTGCTCATCAGCGAATATACCGGGGGAGGTTTTGGAAGCAAGGGAACAGCGGCAATCTCGCTGATCATACCGGCGCTGCTTTCGAAAAAAGTCAACGCGCCGGTCATGATGCGTATCAGTCGTGAGGAAGAATACTACATTGGCCGTGCTCGTCCCGCCATGCTGGGCCGGATGAAAATAGCCTTCTCCAAGGAAGGCCGCATCACGGGGCTCGACATGTTTGTCATCTGCGATAACGGCGCCTATGACGCGGTCGGCGATGCCAATTCGGCGGGACGAATCGTGTCGTTGCTGTATCAGCCGCAGGCCATGCGCTGGCGCGGATTGACAGTGCTGACGAACACGCCACCGCGCGGCGCCCAGAGTGCGCCAGGCGGAATGCAGGGTATCACCATTATGGAAACGGCGCTCGCGCAAGCCTCGCGCAAGCTGGGGATCGATCAGGTGGCGCTGCGGTACATGAATGCTCCCTCGGGCAAGGCATCCTTTGGACCTCCCAACGCGAACGGGAAATTGCCGTATTGCACCAGTTCGTTTATCAAGGAAGCGCTCGACCGGGGCTCGGAACTGTTTCGCTGGAAGGAACGGGTGGCGCTGCCCAAGCGAAGCGGAACCATGGCGCGCGGCGTAGGCGTTTCCGTCAGCTCTTACTCGGGCGGCTCAATCGGTTTCGATGGGCTGTTTGTTATCAAACCCGATGGCAAGCTGTATATTCAGTCCGGCATCGGCAATCTTGGCACCGAGTCGGTGCACGACGTTCACCGGGTGACCGCGGAGATGATGGGCGTGCCTTGGGAAAAGGTCGAAATCATTTGGGGAAGTTCGGCCAAGAACCTGCCATGGACCTGCGTTTCGGGCGGCAGCCAGACAACGCATGCCATGACACGCGCGGCGCATGCGGTTGCCACCGAGGGCTGCCAGCGGTTGCAGGAGATCGCGGCCAAGGATCTGGGCGGACGCCCGGAGGATTATGAGGTCGCAAACGAGCGCGTCTTCCGTAAGGGCGGCGGCGCCGGCATGAGCCTGGCGCAGGCGGCAAAGCGTGCGATTCAGCTCGGTGGAGTCTACGACGGACACGAGGTGGGCGATTCGGAAGTGAATCGAGTCACCAAGGAGTCGGTCGCCGGACTGGCGGGTCAGGGATTAGTGGCGGCTGCCCGCGACAAGTATCCGCATGATGGCCAGACGCTCTCGTTTGTCGCGAGCTTCGCCGAAGTCCAGGTGGATATCGAAACTGGAATGTATCAGCTTACGGATTTCCTGGCCGTGGCCGACGTCGGCACGGTGCTCCATCCGCGCGCGCTGGGAGGCCAGGTTCTGGGCCGGTCAGTTCTGGGAATCGCCCACGCGATCGGCCAGAAATGGGTCTACGATCAGCACTACGGCCTGCCGATTGCCAAGCGGATGCACTACAACAAGCCGCCGACGATTATGGACCTGCCGGTGAATATGAAATGGGATGCGGTGAACATTCCGGATCCCGAAACACCGGTAGGCGCGCGTGGCATCGGAGAGCCGCCGGTGGGTGGCGGATGCGCCGCGGTGCTGAATGCAATCGCGGACGCGGTGGGCGACGAGATTTTCCGCCGCGCGCCGGTGAACCTCGACACTATCCTCGCATCGCTCGAAGAAGGACGGCCGATGCAGGACGGACTCCGGGGCCATATCTAAACAGCGATTGGCGGCAGCGGCGGACGCTACAGGCGGACCTGTTTCTTCGAATACCAGTAGGGACCGGAAAGTAGTGTTGTGCGCGCCCGGCTGAAACTGCAAGCGCGAGGTCTTGGTTGTGGCGCCGAGGAATTCTCTGCGGCCGGGGTCCGAAGGCGGTACGGTTGGCACGTCGATCGCTCCTGAATGAAAACTTTTATCGACGTGGATTAATCGACGGGGATTCATCGACCAGGATGATGACTTCCCTCCATTATACGAATTTCTCCCTACTTCTCTTGTGCGATATGAAAGCCGGTATTTGCCGCCGGCACGCCGGCGTAGATGGCGACCTGCAGCAACACTTCTCTAAGGTCATCGGGTTCGAGGTCGGCGGCTAAACCGGCGCGCAGGTGCAGCCGGAATTCTTCCCAACGCCCGAGCGACACCGTCATGGCCAGTACCAGGAGGCGGCGGACCTTCGGATCGAGACCCGGCCGTGTCCAGATTGTTCCCCAGGCATAACGCGTGATCAATTCCTGGAAGTCGCGCGTCAAATCGTTGTCATTGGCGATGGCCCGGTCGACGTGCGCATCGCCTAATATCGCGCGGCGCATGGTGAAGCCTGCGGCCAAACGATCATCGCTCTGCGGCGGCAGCAGGAAATCGAGTAGCGCGTTGGTGAATGCCGACGGCAATTCCAGGTTCGAGAGGTGGGCCGCTTCGAGCACCACCGAACGGGCGCCAGGAATCTCGGCGGCCAACAAATCTCCGTGTCCTTCGAAGGGCGTGGAAACATCCAGAGATCCGCTGATTACAAGGACGGGAACTCGAATGCGGCCGAGCAGCGGACGCTGGTCCATATCGCGAATCGCCGCGCAGCATCCCGCATAGCCCTCTGGGTTCGTCGTGCGCAGCGTAGTACGCGTGGATGCTACGTGCGGGTTCGACGAGGCCAGCAAGCGCGGGCTGAAGTAACGTTCCATCGCTGCGTTTTCGATGGCCCGCATTCCGCCGTCGAAAACCGCTTTACGCCTCGCCTCGAACAATTCAGGAGCGCCGACCCGCGGCGAAGTGTTGGCCAGTGCCAGATGGGTGATCCGATCCGGTGCGTTCGCGCCCAGCCACTGCCCGATCATCCCGCCGAGCGACAGCCCGCAATACGCGAAGCGTTCGCGCCCGACGGAATCCACCGCCGCGATTACATCGCGAGACAGTTGCTCAAGGGTGTAATCGCCCACAGGGGCGTCTGAAGCGCCATGGCCGCGCAGGTCCACGCGCAGCACTTGAAAGTAGCGCAGGAGTGCGGGCATCTGCGGATCCCACTGGCCGTGGTCGACGCCCAGCGAGTGCACCATCACCAGCAAAGGTTTCTCCGCCGCGCCCTCCAGCCGGTAGTAAATACGAGCGCCTTCCGAAATCGCAAAGGGCATCCTACGATTCCTCCTCTAGCAAGCGAACGCGAAACGCTTCCGCGCTGCCCAGGTAGGACTCGGGTGTTTGCAGTCCTGGTAACTCCGGCGGCGACCCGGTTCTTTGCAGCGCCTCTTCGACCACCCGGCGGGCCTCGTCGCGTCCCATCTTCTCCGCGAGCATCACAACCGCCTTCTCGGCGAAGACCGCGCCCTTGGTGGCTTCGATATTGCGGCGCATGCGCTGCGGGTCGATCGTCAAACCCTCGATCACTTCGGCCATCGACTCCAGCGCAACGCCCGCTGCCTGAACCATTCCTTCGACTGTGATCCACTCGGATTGCCATCCGCCGAGGGCGCGTTCGTGTTCCTGGAGCATGCCGTTCAAAAAATTCGCCATGAGTCCAGGCATGCGTTTTGCCGCAGCGACCGTCAGCATGCACGCGGTCGGGTTATGTTTGTGGGGCATGGCGGACGATCCGCCGCGTCCGTCGCCGCCGGGCTCGGCCGCTTCGCCGACTTCGTGCTGCATGAGAAGCGCGATATCCAGCGCCATTTTCCCCAGGCTCGCCGTATAGATGCTGAGGGCGGCAAGTAATGCTCCGAGCCGGTCGGGATGGGCGTGCCAGGGCGCATCGGGACACTTCAGTCCCAGCTCCTCGGCCAGCGCTTCCAGCACCGCGAGCCCGCGCTCGCCGAGCGCCGCGAGTGTGCCGCTCGCGCCTCCGAACTGCAGGTACTGTGATTCCGTAAAGCGGCTGTCGACGCGCCACCATCCTCGCCGCAGCGCCGCGAACCAACCCGCCGCCTTTAGACCAAAGGTGACCGGTGGCGCGGGCTGCAACAACGTGCGCCCCAACATAACGATGTCCGCGTGCTCGCCACTGAGACGTCGCAGCGCGCTTTGAATGCGTTCGTGATCAGCCGCCAGCAGCGAGCGGCATCGCCCCAGCAACAACACGAGTGCAGTGTCGACAACATCCTGACTGGTGGCGCCCCAATGTACGAATCCTGCTGCTGAAGTTTCCTTGGCGCGCACCTTTTGCTTCAAGGTTTGGACGAACGGAAGTGCCGGAGTTCCGGCGCGCAGCGACAGCCGCACCAGTTCCGAGAGTTCCGCGGAGTCGAAGGAGTCGGCCCGCGCTACTGCTGCAATGGTCTCGGCTGCCTGGGATGGGATGACGCCGCAGTGTGCCTCCGCGCGAGCGAGCGCGACTTCGAAATCGAGCATCGCTTGCAGGACGCTGGCATCCGAGAAAACCTGCGACAGCGCTTCGGTGGCGGCGAGGCTCTCCATCAATCGCGTAAACATGAACTGATCTTACACGTCCCGATCTTATACATCGAAGAAAAC
>JBDTTL010000237.1:0-7863 GCA_039930665.1 Acidobacteriota bacterium
GGTCCTCAATGGCCTGAACGCATTCGACTGCGCAGGTGTCGACGGTCTTGCCGTAGGGGCAGTGGTAGCAATCGGCGTAGGGCACGTGATGGACGCCGGGCATGAGCGGGAAAAAGTTTTTGCGCTGCGTGTTCTTGCTGCCGGTGAGCGCGAGCGAGCCCATGGTCCGTCCATGAAAGGCGCCGTAGAAGGCGACGAACTGCTTGCGGCCGGTGTGGTAGCGAGCGAGTTTGATCGCGGCCTCGATCGCCTCGGTGCCGGAGTTGCCGAAGTAGACCCGCCGAGGCACGCCGCCGGGAGTGATCGACGCCAGCTTCTGGGCCAGATCGACCATGTTCTGGTAGTAGAAATCCGTCCCCGACATGTGGATGAGGCGCGCGGCCTGGCGCTGGATGGCTTCGACTACTTTGGGATGGCAATGGCCGGTGGCTACCACGGCGATACCGGCGCTGCAGTCCAGAAACCGATTTCCGTCAACGTCTTCGACGATGGCTCCTTCGCCCCGGGCGGCCACCAGCGGGTAGGAACGGGTGTAGGAGGGGGAGATGAATTGGGCGTCCCGTTGGATAACTTCCTTGGCTTTAGGGCCGGGGAGCGGAGTCACTAGGTTTGGCAGTCCACTTGCCATAGCTAAATGTATGATATCACTGAATTGGAGGAACTAAGCGGGAATCAGTTGATAATATAACACTAAGATTATTGCATCCTAATACACTCATGTGATATCTTAATGTCTAGACCTTTGATGGCAGGCGCATATGGACTTCAATCGATTCACTGAAAAACTGCAAGCGGGCTTTCGGTCGGCGCAAAGCATTGCGTCGGCGAGGGGTCAGCAACAGATTGACGTGGAACATCTGCTGCTGGCGCTGGTCGATCAGGAGGGCGGGTTGGCGCAATCCCTGTTTACCAAGGCGGGGGTGGCTCCGGCGCAGGTTCGGCAGAAGCTGGTGGCGGAACTGGACAAGCTCCCGCGAGTCTCCGGGTCGGCACCAGGTGTCGATCAGCTGTACTTGACCAAGCGATTGCAGGCCGTCTTGGAACAAGCTGAAAGAGAGGCCAAACGTCTCAAGGACGATTACGTTTCGGTAGAGCATGTTTTGCTGGCGGTCGCCGATGAAAAGATCTTCCGCGAGCTGGGGCTCAGCGAGCAGCGGATGATGCAGGCTCTGCAAGCAATCCGCGGAGGCCAGCGGGTCACAACGCAGAATCCGGAGGCGACCTACGAGTCGCTCGAGAAGTACGGCACCGATCTGACCAAGCTGGCGGAGCAGGGGAAACTCGACCCGGTGATTGGGCGGGATGAAGAGATCCGGCGGGTGATTCAAGTTCTCTCGCGGCGGACGAAGAACAACCCGGTGTTGATCGGCGAGCCGGGCGTTGGGAAGACGGCCATCGTCGAGGGATTGGCCCGGCGCATTGTGCGCGGCGACGTGCCAGAGGGGCTAAAGAACAAGAGAATCGTTTCGCTCGATATGGGCGCGCTGGTAGCGGGCGCGAAGTTCCGCGGCGAATTCGAGGAGCGTCTCAAGGCCGTATTGAAGGAAGTGCAATCGGCCGAAGGCAACATCATTCTGTTCATCGATGAGCTGCACACGGTGGTCGGGGCGGGGAAGGCTGAAGGGTCGATGGATGCCGGCAACCTGCTGAAACCCATGCTGGCGCGCGGCGAGTTGCACGCCATTGGTGCGACTACGCTCGACGAATATCGCAAAAACATAGAAAAGGACAAAGCTCTGGAACGGCGCTTCCAGACGGTGCTGGTAGACCAGCCGTCGGTCGAAGACACGATTTCGATTCTGCGCGGGCTGCGCGAGCGTTACGAGTTGCATCACGGCGTGCGGATTAAAGATTCGGCAATGGTAGCGGCGGCGGTGCTGAGTAACCGCTACATAGCGGACCGTTTTCTGCCCGACAAAGCTATCGATCTGATCGACGAAGCAGCGGCCAAGACGCGGACGGAGATCGACTCTATGCCGGCGGAGCTGGACGAGATCACGCGGCGGCAGATGCAGCTCGAAATCGACCGCGAGGCGCTGAAGAAGGAAACCGATAAAGCTTCCAGAGACCGGCTCGCCAAACTTGAGAAGGAGCTGGCGGAATTGAAAACGAATTCGGCCAGTCTGCGGGCGCAGTGGCAATCGGACCAGGAAGTACTCAAGAAGCAGCGTGAAATCCGCGAGCATATCGAGCAGACCAAGCTCGAAATTGAGCAGGCGGAGCGGGCGTACGACCTCAATAAAGCGGCCCAGCTCAAGTACGGCAAGTTAATCGAGCTTGAAAAACAACTCGAGGTCGGGAAGGCTTCCACCGCGCTGCTGAAAGAGGAAGTGGATGAGGAAGACATTGCACAAGTAGTGAGCCGTTGGACCCACATTCCTTTGTCGAAGCTGATGGAAGGGGAAGTCCAGAAGCTGACTCATTTGCCGGACGAATTGCACCAGCGCATAATCGGCCAGGACGAAGCCGTGGACGCGGTGTCGGATGCGGTGCTGCGCGCGCGCGGCGGGCTGAAAGATCCCAAGCGGCCGGTGGGCAGCTTCCTGTTCCTCGGTCCGACGGGCGTGGGCAAGACCGAGCTCGCGCGGGCGCTGGCTCAGTTCCTGTTCGACGATGAGCGAGCGATGATCCGCATCGATATGTCGGAGTACCAGGAAAAGCACAACGTTTCGCGGCTGGTGGGAGCGCCTCCGGGATATATCGGCTACGACGAAGGAGGGCAGTTAACGGAAGCAGTGCGGCGGCGCCCCTATTCGGTGGTGCTGCTGGACGAAATTGAGAAGGCGCATCCCGACGTGTTTCATGTCCTGCTGCAGGTGCTCGACGACGGGCGGCTGACCGATGGGCAGGGGCGCACGGTGGATTTTAAAAACACCATCGTGATCATGACGTCCAACGCGCCCAAGGATCAGTTGCGCAACATTTTCAGACCGGAATTTCTGAATCGCGTAGACGAGATCATTACTTTCCACAGCCTGACCGATGAGCAGCTCAAGAAGATTGTGCTGATTCAACTGGAGGGCTTACGGACGCGGCTGGCAGAGCGGCACATTGCGATCGAGCTCACAGACGCGGCCGTGGAGCATCTGGTCCACGTGGGCTATGACCCGACTTTCGGGGCGCGTCCGCTGAAACGGGCCATCCAGAAAGAAGTGGAAACTCCGCTGGCGCGGCGGCTGGTGGGCGGTGAGATCCGCGACGGCCAGAAAGTGCACGTGGATCTGAACAAGGATCACCAACTTACGTTCGGAATAGAATCGGTGGCACACGTTGAAGCATCTTAAGGAGAGAGGAAGACTAAAATGAGCGACCTGGAAAAAATTCGTATCCTGCCGTTGTTGCCACTAAAGAACTCGGTGTTGTTCCCGGGGCTTCTGATGCCTCTTTCCGTGGGACGGACCTCCTCTCTGGCCGCGGTGGAAGCCGCCGTCGCCACCGAAGATAAGGAAATCATTGTGGTGGCGCAGCGCGACGCTTCCGCCGATACGCCAGGCGCGGTGGATCTGTTCACCATCGGTACGCGCGCGGCGATCCGCAAAGTTGCCCGGCCGAAAGACGACCATCTCGATATCCTGGCGTTCGGGCTCGAGCGCGTTGTCATCGTCAAGGTGAACGAAGAGGGCGGGCATTTTTCGGCGCGCTATCATCCGCTGCCGGCGCCCGACGATTCGAGCCGTGAGACGGAAGCGCTCACGCTATCGATCGTCGAGATGGGCAGCAAGTTCATGGGGCTGATTCAATCGCCGCAGGCCTCTCCTCAGGAGCTGGCGCGACTGTTCACGTTCCAGGAAGATCCGCTGCGGCTGGCCTATACCGTGGCGTCGCTGATGAACCTGGAGGCCGTGCGGGAACAGGCTTTGCTTGAAGCGACGACGCGCGTCGAAGCGCTGCGGTTGGTGCATGGCTGGCTGTCGCATGAAGTCGAAGTGCTGGAGCTGCGCAACAAGATCACTGAAGATGCGCGCGGCGAGATGTCGCGGGAGCAGAAAGAGTACATTCTGCGGCAACAGAAGAAAGCTATCGAGCAGGAATTGGGCGAGAAAAATCCCGACCAGGCAGAGGTCGAGCAGCTTCGCGAGAAGCTTGCCGAGGCTGATCTGCCTGAAGATGTCCGCAAAGAAGCCGAGCGCGAATTGGGGCGGCTGGAGAAGCTGCCGCCATCGCAGCCGGAACATAATGTGATCCGGACTTGGCTCGAATACGTGATCGAGCTGCCATGGAACAAGCGGAGCGAGGATAAGCTGGATCTGGCAGAAGCGCGCAAGGTGCTGGACGAAGATCACTTCGGACTAACCAAGGTGAAGGAGCGCATTCTAGAGCACCTGGCGGTGCTGAAGCTAAATCCGGACGCGAAGGCCCCGATTCTGTGCTTTGTGGGCGCGCCGGGCGTGGGCAAGACTTCGCTGGGGCAATCCATCGCGCGCGCGCTGGGACGGAAGTTCGAGCGGATGAGCTTGGGTGGCTTGCACGACGAAGCCGAACTGCGCGGGCATCGGCGGACATATATTGGCGCCCTTCCGGGACGCTTATTGCAAGCGATGCGGCGCGCAGGGTTCGCCAATCCGGTGCTGATGCTGGACGAAGTCGATAAGCTAGGGCGCGATTTTCGCGGCGATCCCGCGGCGGCCTTGCTGGAAATTCTCGATCCGGAGCAGAACAAATCGTTCCGCGACAATTATCTCGATCTGCCGTTCGATCTCTCGAAGGTGATGTTCGTTACTACGGCGAACACTCTGGATTCGATTCCGGCGCCACTGCTGGACCGTATGGAAATCCTGCGGCTTTCGGGCTACAGCGAAGAAGAGAAAGCGCAGATCGCACGGCGCTATCTGATTCCGCGGCAGCTCAAGCAAACCGGCTTGACTGAGGAGCGGGTGCAGATCACGGAACCAGCTCTGAAGAAAGTGATCTCCGCTTACACGCGGGAAGCTGGCGTGCGGCGGCTGGAACAAGCAATTGGACGCCTGACGCGCAAAGTCGCGTTGAAGGTGGGCGAGGGCGAAGCAGGACCGTTCGAGATTAGGGTCGCAGAGATCGAGAACATGCTGGGTCCTGAGCCGTTCTCTCCCGAGCAAGCGCGGCGGGAATTCCCGGCGGGAGTGGCGACCGGTCTCGCGTGGACGGAATCCGGCGGCGATGTTCTGTACATCGAAGCCACCTTGCTGCCTGACGGCAAGGAGACTACCATCACCGGCCAACTGGGCGAAGTGATGCAGGAATCCGCCAAGACGGCTCGCAGTTATGTGTGGAGCCACGCGGCGGCGCTGGGGATCGATCCAGCGAAATTCCTGAACTCGGGACTGCACATTCACGTTCCGGCGGGCGCGATTCCGAAGGACGGCCCGTCGGCGGGCGTCACCATGACGACGGCGCTGGCATCGCTTTACGCGGGGAAGCCCGCGCGCAGCGACACGGCGATGACCGGTGAAGTCACGCTCACCGGCTTGGTGCTGCCCATCGGCGGCGTCAAGGAAAAGGTGCTCGCCGCGCGTCGCGTGGGCATCAAGCGGGTGATTCTGCCGCGCGGCAACGCGAAGGATTTGCGTGATCTGCCGGACGAAGTCCGCAAGGAGATGGAATTCATTTTCGCGGATCGCGTGGAAGATGTGCTGCGGGCGGTGGTGCCGGGGCTGGTGATGGCTCCGGCGCTCGCGGCATAATAGAAGCCGCATGAAAATAGGAATCCTTGGAACCGGCGACGTCGGCAGAACTCTGGGAAACGGATTCCTGGCGACCGGCCATCAGGTGATGATTGGCTCGCGCGAGGCCGTCAACGAAAAGGCGCTGGCGTGGGCCAAAGCGGCGGGTGCCGGTTCGGTCGGCGGCTCCCTGGCATCGACCGGAACCTTTGCGGACGCGGCAAAATTCGCGGACGTGGTAGTGCTGGCGGTCGCCTGGCAGGGCGCCGAGCATGCGCTGAAGCTGGCGGGAGCGGACAATCTGGCCGGCAAAGTGGTGATCGACGCACTGAATCCGCTGACCATGGGAGCGGGCGGCCTGGAACTTGTGGTGGGCCACACAGATTCGGCCGGGGAGCAGGTGCAGCGCTGGCTTCCAGGGGCGCGCGTGGTTAAGGCGTTTAATAGCGTCGGCTATGCGCAAATGTTCCAGCCGAAGTTCGCGGATGGACCGCCCGACATGTTTATGTGCGGAAACGACGACGCGGCGAAGCAGATGGTGACGGAGATTCTGACGTCATTCGGCTGGTCGACCATCGACATTGGCGGGATCGAAGGGTCGCGGCTGCTGGAACCGCTATGCGTATTGTGGATCAACTACGCGATGCGCGCGCATAGCCATCATCACGCCTTCAAGTTGCTTCGCAAATAGTGCCGGCTGCTGCGAATTGTTAAGATGGCGTCATGAAGACGCTACGCTTGATAGTTGCGCTGGCGCTGTGCGCGGGCGGGGTGCGAGCTGCTGACCCCACCGTCGACGAAGCCAAGAAATTCCTCGACGACGCCGAGAAACGCCTGTTCGATTTGAGCCTGGAAGCGAACCAGGCCAGTTGGATTCAATCCACCTACATTACCGACGACACCGAAGCCGTCGCTGCGCGGGCCAACGAGCGGGCTATCGCGGAGGGCGTTCGCCTGGCGAAGGGAGCGGTGCGTTTCGATAAGCTGACGCTTCCGGCCGACATGCGGCGCAAGATGCAACTGCTGAAGGTGAGCCTGGTGCTGGCGGCACCGGCGGATGCGGCGGAAAGCGCCGAAGTCACACGTCTGGCTGCATCGCTTGAGGGCACCTACGGCAAGGGCAAATATTGTCCCGAGACTCAAGCCGGCGCGGCGAAGCCATGCATGGACATCGAAGTCGTGACGCGGGTGATGGCCACCAGTAACAATCCGGCTGAGCTGCTGGACGCCTGGCAAGGCTGGCGCCGCGTTTCGCCGCCGATGCGTAAGGACTTTCAGCGCTTCGTGGAGTTGGCTAATAAGGGCGCGCGCGAGCTGGGGTTCAAGGATACGGGGGCGATGTGGCGGTCGAAGTATGACATGGCGCCCGACGATTTCGCCCGGGAAGTGGACCGGCTTTGGGAGCAGGTGAAGCCGCTCTACGTTTCGCTGCACAGCTATGTGCGCTGGAAGCTGCGCGAGAAATATGGCGATGTGGTTCCGGCGAACGGTCCCATCCCGGCGCATCTGCTGGGCAATATCTGGGCGCAGGATTGGGGCAACATATACAAGCTGGTGGCGCCGGCCGATGCCGACAAGGGTTACGATCTGACGGAGATCCTGAAGAAGCGCGACACCAAGCCGGTCGAGATGGTGCATTACGGCGAGAACTTTTTCAAGTCTCTGGGATTTGCGCCGCTGCCGCCGACGTTCTGGGAGCGGTCCATGTTCACTAAGCCGCGGGATCGCGACGTGGTGTGCCACGCGAGCGCCTGGGATCTCGATTCGCTGGAAGACGTTCGCGTGAAGCTGTGCATCGATATCACGGAAGAGGATTTCACTACCATCCACCATGAATTGGGACACAATTTCTATCAGCGGGCCTACAATAAGCAGCCGTTTATTTTCCGCGACAGCGCGAATGATGGATTCCACGAGGCTATCGGCGATACCATTGCGCTTTCGGTGACGCCCGAATACCTGGTGAAGATCGGGTTGCTGGACAAGGCTCCTGACGCCTCGAAAGATATCGGGCTGCTGCTGGCGCGCGCGCTGGATAAAGTAGCGTTTCTGCCGTTCGGGCTGATGATCGATCAATGGCGCTGGAAAGTGTTTTCGAGTGAGATCCCGCCGGACCAATACAACAAAGGTTGGTGGGATTTGAGGTTGAAGTATCAGGGCGTGGCGCCACCCGTGGCGCGCAGCGAGAGCAATTTCGATCCGGGCGCAAAATATCATGTCGCGG
>JBDTTL010000238.1:0-7822 GCA_039930665.1 Acidobacteriota bacterium
GTGAAGGTTGAAAAACGATTGAAAAACCTTCTGCTTCGGAGAAACTTGCATCGTTCTGCGGTCTTTTGCTCGCAAAAATGATTACCGCATTTTCGGTCGGCCGCACAATCGCATCAAAAACATTGTTGCGGACAAATTCGTATAGACTGCCCCGAACCTGGTTCCCCCCGGACTTGTACACCAGGTTCACGACACCGCCGCCGGTGCGCCCGAACTCCGCCGTGAAGTTCCCGCTCTGCACTTTAAACTCCTGGATGGCATCCACGGATGGAGTAAAACCGGGAGCGTTGGTGGTGGCGGTATTGACAGGGATGCCGTCGATCAGGGTTTCGTTCGTGAGCGGCTGGCTGCCATTCATCGAAAAGTAGCCACCGGCGTAGGCATTGGAGCGCGCCGGAAGATTGCCGAATTCGCCCAGAGGCTGCGCTCCGGTGGTGAGAGTGATCAGGGCAAACGTATTCCGTCCGGCTAGGGGAAACTCAACGATCTTGCGGTTTTCGATCACTTCCCCAAGCGAGGATGTAGACGATTGCAGCAGCGGCGTTTCCGCCGTGACCTGCACCGATTCGGTAGTCTCTCCAACCTCCAGGTCGACCTCCAAATTGAGTGATTGTTGCACTTCTACCTTGAGCCCCGGCCGAACCAGCCGCTTAAACCCTTCGTGCGACGCCTCCAGCCGGTACTCGCCCGGCGAAACCAGCGCGAAAACGAAACTTCCGTCGCCCTTGCTTTCCTGGGTGCGTTGTTCGTTGGTGTTGATGTTGATCAATGACAACTTAGCGCCCGGAACGATGGCGCCCGTGATGTCTTTGACCATCCCGGAAACTGTGCCGGTGAACGTCTGGGCCCCCAGCGGCGCGCAGATAGCGAACAGGGCAATCAAAAGCTTGCGCTTCGCGAAAATGATATTCATTGTAATCCCCTTACGATTTAGCTCGGTAAGGATATTACATAACGGCGCTAAAAGCAAGGATGCTGCTACCGACAGGATGCTGCGACCCACTGTGTCGTTAGCACACGATCTGTACGCTGTAATTAGCACGTGATGTGTCCGCTTCGAGAAAGCGGTGGGGGAAGCTGGCTGGATGGAGGCCAGCTTTGTGTTCGCCCGGATAGATCACGCGCCGGTGTTCGACCTGGCCCACGTAAATGGCGTTCGTCAACAGGCGCCGGAGCGAGGCCTTTTTGAAGGGATTTCCCGGGTGCTCGTTTCCCCGCTTTGAACACCAAATCTTCGTGGCCCAACGCCGGCGGGACAACTCGTTGACTGTGGTAGTAAGCGACCGCTGCATTCGGTTCGCGGATTCATCAGCGGCACCCCGGGGCAAAAAGATGCCTTAAAGATTGCATCCATCAAGGGAGAAGACGGGCATCGCCGTTACTCCCTCACGGCCTGAACCGCCTGAACGCTGCTCCCCCGCCGCCGGACTCAACACTGGCGGCGTCTCCACGCTGAAGGCATCCAGCTTGATATACCAACCAACAAGGTGCAAGAAATCTCCGGTGTTGGGCTCTTCCTTCGGGTCCACAGGGGCGAAACCCGTTATGCGGAGGAAGTGGGGGACCTCTGCTTCGGGTGAGGAAGGATCGACGCCAATCTTCTGAGCCCAATCCGAGTGGTTGCGGGACAACACGCAGACGCCGTCGCAGTTTGCGTCTGTAGACGCGATTCCTACCGGTGGGCTTGCCGCCGAATACGTGAATGACCAGTTCAAGCCTTGGAAGTGGCTCACTCTTAACGCAGGGGTGCGGGTGACGCACTTTGCGGGTATAGTTAGTGAGGATGCTGTCAACCCGAGAGTTGGCGGCACCGTCGAGATTCCGAAGCTCCATTGTGTTGTGCGAGGCTTCTATGGCACGTACTATCAAGCTCCGCCGTTGTACACTGTGGGAGGCTCCGTGTTTCAGCTCGCCGCCGCTACGGGAGATTTCGGGTTCACGCCGCTGCGGGGTGAGCGCGACGCCTCACTAACGACCAGACGAGCAGCGCGCTGAATCAGCTCGTACCGGCGCTAATGTCCGGGTTGCAGCGCAATGCATTAGAGGAAGGTGGCATGGATGCTCTTCTCGGGGCGCTAAACAGCGGCAATCATGCCCAATATCTAGACCAGCCAGAGATGCTTGCGGAGGAAGTCACAACGGAGGATGGAAACTCTATCCTCGGGCATATTTTTGGTACTAAGGACGTCAGCCGTGCCGTCGCCGGTCGGGCCTCCGAGCAAACTGGAATTGGCGCGGATGTTCTAAAGAAGATGTTGCCCGTGGTGGCTACGATGGTGATGGGTAGCCTAAGTAAGAAAAATGGGACGGCCTCTGCGGATACGACCCAACCGGCCCTGGCATCGCTTCGATTTCCGAACATAGTCGGCGCCGAATTTCTGACACCATAGCCGAATCGTCTCATAAGAGACGACGATTCCCCGCTCGGCGAGCAGATCCTCCACATCTCTGAAGCTCAGGCAAAAGCGAGGGTAGACCCAAATCGCGTAACTGATGATTTCGGGAGGGAAACGATAGCCAGAGTAGCGAGACCGATCGCGCTTCATCGCCCTAGTTTTTCAGGTTCACGCCCAAGTTGACAATGCCTTCTCACGGAGTCTTCTCGGGCACCGCCGGTGACGAGATATAGTCATGTGACCAAGCTGTGTGGTCATAGCGAACGACTCCTGCAGCGGAGGAGCAGAACGGCAGCTTCTTCATCGCGTGCCCACTCCTGTCTTTTAATGTCGCTTCCCGTTCGCATTCGCCCTTAATTCCTGACAATCGAGACCTCAGCGCCTCCATCAGTGACTGCGAAACGAATCGAGAGGGCTGGTCGGGCAGTTTATGCATCTTGCGCATGTTATGCACTGCTTCGGAAGTCGATGCTCGAGCGGACGATACTTCGGCATTCAAAAACGTAAGCTGAACGGCAAACGTTGCAGATTGCATAATCGTGAACGTTAGCGCCTAACGTCCCAAGACTTGTACGCCTTGGACCCACAGGTGCTCGACGGTTTCTGGTGTTTGGCACGCATAATCAAAATCCGGACCCACAGCTTTGTCGGGGATCAAGCCATTTCCGCCGGCTGTGGGTTTCTTGCGCAGTACCGGCAGTACCAGAGTTTGACGACTCGAGACCTACCAAGCCAAGCCAATCTACTTGCAGTAAATTCAAATAATCTTAAGGACACAATTACAATGTCGAAAGACCTAATGATTCATCTGGTACCCGAAGCGCGACCGGACCGTAGGAGTTTTATCCGCAAAACCATGGTGGGCGCTGCTGGCGTCGCCGGAGCGGCGATGCTGATCGGGGATGCCCGGGCGGCAGGTATCAATAACGGCGACAAGAAGAAATCGAGAGACACCTTTCTCGATATCCAAAGGCACGAAAACGCTCATGTTGCGTTTCTCGTAACTGCTTTAGGTGCGGCGGCACGCCCCAAACCCACATTTCAAAACTTGGTGCAGCCGAATTTCCTGCAATTTGTTCAGGTTTCGCAGGCTCTCGAAAATACCGGAGTGGGGGCATATTTGGGTGCCGCCCCAGTCATCAATAGCCGAGCGTATCTCGCGGCGGCGGGTTCGATTGGATTCATCGAAGCGCGGCACGCAGGTTGGATCAATTCGCTGGTTGGCGTTCCGATCACAACGAACGTGTATGGTATGGAGCAAAGTTTCGAAAGACCGTTAACGGCCGAGGAAGTCGTCATGCAGGCTGGAGCATTCATCGCGAGCTTGAATGGTGGTCCACCGGTAACGTATTCAACGACTCCCTCTGACGCCAACGACATCGCGATTCTCAATTTCGCTTTGGCTTTGGAGTACTTAGAAGCCGAATTCTACAATCTGAATATTGATAATTTTTAGGTTAGTGCTCCCCGGTTCGTTAGACGAACCTAAAAAGGCGGCTTCGCTCGGGAGCTAGGCCGCTTTACTTGAACTAAATTCCGCCCACAGGCTCCTACGGAAGATCGACGGAAGCCGTCGAGTAACCTCTACGACGAATTCGGTGACCGCGCACGCGGGAGATCTAAGAGATTCTCAACGTAACGGTGGTCGCATCCGTATTGTCCATGCTGATGACCATTCCTCAGCATCCATTTTGTATGAGACACGAGTCTCGATGACGATGCGGGCAGTAACCTGTTACTGTGGGGGCGACCAGGATGGTGTGTTGAATGTCAAGAACCATCGTGGCGATCGGCAGCTTCGTTTTCCTTCTGATTATTCTGCATGACGCCTTTGAGGTTATGCTTCTACCCCGTCGGGTGAAGAGCCGCCTACGGGTCGTCCGATTCTTTTTCCGCTTCTCATGGTTGCTCTGGGCAGGACTCGCACGCCGTATCCGCTCAGCGGACAAACGCCATAATTGTTTGAGCTTGTATGGCCCCCTCTCCATGGTCTGCTTGTTAATGGTTTGGGCGGGCGGCCTCATTGTCGGCTTTGGAATCCTATACTGGGCGCTTGAAAACGGCCCATCCTTGCGGACATCCTGGGCCAACCAACTCTATTTCAGCGGAGTCACTTTCTTTACCCTGGGTTACGGGGACTTGGTGCCCCATACACGTTTGGACAAAATTCTGGTAGTTGCCGAAGCAGGTATCGGGCTTGGGTTCATCGCGACTGTTATCGGTTACCTACCTGTTCTATACCAGTTATTTGCGCGGCGTGAGGCCAAAGTCATCATTCTGGATGCCGCTGCCGGATCGCCACCTTCCGCTATGATTCTGCTAAGCCGACATGCCGAAGGCCAAAGCCTGAGGGAGTTGGAGGACCTGCTTCACGAGTGGCAGCAGTGGTCCGCGGAACTCCTGGAAAGCCAGCTCTCCTATCCCATGTTGGCTTATTATCGGTCTCAACACGACAATCAGTCCTGGTTAGCCGCCTTGACAGCAATCATGGATTGTTGCGCCCTGTTGATGGTTGGTTTCAAGGGAGTCCGAACTTTTCAAGCGCGCCTCACTTTCTCGACCTGCCGGCAGGCTGTCATGGAGATGGGCCGTGTGTTCCAGGTGGGGGTTCGCCCTCTTGAAGAGGATCGTCTCGCATCCGCAAACTTTCATCAACTCTGCGCCAATTTAGCGGAAGTAGGCCTGACGTTTGGGGCTGCCGGCGACGCTGAGGAAAAGCTCGCCGCTTTCAGGAACACGTACGAGCCGTTCCTAAATGGACTTGCCCACTATCTCGTACTCGCATTACCAGACTGGCTCGCCCCCCAAGACCAGCTTGACAACTGGCAGAACAGTCCCCGGGGCAAGAGTGCAAAGCAGTTGATCGAGGCAGTGTCCCCCAAACCAGAGTAGGTCGTACACCGGAATCGTCGCGCCCGCCCAATCGACGAACATCTTCTCGCCCGCCTTGTGCTCCTGCCGCAGCAAAAATAGACTAGTAGTCGAACTAAAGCAATGGCTGCAAACCCGCAACAATGCGTCAAGTGTCACGTTTTCCTTAACGCTCCCCCCACATCCGGAACTTCCGCGATGCCATGGACATCGCTGCCGGGGATCTTACAGAGAATGATCGACGGCCCGCCAGAGATAGTTTGGCTCTCGGCTCCGTATTGCTGTTGTAGGGCCTGCCCCCTGAAGAATGCCGGTGGTAGCCCGGGGCTGCGGTTGTGAATCGGACGCGGCGCTTCTGCCGGCATGCAGCGAGCCTATTCGCTCTGCTTCAAATCGTCAGGCACTATCCTACGTTCGACGAAATCGTGCAGCCGCGTCTCTGCTCTCAGTATTTCATCGCCAGCGGCTTTCATCGCTTGTGCGTCGGACTAAATGTGCTGGCTGGCATCAGTTCTATCTTTCCGGCACGAAGGACCGTTCGGACATGGTCGAGTTTCTACGAAGTCTCGGCACCAACAGCGAAGTCAATAAATGAGAAACACAACAGAGACAGCATCCAACAATCTAAAGGACATAATTACTATGACTAGCGAGTACTTGATTCAAGCACCCAACGCGGTCCCGGATCGCAGAAGCTTTATTCGCACGGCGACTTTGGCGGGCGCAGCCGGCGCGGCGGTACTGCTCGGAGGTATTGCTAGAGCCGATGACGGGCACGAGGGAGGCGATAAGAACAATGGCCACGGCTCCAACGACAGACAAGAGGCGAAGGTTATTTTTGGACAGATCCAAAGACATTAGAACGCTCATGTCGCGTTCCTGGTGAGCGCACTCGGCGGGGCTGCCCGCCCCAAGCCCACGTTTCAAAACCTGGTGCAGCCCAATTTCAAGCTCTTTGTCCAGGTTTCGCAGGCTCTCGAAAATACCGGAGTGGGAGCATATCTCGGCGCCGCCCCGGTTATCTTGAGTCGGACGTATCTGGCGGCCGCCGGTTCGATCGGATTCATCGAAGCCCGTCACGCGGGTTGGCTTAACTCGCTGGTGGACGTTCCGATCACGACTAACATATACGGCGTGGAACAAAATTTTGAGATGCCCCTGACGGTTACGCAGGTGGTTGCACAGGCTTCGCCTTTCATTGCCAGCTGCCAATTTTTGAACTCGCGCGCTGCCCTCGTTCGTGCATGGCGTTGCGGTATGTATCGGCGGCACATGCGCGAAGAAGCCTTTGGGCTCGAACGCATCCAAGAGCGGGACAGACACGGCAAGCGCGACCATCAGCGACTTGCCGTGTTTCGCGCGTGGAGCCAAGCCCTCAGCTCAAGAAGAAGCCGCCGAAGAGCCCTTCGCTAAGCGAAGGCCGTCTAGGTGGCGCTCGTGTTTCGTCCAGTGGGTCAGCTCGTCCAAAACCTGATGAACTGCTGAAGAACGCCACCAACTTGCTGTTTGAGCACTCTCTGTTCAACGGACATCGTAGCTTTTATGGCTACATCACGTCTTCCGCCGCTCCCATAGGAATGCTCGCGGAATTGCTGGCGGCTGCCGTCAACGCCAACGTCGGCGCCTGGAAGCTGGCTCCGATGGCCACCGAAATCGAATCTCAAACGATTCGATGGCTCGCACAATTCATCGACTACCCCGCCGATTGCGGCGGCTTGCTTTTGAGCGGAGGCAACATGGCCAATCTCACGTGTTTCCTAGCCGCCCGAGTCGCAAAAGCCGACTGGGACGTTCGAAAGCATGGTGTCGCCGGCGGGCCTCCCCTCTTGGTTTACGCTTCGACGGAGACACACACCTGGATACAGAAGGCCGCCGACCTCACTGGACTCGGCACAGATCCAGCCGCACTTGCTGCCCGCCGACGACATCGAAAAAGACGTGCTGCGGGGCCCGGCACAAGAAATTCTTCAGGCCATCTCCGAAGCCACTCACCGCTACCCATTTCTTGGTAGATTGTTCGGCCGTCCGCCGCCAAGGCGAAATCGGTTACCGAACGGTCCCATTGATCGGTGAGGATTGCCGGCTTGCTTGCGACTGGCCAGGAGAGGCGAGCCAACCGCGTTAGTGAGTACAGCCGTCCCCCCGCAGTACCGCGGCGCTCCTGCAGCGCAAACAGCGCGTCGCCAAGCGGCGAGAATTGCGGATTGGTGAACTTCTCCCCCTTCTCGGTCAACTGGTGCGGCTCGCCTCCGGCAAGGGGAACCGCATATAGCGCCGAATACATTCCCGACGACATCATCTCATTGCGGTTTGCATAAGCCGAAAAGACAATAGACTGACCATCCGGCGCCCACACTGGTTGGAGGCTGCAGGCGATTCCGTGGGCGCGCGTGTGTGTAAAATGCCAAGAAGTGCGCGACCAAACGTGTACGGACGATGGTCACCTCGCTTTAGCGGCATAGCATTCGGTGATTCCCCAGCGCGGGAACCACCGCGGGCGGAAATGCTGTTGGGCCGGCGCACGGGCTGCTGCCGACGGTAGCCTGGTGGCGCCG
>JBDTTL010000239.1:0-7785 GCA_039930665.1 Acidobacteriota bacterium
CGCGTGGCCAGTTCGTGCAACTTGCCGTAGTCCACTACTGCCTGCGGCCTTACCGGCGTCGCCAATCGTGGAATCGGCGAAGCGGCCGGACGATCCATAACGGTGTTCAGCATGGCTTCGGCGTCCACACGCTGGCTCCGCAGTTCGTCCAGCCGATTCTGATCGCGGGTGATCTCGGCTTGTAGCTTTACGACCGCCTGTTGCAGACCCTGCCCCTGGGAATAGCGGGCCTGCGCGAGCGTTTCATATTGCTGGAGTAAAGATAGGTCCTCTTCGGTTATCGTGATGGCCCGGTCGACAAACGCGAGAGCATAGTAAGCCAGCTTCACTTGGTGGATCACTTCGTCCTGCTGTGCCTCGTAGCGCTCGCGGACGACTTCCGCCTCTTTGGCCGCGATCTTTTCCTTGTCGCTGAGCTTGCCGAACCACGGAAACGCCTGAGACACAGAGAGCATCGTGGTTTGTGGCCCAACGCGGGTCTCCGGAGTCCGCAGGTACTGGGTGACGCCGACCATGGGTTCGGGCAAGGCGCTGGCCTGCGGCAACCGTTGCAAACTGGCTTGGTAGGCGGCAAAGGCCTGACGAACCGCAGGGTTCCTGTCGAGCGCATCCCGAAGGTAGCCGTCCAATTGGGGGTCACCGTTCGTGGCGTAGGTCTGTGCGAGGCTCACGGCCGTGAAACTCGCAATCAGGATGATTCGTACCAGCCAAATCAAACCGGCACTCAAAATTATCGGTCTGCAAGGATTCATCTTCATCGCCGACTCGCCGGAGCAATGGACCCCCGCAAAGACACACATGCACTTTGTACGCCAGTCGCTATTCGTGTCCCGGTAATAGAGATCTCTAAGATCTTCCGCTCGAATATTGAACGTGCTTCAATCTGAGTGCCGGATCTGAGGGACGCCATGCCTCATTTGAGGCACTCGCAAGTCGGGTCCGGCTAGGGGGGAAGGTTGCTAGACTCGCGGCCGTCCGCTCCGGTAAAAGGGCTCAACTCAACTGCGACCGGAGAAATACGGCGACTGATCGTGGCGCGACGGTGTAATCTGCGCGGCAAGCGCAACTGTCCTCTCAGGGTCAAGGATGTCCTCCGGAGAATCGAGGGATGTGTCAACGACGCGTTTCCATTCTTTTGGGCTTCCTTCCTGGACCGCAAACATCAGTGGCTCCCAATAGCCATTGATCATGACGTAGATGTCGTTGTCGCTTTCGGACGCACCGTGAAGCCGCGGACGTGCATCTCGTAGACGATCAAGTCGCTGTCATGCCTCAAGCGCGGGTCGCTGCCCCAGTCAAAGTCTGTTGCTTTGTTCTCGCAGAGCACGCCAAGGGGAGCACAACCGGCGTCGCTGCCGGTCTCCCGCTCGACACGCCGATCGAACGATGGTGGGAAGAAAACCGCTTTGGCGTAGGGGTCCAAAAGGATCTTGTTCGGGTTGAAGGGATGCCGCTCGAATAGGGCCCGCTGACGCCGATGGACCCCTCGACTGAATAGGCGTAATATTTGGCATCACCTGTCTGGGATTCAGGAATCCGGGCGTGCCACACCCGGCCGGTCTTGTTGCGGAGCGGATCAAAGCGATAACTTACGACCGCGTGGATTAGGTCTTCAGATTTGTACAGAAGCAGCGTCACTTGGCCCGCAAACCTCGAATAGAGCGCAAAGTTATAGCTTTGAGTGGGAGAGACCCAGGAGACTCCTTGCGCCATCCGTGTCTGGCCATGCCAAGAATCAGATTTGAAGGGCTACTGGTCGATCTGATCCCGTCTCTTGTGGCAGGAACCGTCCGCCCGTGCCGATCTCAGGAGAACGTTGCCTCATTTGGGGCATTGTTCGCTGCTTCTCTTAACCTGCGAGCTGCTGGTTTCGAGCTACAGGGCTGCTCGCTAAGGGCGGACGCGACTATTGGCGGGTGGAACCCGGCTTGCTTGATAAGCGCTGGATGTTTCCGTCATGAAATGCCGGCGAATCCTGGTGGTCGATGATGACGAGAGTCTCCGTCGCGTAACTCAGGTACAACTCGAAGAGGAAGGATACACGGTGATGACGGCCGCCAGTGGCGAGGAGGCGCGCGCCATTCTGACGCGTAATCCTCAGGAGCTCGTGATCACTGACCTCAGCATGCCGGGCATGTCTGGAGTTGATCTCCTCAAGCACATCCGAGCGGAATACCCGGAGACGACTGTCGTCCTGGTCACAGCGTTCGGAACTGTGGAGAGCGCCATTGAGGCTATGAAGCTCGGAGCCTACGATTACCTCACTAAGCCGGTCAATCCGGATAGTTTGCGCCATATTGTAGCCAGGGCTTTGGACCACCTCTCGCTCCGTGAAGAAGTTCAGGCGTTGCGCAGCGTACTCGACCAAAAGGTCGGCTTCGAAAACATCATAGGGCACTCAAAGACTCTGTTCTACGTGTTGGATATGGCTGCCCGGACAGCCATCTCCGATGTAACAGTACTGATTCGGGGCGAGACAGGCACGGGTAAGGAGCTGGTTGCACAGGGAATCCACCGCAGTAGCCGTCGCAAGACCAAACCGTTTGTCACGATCAACTGTGGTGCGATCCCGAAAGAGCTCCTGGAATCTGAGCTGTTTGGACATGTCAAGGGCGCATTCACCGGAGCGGCGAGCAACAAGAAGGGAAAGATCGAGTTGGCCGACGGAGGAACCGTATTCCTGGACGAGGTCGGAGAGATCCCGCTAGAAGTACAGGTAAAGCTGCTCCGCCTACTTCAGGAACACGAGATCGAGAAGGTTGGCGAGACGGAGAAGACAAAACTTGACGTTCGGATCATAGCTGCCACGCACAGGAACCTGTTGGCAATGGTCGAGGATGGAAAGTTTCGGGAGGATCTGTACTATCGATTGAATGTTGTCCCGATTGAACTGCCGCCCTTGCGGGAACGCGTCGAGGATATTCCGGAGCTGGTGCAACACTTCTTCACCAAAGCCCGGGAGAAACACGCGCGTCCGAATCTCAAACTGCCCACGAGTGTGCTGTCTTACTTCTCCACCTATCATTGGCCCGGTAATATTCGGGAGTTGGAGAACTTGATTGAGAGGCTCGTGGTTCTCGCATCCGAGAACGAGATCGCTGTCGAGGACCTGCCGGAGGCGCTTCGGAATCAGCGGCCGGCGCTGGAGACCGTGCAAATGGAACTTCCGGCCGACGGCATCAGTCTTGAATCCGTCGAGAAGCAATTGATACTCCAGGCACTGATCAGATTCAACTGGAACCAGACACAGGCGGCGAGGTATCTGGATCTTAGCCGCAAGACCTTGATCTATCGGATGGAGAAGTTTGGCCTCAGAAGCGAGCTCAACGCGGAACCGACGTGAAAAAATCCCTTCTAATCTTCGGCACGATGCTCGTCATTACCATTGCGCATTATGTGAGCCCGCCGCCGATGTTCTTGTGGCACGAAGTCTTGGAGCGCCTCTATTACCTGCCTATTGTTTTCGCAGCGATTTCGTTTGGTTTAAGCGGCGGACTCTTGGCGGCCGTTTGCGCGGGTCTTTGCTACGCGCCGCACATCATCACGGCTTGGAACGGCTCTCCGCAGGCGATGGACGCAAAGTACGCGGAGATTGTTGTCTTCCTCGCTGTCGGAGCGGTAACCGGATTCTTGTCGGATCGTGAACGAAAGCGCACGTTCGAGCTTCAGCATGCGACAGGGCAGCTCCGCACGGTAAATGCACAATTTCAGAACAGCCTCGATCAGTTGAAGCGTGCGGATCGGCTTTCCGCCGTTGGCGAGCTCGCAGCGAGCTTGGCACACGAGATCCGCAATCCGCTGGGCAGTATCGAGGGCGCTATCGATATCGCAGAGCGGACCTCCAGCGAGGAAAAGCGGCGCGAATTTCTGGCGATCATCCGGAAGGAGACGAAGCGGCTCAATGGCTTGCTCACAAACCTACTTGATTTTGCCCGTCCCAGATCTCCGCAGATGCGGCCGACCCGTATTGAGAATATCGTTAAGTCGGTGACTGACCTCACTGCACACAATGCTCAGCAGCGAGGGATACGTTTGGAGAGTGAGATCTCGCCAAACCTTCCGCTGGTCGAATGTGACGCCGAACAGATTACGCAGGCACTTCTGAATATCACCCTCAATGCTCTTCAAATGACCCCTTCCGGCGGGGCGGTGTCGCTTTCAATTCAACAGCAGCACGATATGGTTCTTATGCGAGTGAGCGATGAAGGTAGCGGAGTCGACGGGACCAATCTAGAACGGATTTTCGAACCGTTCTACACCACCAAAGAAACCGGCACCGGTTTGGGGCTCTCCATCTCCTACCAGATCCTAACGCAGCATGGCGGCGGGATCACAGCGGAACGGAATCCAGGCAAGGGCATGACCTTCACTCTCACTTTGCCGATTCGGCAGCTCCCTTCACAAAAGATTCCAGACTAAGCCACCTCCCCCCGCCCCTGGATGATTTGAGGCACCGGCTGCCTCCTGTCGGGCACCAGCATTCGCCTTGGTCCCTCTAATTGCTTCAAATACTGAGACATGCAAACGGTGCGCTGCATGCTTCGTACAAAGTGAATGACGCGAACAGGAAGTTCACCCATCCCCGACCTGATGGCTGGAAACCACGTCGTGACCGCTCGCGCCACATCTCAAATCAAGTGGAGGTAAGGACAATGTTGAAGCATATGATGAATACCAGCACATTCAGGGCACTCGTCTCGACAGTTGCGATTGCGGTGCTGGCGGTTTTTGTTTCAGTTTCGGCCGGTACGGCCGCCGAGAATGGCAAGACCTTGGGTCAAAAGGAACTCAAGAATCTGATTGCCAACTCTGAAACGAAGGCAGATCACGAGCGTATCGCCAAGCACTTCGACGCGGAAGCAGCGAAATACGAGGCGGAAGCTAAGGAGCACGGTGAGTTGGTGCCGTTTTACAAAGCGAGTCCCGATCCAGCTCTGTCGAAGCATCCCGGTAGCCCGCGATCTGCGCAGCACTGCGACTCACTTAGCAAGTCACTTCTGCAAGCCGCAGAGGATGCCCGTGGGCTCGCTGCCGAACACAGGGGGATGGAAAAAGACGCGAAGAAGTGACATGCTCTCGATCGTGACAAGGGTTGAGGCAACTGGACACTCAAGCAATCGAGAACCGTCGGCAGGAGTTACATTTCGAGACTTCTGTCGGCGCTCTCTCAGTCGTGGAGTGCCCTTGGCGCGATCGCCACAAACCAATCAGAGCAAGAGCTAAAGAGGAGGCTAGAAATGGCAAAGAACCGAGGGACGCTAGGATCCCAAAACTTCTAATAAAACTGCTTTCGTCTGCCACGCCCAAGCGGCACAGAGTGTCTTTTTAGCGGGCAGCTTTAACGGCTGGGATATACAAAGCACGCCGATGGAGCCACAGGGCGTGGATACGTGGCTAGCCGAGCTGGAATTGCCGCCTGGCCAGTACGAGTATAAATTCGTGGTGGACGGTGCCTGGTGCTGCGAGCCTGGACGCGAAGATCATTCACCGTGTCCGGACTGTGTTGCCAATCCCTTCGGTACCATGAATCGCTTGGTAGACATTCGCGAGGAGAACAATGTGGTCGAGGTTGGGGTAGGCGCCGGAGCGTGACCGTAGAGCGCAGGCGTAACGTTAGGCCCCAGCGGCCTCGTCGTCTCCTTGTTCACTCTGTTCGCGGCGGAGACCAAACTTCTCCATCCTATAGATCAGCGTCTTCCTGCTGAGGTCGAGGTACTGCGCGGCGTGAGATTGATTCCAGTCACACTTGCGCAGGGCCATTAGAATCAGATCTTTCTCGATGGCCTCAAGACTGATTCCCCCGGGTGGTAGGGTCAGTTGAAGGACGTTCTTCCCGCTCGGCTCGCCCCGCAGGAAGTCCGGAAGATCCGAGAAGCGGATCAAGTCGTCGTTGGCGAGCACCACGAGGCGTTCCACCACATTCTCCATCTCACGAACATTGCCTGGCCAGCGGTGCTCCGCGAATCGCGGAATCAATTCCTCTGGCAGCCGGAGGCCTTCGCGGCTGTGCTTCTCGCAGGAGCGTTGGAAGAACAGCCGGACCAGCTCAGGAATGTCATCCAGCCTCTCTCGCAATGGCGGCAACTCCAGCGGGATGACAGAGAGCCGATAATACAAATCCTCCCGGAAGGTTTGGTCCTCAATCATCACTTGCAGGTTCCGGTGGGTAGCGGCCACAATGCGAACGTCGACCTTTGAGGGCCTGGAGGCGCCGACCTTCTCGATTTCCCCGTGCTGAACGAGCCGCAGCAACTTGACTTGAAGTTCGAGCGGCATATCCCCGATCTCATCCAAAAACAAAGTCCCGCCGTCCGCGGCCTCGACCTTTCCCGTCTTGTGAGTGACCGCGCCGGTGAAAGAACCCTTCACGTGTCCGAAAAGTTCCGACTCGAGAAGATCCTTGGGGATCGCCCCGCAATTGATCGTGTAGAACGGCTGTTGCTTGCGCGGACTGTTAAAGTGGATGGCTCGCGCAAGAAGTTCTTTGCCGGTGCCGGTCTCGCCTCGAATCAGGACCGTGGAGGTCGTTTGAGCGGCACGGGCAGCCATATCCAAAACGGATAAAAGCCGCTTGGAGCGGCCCAGCATCGATTCAAACCCGTATTTGCCGTCCAGGGTTCGCCGGAGCCGCCAGATCTCCGCTCGCAAACGAAGATGTTCCAGCGCTCGGTCCACGACCATCCTTAATTCTTGGATATTTACGGGCTTGGTCAAATAGTCGTAGGCTCCGGCCCTCATCGCCCCAACTGCGGTCTCCACGGTTCCAAACGCCGTGAGCATTATGACGACGGTTTGAACTTCGCTCCGGTGGCTGTTAGACTCGGGCGTCACGATCTGTTTGAGAACTTCCATCCCATTCATCTTGGGCATCATCAAATCGAGCAGTACGATCTCAGGCCGCTCACGCCGGAATAGGGCTAGACCTTCCTCCGGGTCGGAAGCGCCCAGAAGGTCTACGCCTTTCTGCTCCAGCGCGCTCAAAACCAGATCCAGACTGGGCGGATCGTCGTCGATGGCTAGAATCCTAAAATTAGGCACTGGTCTCCCTGTTTTTACCGGCAAGCATTGCTTCGACTTGTTTCCGCACATCAGAAATCGAAATCGGTTTGGCGACATACCCATCGAAGCCCGCCTTCTCAATTCGCTGCCGGTCGCTCTCCATGGCAAAGGCTGTGAGCGCGATGAACCCGGCGCTGCTGGGCGGGTCCAAGTCACGTGCCGCCCTAAGCACTGCGAAACCGTCCAGCAACGGCATTTCAATGTCCAACAAGACGAGATCCGGCGACTCCGTCCGGATTTTGTTCAATGCTTCCCGCCCGTCCGACGCTTCGAGTAAACGAAAGCCAGACGCTTCGAGTGCGTCTCTGAGCAATTCGCGGCTAGCTTGGTCGTCGTCAGCAATCAGAACAGTTTTCATGCGGTCAAATTTCATGCACTGCTAGCCGCAACTGGTCAAGCAGTGCTTCCTTCCACGTATTCCCTTTCAAAAAAATCCCGCGAACCTTGCCGGCCAGTTTCTGGAGATCCTGATCTGTAAGATGCTTTGCAGTCAGAACCAAGACCGGGAGGTTCCGTAGTGACCGGTCTTCTTTGATTCGGTTGAGCAGTTCGAAGCCATCCATCCCTGGCATCAGCAAATCCAGGAGAATCGCTGCCGGCCGGACACGGGCCAGCATATCGAATGCCTCCTTTCCGCTCGTTGCAAGCAATGAGACATAACCTTCCGTATTCAGAATCTCAGCGAGCAGATACCGCGTTTCCGTGTCGTCGTCCACGACGAGAACC
>JBDTTL010000240.1:0-7774 GCA_039930665.1 Acidobacteriota bacterium
TGGTGCTGGGCTTCGACGGTTCGGCGATGTCGAAATCCAAGGGCAACGTGGTGGATCCCGAAGAGATGGTGGGCAAGTACGGGGCGGACACCTGCCGCCTGTTCGTGTTGTTCGCGAATGCTCCCGAGAAGGACATGCCGTGGATCGAATCGAGCGTGGGCGGCCCGCGGAAGTTCGTCGAACGCATTTATCGGTTTGTCACGCGGAATTTGGGGCGGGGCGACCAGGCGGTCAATCTTGAAGGCTTGCCGAATACAGGGGCCGACAAGAGAGCGTTGCGTAAGTTGCACCAGACCATCCAAAAGGTCACCGAGGATTTCAATAACCGCTGGCACTTCAACACTTCGATTGCGGCGTTGATGGAACTGCTCAATACTCTGAACGACGAAGATGCCAACTTGTCGCGAGGCGCACTGGATCAGATCCTGCCGGCGTTGGTGCTGCTGATCGGGCCGTTCGCTCCGTACTTGGCGGAAGAGCTATGGGAGCGACTCGGAGAGACGGGTCCGGTATTCCGCCAGACGTGGCCGAAGTTCGATCCGGCGCTCGCGAAGGAGGACGCCGCCGACGTGGTGCTGCAAGTCAACGGCAAGGTGCGCGGGCGGTTGTCGGTACCGTTCGGGACGGCTCAGGCGGAAATCGAAAAACTGGCGCTCGCCGACCCCAAGGCACAGCAGTTTATCGACGGCAAACAGGTGGTGAAGATCATCGTGGTGCCGGACAAATTGGTGAATGTCGTGGTGCGCTGAAAGTGGTAGGTTGAAGGCATGCCCACCGGGACGCTGATCTCCGTAGAAACGTATCTGGCGACGAGTTATCGGCCGGATTGCGACTACGTGGACGGGCGCATCGAGGAGCGTAACTTGGGCGAATGGGATCACAGTAAGTTGCAAGCGGCGATCACAGCGTATTTCTACCAGCGCCGGAAGCTGTGGAATATTTCGGTTGCTCCGGAGCAGCGGGTTCAGGTGTCGCCCACGCGCTTCCGGATACCGGACGTCTGCGTGGTTCTCGGCGAACCTGATGGCCAGATCTTCCGTCAACCTCCGTTCATCTGCATCGAGAGCCTTTCGAAAGACGATCGTATGAGCGAAATGCAGCGGCGGATAGATGACTACCTGACGATGTGTGTGGCGTACGTTTGGGTTCTTGATCCAGACGGGCCGCGGGTGTATGTCGCCACGCCTTCGGCCGGGTTGCAGGAATTCAAGGGGGACGTTCTGCGCACCGAAAACCCTGCTCTCGAACTCCCGCTCAGCGAAGTTTTCGAATAACCTGAAGATCGTTATGTTCGAGCGCTACACCGAGAAAGCCCGCAGGGTGGTCTTTTTCGCTCGCTACGAAGCCAGCGAGTTTGGTTCCTCCGCCATCGAAACCGAACACTTACTGCTCGGGCTGTTGAGGGAAGACAAGGCACTCGCAAACCGTTTCCTGCCTGCGAGCGATTCGGTCCAATCGATCCGTGATCGTATTCGGGCCCTCACCCCGCTTCGCGAAAAGATTTCTACAAGCGTTGATTTGCCATTGAGTCACGAATCCAAGCGGGCGTTGGCATACGCCGCTGAAGAGGCGGAGCGGCTGAGGCACAAGTTCATCGGCCCTGAGCATCTGCTGCTGGGCCTTCTGCGCGAAGAAAAATGCTTGGCTGCGGACCTGCTGCGGGAACGGGGTGTGTCGATCGAGCGCGTGCGAGAGGAGCTTGCGGCTCGCGGGGCCGATCAGTCCGATTCTCCCGGCTCGCGTTTGCAAGTCAAGTTGTTGGCGTATCTGGAGTCGCTCCCGAACGAGTTCTCCGTTGTCGCAACAGGATTGGGTCTAACCGTCGGCGTCGATTCCCTTTCTGGGCCTTTCATATATATCGAGGTCCTTTCCCCGACCCTACGCCTTAGCGATCTGCAGCGGGGCGCCGACCTGCATTTCGGCATGGGAATCCGCTATCTTTGGCTGTTCGACACCGCCGCGCGCCGCGTCTATGTTGTTACGCCGGAGGCCGGGCTGCAGGAGTTCAAGGGCGACGTTCTGCGCGCCGAAAGTCCTGCCCTGGAACTCCCTGTCGCCGAAGTTTTCGGGTAATTTCACCTTAGTAAGGCCGCGCCGTCGACACTTACCGATAAGATAGGGGTAGAGGTATGTCCGCTCCACTTGTAGAACCTGCGATCCGCACCGTAGGCCTATCCAAGGTCTACCGCTCGGGCGATGCCGATCTGGTGATATTTGCGGGCCTCAACCTGGAAGTTGCGCAGGGGGAAAAGCTGGCGCTGGTGGGCGAGTCGGGAAGCGGCAAGAGTACGCTATTACACCTACTTGGAGGTCTGGACAGGCCAACGGAGGGTGCGATATACTTCGGGCAGAATGACATTTGTCAGCTACCTGCTAATCAGCTTGCGGACTTCCGCAACCGGGAGCTGGGCTTTGTCTGGCAGATTCACTCCTTGCTGGCCGAATTCACGGCACTCGAGAACGTGATGATGCCCCTGCTGATACGCGGCCAAAGCCAGCAGCAGGCAGAACCCGTATCGATGGCGCGTTTGGATGAGGTCGGCTTAAGCAAGCGATCCACGCATCGCGCGGGCGAACTTTCTGGCGGCGAACAACAGCGCGTGGTTTTGGCGCGAGCCTTGGTAGGCAATCCCAGCGTGCTGCTGGCGGATGAGCCCACCGGCAGTCTCGACTTTCGAACTGGCGAAATGATCATGGATCTGATCGATGATTTGCATCGGTCACGGCGGTTAACTTCCATTCACGTTACTCACAATTTGAACTTCGCGCACCGTGCGGACCGTGTTGTCGCGCTCGAAAGAGGGCAGTTGGTAGCGGCCAGCCATCTGCTTGAATCCGTGGCCCCGGGGAATCCGTCTAATAGTATCGAGGGCAATCATCATGTTTGAACGCTATACCGAGAAAGCCCGCCGTGTCATATTCTTCGCACGTTATGAGGCCAGCCAGTTCGGCAGTCCTTGTATCGAAACCGAGCATCTGTTGCTGGGACTCTTGCGCGAAGACAAGGCGCTCGCGAACCGCTTTCTGCGCTCCAGCGCGTCGGTGGAATCCATTCGCAAGCAGATCGAGGCGCACACCACGCTGCGCGAAAAGGTTTCGACCTCAGTGGACCTGCCGCTGAGCCACGAGTGCAAACGCGTCCTGGCTTACGCGGCGGAAGAGGCCGAGCGCCTCAACCACAAGCACATCGGTACGGAGCATCTGCTGCTGGGCCTGCTGCGCGAAGAGAAGTGCTTTGCCGCCGACATCCTGCATGAGCGCGGTCTCCGCCTGACGCAGGTGCGCGATGAGATTCAGCGGTCGAGTTCCGAAAAAGTGTCCTCGAATCGTCCCAAGGAAAGCTCGCTGCTGAGCGAGTTCAGCCGTGACCTTACGCAGGCTGCGATGGACGGGCTGCTCGATCCTCTGATCGGGCGCGACACCGAATTGGATCGGGTAATCCAGATCCTGTGCCGCCGGACAAAAAACAACCCGGTGTTGATCGGGGAGCCGGGTGTCGGCAAGACGGCCATCGTGGAAGGCCTCGCGCAGAAAGTTGCCGATGGCGATGTGCCGTCTTTTCTGGCCGACAAGCGTATTCTCGCTCTGGATCTTTCGCTGATCGTGGCCGGCACCAAGTATCGCGGCCAATTTGAAGAGCGCCTGAAGACCATCATGAAAGAACTGATGGAAAATCAGAACGCCATCATCTTCATCGACGAGTTGCACACACTGGTGGGCGCGGGATCGGCCGAGGGATCGCTGGATGCGGCCAATATTCTGAAGCCGGCTTTGTCGCGCGGTGAAATTCAGTGCATCGGAGCCACCACACCTTCCGAATATCGCAAGTCCATTGAAAAGGACCGTTCGCTGGAACGCCGCTTTCAAGCTGTGAAGGTTCCGCCTCCTAACGAAGCGGACGCCACGCGGATTCTGTTCGGCATCAAGGAGCGCTACGAAAAGTTTCATGCCGTCGCTTACACGGACGAGGCTATCGAGAACGCCGTCCACACGTCGGTGCGCTTCATCCCGGATCGGTTTCTGCCAGACAAGGCGATTGACTTGATCGACGAAGCTGGCGCGCGCGTGAAGCTGCGCCAGACCACGCTACCCGGTGAAGTGGCGGACATCCAGAAGCGGATCAAGTTCATCGTGCATCGCATGGAGAACGCGATTGCGAACCACGAGTTCGAGAAGGCTCGCTTCTACTCCGATGAAGAGCGCAAGGAACGCGAGAACCTGCGCGTGCTGCGCGAAAAATACAACCTGGACGACACTTCGACCGGCGTAGTGACCAAGGACGACATCGAAGATGTTGTCGCGCGCTGGACCGGCGTCCCCATGACTGCGATCCGGGAGGAAGAAGTTTCGAAGCTGCTGCGTATTGAAGAGGAACTGCATCATCGCATCATCAGCCAGGAGAAAGCTATTTCCGCGCTGGCTCGCGCCATTCGCCGCTCGCGTGCGGGTTTGAAATCGCCCAAGCGACCGGCCGGTTCGTTCCTGTTCCTGGGGCCCACGGGCGTCGGAAAGACCGAAGTCGCGCGCGCGCTGGCCGAGTTCCTGTTCGGCAGCGAAAAATCGCTGATCCGTTTCGATATGTCCGAGTTCATGGAAAAGCACTCGGTATCGAAGTTGATTGGTTCGCCTCCCGGTTACGTAGGTTACGAAGAGGGCGGCCAGTTGACGGAGCGCGTGAAACGGGCGCCCTACTCCATCATCCTGCTGGATGAGATCGAAAAAGCGCACCCGGATGTGTACAACATCCTGCTGCAGGTGTTTGAAGACGGCCAGTTGACCGATGGCCTCGGCAACACGGTGGATTTCAAGAACACTATCATCATCATGACTTCCAACCTGGGAGCGCGTTTCCTCGACAAGCGCAGCCCCATTGGGTTCTCGTCCCCCGGCACGGGCGTACCGGCCAAGGTGGAAGATCAGGTGATGAGCGAAGTGAAAAAAGCGTTCAATCCTGAATTCCTGAACCGTCTGGATGAAACCATCCTGTTCACGTCGCTCACCGACGAGGATCTGCTCAAGATCATGCATCTGCTGACCGACCAGATCAACCTCAACCTGGTTGCAAAGCAGATCAAGCTGCGGCTCAACGACGACGCCGCGAAGTACATCATCGACAAGACGCTGACGGATCGCAGCTACGGCGCAAGGCCGTTGCGGCGCGCGCTGCAGAAGTACATTGAGGATCCGCTGAGCGAAGCGCTGATTCAGGGCTCGCTGCCGCGTCCTTCCGAACTCGAGGTTTACCTTGCCGAAGGCGGCATCTACGTGCGCCAGTTGCAGGAAGAGCCGGTGGGCGTCACCGAAGGTGGCGTGGCCGAAGCTCCGCCTCCAGGGACGGCGTTATATTTGTTCAACTAAACGCTATATTTATTTGAACCTGGGCTCGCTGCGTTATTTCTCGGGCCAATAACCGGGGCGAACGCGTATCACTGCGTCGGGGCGCGACGGGATCGCCACCTGTATTTCATGGAATTCGTCTTTTTTGCCGGCTTTGGCCTTGGCTCTCTTGCCCAGTGTGGGCGTGAAGCTTAGCAAATATTGACTATGTATCTCTTCTCCGGTGCGGGAGATCGCCTCCTCGAGCGACCCGAGTGTAAGGAAAGCCATGTGGTGTCCGCCGGTGGATCTCGCCAACACCGCAGCCGCGTTCGCTTTCGCAATTCGTCCTAATTCCACTATGCCACCCACGAAATCCACGTTGTTGTCGCCACCGGGCATGGACGGACTATCCGAGGGCTTCGAGACGAACGTAGAGGCTTGGACCGAATACGTCAATGGATAAATTGCAACGCCCGCGCGCTGCGCGAGTTCGACGGCTTCGCTGAGCTTGGTCTTGCTTCCGCGATCGCGCGATTCGCTTAGAATCAGCATCACGCGGCGGTTATTGGGCGGACGCGTCTCCAGCATCTTCACGCCCTCCATTACCGCGTCGATCAGCCGCGCCGTCCGAATGCTGCGGCTGCGGGTTCCTTCAAACGCGCTGCGGATGATGGTCGAATCCGCGGTAAAATCCGTGCGCACGCGGATCTCATCGTCGAACTCGATCACCGCGGCCCGGCCCCGTTCCCCGATCACCAGCGGCTTGATCATGCCGCCCACCTGCTGGGTGCGCGCCAGTACGGGAGCGGAAATTCCGCTGGCTTGAATCAGAACCATCAGCGATACTGGAGCCAGCACCGTATCGGAAGTGTCCATGCGGATCTGCTGCGGAACGCCGTCGTCATTCAGGCGGAAGTCCTCCACCTGGAGGCCGTCGATGAAGTTGCCCTTCTTATCCGTCACCGTAACCGGCGCCAGCACCAGCGGCACGTTGGCACGAATAGTGGTGGAGCTTTCCGGCTCCTGTGCCAGCAAGGGAAAGAGCAGAATTGCGGCGAGTAAAACAGAGGGCCAACGGAGCACGCACTTATCCGACGCGTCATGCGCCTTCGCCGTTACTCTATGCAACCATCACCCTTAACCATTATCCTTTATCCCTATTAGGCGCAGCCAGTTTGCTAGTCTACAACTTGTAATGTCAGACCGCATGGAAGAACTGCAGCGCCGTCACGCGGCCGCCGAAGCGGGTGGTGGAGACGAACGCCGCGCCCGCCAGCACGATGAGGGCAAGCTCGCCGCACGCGAGCGAATCGACCTGCTGCTCGACGAAGGCACCTTCGAGGAGACCGACAAGCTGGTGCGCCACCACTGCCACGATTTCGGCATGGAGGACCAAGTCGTCGACGGTGACGGCTTTGTCACGGGCTACGGCTTGATCCACGGCCGCCCAGCCTACGTATTCGCGCAGGACTTCACGGTTTTCGGCGGTTCTCTCTCCGAAGCCAATGCGAAGAAGATCGTCAAGATCATGGATCTGGCGCTGAAGACCGGCGCGCCGGTCATCGGTCTGAACGATTCGGGTGGCGCGCGCATTCAGGAGGGCGTGTTGTCGCTTGCTGGCTATGCCGATATTTTTCTGCGCAACACGCTTTCGAGCGGCGTGATCCCGCAGATTTCCGCCGTGATGGGGCCGTGCGCGGGCGGCGCGGTCTATTCGCCGGCCCTGACTGATTTTGTATTCATGGTGGACAAGACCAGCTACATGTTCGTCACCGGACCCGACGTCATCAAGACCGTTACGCATGAGGAAGTCACCAAAGAGGCGCTGGGCGGAGCGGCAACGCACAACTCCATCAGCGGCGTGGCGCATTTTCAAGCGCACGACGATGCCGAGTGCTTGCGCACCATTCGTGAGTTAATGAGCTACCTGCCGCAGAATAATCGCGACGAAGCGCCGCGCGGCGATACAGACGACCCTTCCGATCGCCAGGACCCCGAGCTCGACACCCTGGTGCCCGCGGCTTCGAATCAGCCTTACGACATCAAGGACGTGATCCGGCGGGTGGCCGATCATGGAGAGTTTCTGGAAGTCCACGAGCATTGGGCGCGCAACATCGTGATCGGATTCGTGCGCATGGACGGACGCAGCGTGGGGGTGGTCGCCAACCAGCCGGCGTATCTCGCCGGATGCCTGGACATCGATTCATCGACCAAGGGTGCGCGCTTCGTGCGCTTCTGCGACGCGTTCAATATTCCCATCCTGACGTTTGAAGACGTCCCTGGCTTCCTGCCCGGCACTGCGCAGGAGTTCGGCGGTATCATCCGCCACGGCGCGAAACTGCTTTACGCGTATGCCGAAGCCACCGTACCTAAGATCACCGTGATTACGCGCAAGGCCTACGGCGGCGCTTATTGCGTGATGGGTTCGAAGCACCTGCGAACGGACGTGAACCTG
>JBDTTL010000241.1:0-7728 GCA_039930665.1 Acidobacteriota bacterium
TGAGATTGTCCGCCTTCGTACTGTGACTAAGAGGCGGCGGGTATCAAAGATCCAGGCACCGTTCGGACAATCAGAGAGGGCTGACTTGGCTCGTGCACATCACATGGCAAAACCGTGACAAAACCCCACCCGTTGAGCCGACTTGGGTTGCCTTTGAGCGAAAAGCAGATTCCCCAAGTTGTTGAAAATCTTGAAAGTGGAGGTAAATCTATAGAAGCTTTGGAGCGGGTCGCTATGCGCCCAAGGCAGGTGCGCTACCAGGCTGCGCTACGCCCCGACTATTCTACGTATTTGATTCTAAGCTACTTTCTCTGTTACAGCAATGAGGCAGAGTGAAGGACCGTGGCAGAACCGTGACAAAATCAGCGTAAGATCTTGAAACCGTGACAAAATGCTAACTCTTGGCGATTCGGTAGCTTGTGGGTGCCATGAGCCTATTGGGCGAGATCCCGGTCGACCACGTTTTCCGCAGAGAAAAATCAAGATCTCGCAAACTATTGATTCTGTGATAATAAATCCGGTGGACGCACCTGCTTTCCACTCGGTCCACGCTCAACCGATTTCTTCGGGTTTTGAACAGATATGTCAGGAAGCAGGGTGGTCGACCGAGGCAGGTGATCGCGCGTATTCACGCTTATGATGCTCTATGTCCGCAGTTGCCAACTCACATCATTCATTCTCGGCACGCAAAGCTTCAAATCCTGAGACGACGTCGAAGAGTTCCTCATCGATACGACTCTGGCGCAAACGATGAAATGTCCTATTGAGGTCTTCCAATAGTTCGTCGATGTTCTTGTCGGCCCGTTGCATCGCGGCCAGGCGGCTCGCGTTCTCGCTCGCCAAGGATTCGGCGCAGGCTCGGAAGAGGGATACGAAGAGATATTCGCGGATGAGCGCACGCAGGGTTGCAATGTCGCCACCCATGACGTCGGGCAAGGTTTCAGTCGGCCAGGGAAGTCTAGCCCGTTGGCGGAGCCAGTCCTCATCCAATGGCAGCAGTCGCTGACTGACGGATTCATAGGCCGCTCCGGATAGGGGCCGGTTATAGTACAGGTGGAGTTCGACCACTTCCTGGTGGTCGCGTAGCGCTTCGAATGCCAAAAGGATTTCTCCCACGAGCGCGGGAATCGCTCTGACGGCGCTCGGCACGGCGAAGAAGCCGGCGAGCGGCAGGCCCGCATCCTTCAAGTGAGCATGAACACGCTCGCCGACCGCCCAAACTTGAGCCCTCTCGGCCCGGGCTCCCAAGGCCTTAGCGGCATATTCGGCCACAAGATCGTTAAACTGGCCCACCAATCCCTGATCGGAACCAAACACTATGGCTCCAATCGCGCCCGCATCCGTTCGTCTTGTGGCTTCAGGTATCGATGCCGAACCCAAGCCGCGAAAACAAACTCCAAGACCGAGTTCGACGGTACGATAGTAGTCTCCCAGCGCTTGCACTGACTGCTCGTATTGGCCAATGCTCGAAGCAGCCACAGCTTTCATGGTTCGGACAACGGATTGAAGATCCCCTGCGCTGGCGACCTTTCGGCGCAAGCTCGCGGTGGTGTCGCTCATGCCCTTTGCTCGGATGCGACGTTGGGTTTGGCCTTGGTTTGGGCTCCGTCGGTACCCAGTCGCTCGCGCATCTCCCGCCGCCAGTGGCGCTGTTTCGTCGTCATCTTCAGTTACGTTTCCCTTGAGGTTGTGGTCTTCCCGCTTGTTTCTCGGAAGCAGAGCCGTTGGATGGACCCCGCAAGAGATTTTCCCCTTCCTTCAATGGTTGTGCCTGTCGCGCCTGTTCTTCGATAACAACGGCGTCGCTGTATAAGCCGGCTTCCGCTTTCGTCGAAGCCACATCGAGCTTTTCCTGCGGGGATTCCACTGGTGGCTGTTTCCGTGGCCCAACACCGCCTACATTTGTGGCTTTGCCGTCGAGTACGGTAACGGGGACGCCCTGAGGAAAGACGACCTCGCGGGCTTCGTCGGGCATTGAGATGCCATGTTGCTGAAAGGCGAGCTTTACCAACCGGATCACCGAGGACCGTACCTTCAACCAACTGTGTTCGCGGCCGTTGAGCCAAAAGTAGACCCGGAGGTTGATTGTTGCCTTACCCAGACTGTCCGCCAACACCGAAGGCTCAGGGTCGTTGAGAACGGCCGGGTGATCCTCCAGCACCTTCCGGGCAAGCTCCTGGGCGTCGTTGATCGAATCGTCGTAGCCGATACCGACGAGGAAGTCCTCGCGCCGGTTGGAGTTGGTTGTGAAGTTACGGAGGTTGCTTTTGTAGATGGTTGCGTTTGGGATCTGAACGAGATTGCCATCGAGGGTCATCAGGATCGTCGTGCGCACGTTCAACTGCTGCACGTATCCTGTCACGCCGCTCACCTCGAGCAAATCGCCCGTCTCGAACGGCCGCTGCATGCTGAGGACGATACTAGCCAGAAAGTTCTCGGTGATGTCCCGGAAGGCGATGCCAACGGCCAAACCGATCAAGCCAGTGCCGCCGACGACGGTAAGGGCAAGTTGCGTCAACCCGGACACCCTTAATACGACATAGGTACCGAGGAGGACGACGAGCCCGCCTGCTCCAAATGCGATCACACTACGGAGGAGGTTGGCTCGAATCCTGTGACGAAGGAACACCCGGGCCCATCGTGTTGCCAACATGCCGGCGCCCGCCGATAGGGCGAGTAGGACTAACCCGAATGCGAAAGCAGGAAGGGAGCGGATAACGTCGCGCCATAACTCCAACAGACCGGTCCGAGCGGGACGAAAATCCCAAGCCGACGGCTCAACCACCTGCATTCGATTGGCTACAGCTACAACATCCTGGGTATTGCGCGCCAAGTCGCTGGCCCATCTCTTAAGATCAGCGGACTCTACCAAGCCCTGAAGGAAGACAACGCCCTCTTTGACACGGACCTGTGGTTCCGTGAACCAACCGGTGGCCTCTAGGACGCTCTGGAGTCGCTTGCGGATCTCTTCATCGCGCGCGACGGGATTAACGTTAACCTTGCCGGCTGTCGGTGCGAAATCTTCTGTCGCGGATATGGGTTGGTCCTGCGGTTCTGTGGCCCTTTCGACGGGTTGCTGCGCTGCGATCCTTGAGATCGTCAAGCTAAACGCAGCGCCGAGAAAAACCAGCCGAAAAAACCGTCGACAGCCGTTGACGATTGATCGTCCAACGCGACCGCCACCGGTCGAAGGGCCTCGACTCGCGTTGGCATCACTCATGATGGATCGATTGCGGATTCTGGCAGTGGAAGGTCACGGTTCTGGTCACGCAGTCGCCCCAGAGTGCTTTCGATAGCTCTCGCCAACTTCGTGGAAGCACCGCTTACCGCTTCGTCCAAAGTCGCATCCTGGTGAGTTACCGCAAGGGGCTGGCGGCCTTCGAGGCGAGCCTCGATCATGCAGCGCTGGTCGCTCTGGCCGCTCTTGTTGCCGTTCTCATCACTCAGGTGTACCTCTACCCGCGTGATGTGATCGCTAACCCGGCTCAGTGCGTTCTCAACGACACCCCTGACCTGATCGGCCAGAGCTTCTCTACCCTCGATGTTATGGTCTGTATTGATTTGGATTTGCATCGTACGCTCCTCTTGTCATGTGATTCGTTTCAATAGCGGTAGGTGGCCGCGAGTCCAGTCCTAGTCGGCATTCGCTCCGCCGGAATGACAAGGACTTGGCCGCCCATCTTCCCCACCAACTCGCCAAGGTCGTCGAGCAGGTCATCGACGTGGGGATTACCCAAGTCAGCAAGTTCGATACCCCCCGTCGAGACGTCGAGCCGACCGGCGATCTGGCGATCGGACTCGATGGACAACGTCGCGACCCGTCCGGTCGCGGCGGCGTGAGCGACCTCCGCCAGGTCGTCACTGCCACGTCCACCTGACTTCGCCTTTTCAAACTCGTCAGCCAGTGTAGCTAGACGCGCCTGATAGTGCGGCTCGACGACTTGCCACGCGCGCTCGCGAAGTTCGCCGATAGGCAGGGCATCGGGATGGATGGGGAGACCCTCCGCAGCCAGGAAAGGGTTGTGGCTGACTTGGTGGAATAGGTGATGATGCTGCGGCAGCGCGGCCAGAACTAGCGGTAGACCCGTCGGTCGTGAATGATATTCGAGCACCGCTCGGTCGACTGCGCGGAAAAATCGTTCCGCGTCGATCTGGACCTCATCTCGTCGTCCCCCGTCGGCGTGGTGCATGGGAGAACTCCCCTGACCGGTTCCGCCATAGGAGGCGACCGTCTGATGCGAATCGGTCAACTCGCTGCCCAGAGCCTCGGTCATCGTATGTGGGACTCCAGGCGCGAGATCGATTTTGTCCAATGAATCGCGCGTGCCTTCGAACAACTCAATCTTGTCTAGGCTCAGTCCCAATACTTGATAGCGGCCCACCGACTGCAAAGAGTGCCGCAAGGGTTTCGTGTGAAAGCTGTCGGCCACCACTGCCAATTCGGGTACCGGACGCTGGAGCCGGAATACTTGGAATGTTGTCGGCCCGCCTAGCACCGCCAATCCATCCAGGTTGTGTTCCCAGAACGCATGATCGTGACTGAGGGCATCAAATCGCTCTAAAAAACGCCGCGCTTCGACGTCCGAGTAATTCTGTTGCAGCGATGTCTCCAACTCCTTAACGAGGTTACGAAACCGGATCGGGTCTTGTTGATTCTCCGGACGGTGCCGATGGGTTGTCTGGTAAAGCGAGAGGCAAGGCGGCTGCTGAACCGCCGCCAATTCCGCCAGTGATTCAATTGTCAGTAACGTATCGTTCTGTGTCATTGTTTGTCTCCTGTTTTTTGTTTGGATGTCGGCTTGCCTTTTGTTTCGGACCAGAATGCGGCCAGCGCCTGCCTGCCGATTTCGACAATTGTTTCGCGATCCTCGTCGGTCAACTTGTCCGCCGTATCCAATCGCTTGCGCATATCCACGGGGATCTTGGAGGCCGCCTCAAGCAGGGCGTTTTCGGCCGCCTTCATCTGGTCGAGCGCCACCCTGTCGAAGAGTCCTGCGGTCAAAGCCAAAAGCAGGGCAATCTGCGCCGCTACGGTCACGGGCGAGAATTCCGGCTGTTTCAGGCAGGCGCGAATCCGCTTTCCGTGTTCGATGGTTTTGAGCGTGTCTTCATCCAGGCGTGCTCCAAACCGGGAAAAGGTTTCTAGTTCTTCGAATTGAGCGTAGGCTAGCTTGAGGTCTCCCGCCACGGCCCGGTAGGCGGCTCGCTGTGCTTTGCCACCCACGCGCGAAACGGATTTTCCGACATCGATGGCCGGCAGCACGCCCAATTCAAATAGCGATGGCGAAAGGTAGATCTGTCCATCCGTGATGGAAATCAAGTTGGTTGGAATATACGCAGAAATGTCCTGCGCTTCGGTTTCGATGACAGGCAACGCGGTCAGTGAGCCGCCGCCGAGTTCCGGGCGCAAGTGTGTCGCACGTTCGAGCAGCCGCGAGTGGATATAGAAGATGTCGCCTGGAAACGCTTCGCGCCCAGGTGGACGGCGCAGCAAGAGAGAGAGTTCGCGGTAGGCACGCGCGTGATGGGTCAGGTCGTCGTAGACGATCAGCACGTCCCGGCCCGCTTCCATAAAAAACTCCGCAACGCTGGTAGCTGCATACGGAGCGATGTAGGTGAGACCGGGCGGGTCGTTGCCCTCAGTAACGACGAGGACGGTATAGTCCATCGCACCCTTTTCCCGCAAGGTGGCCACGGTTTTGGCGACGGCCGACGCGCGCTGGCCGATGGCACAATAAACGCACAACACGTTTTTATCGCGCTGATTCAAGATGGTATCGATGGCAATCGCTGTCTTGCCGGTCTGGCGGTCCCCGAGGATCAACTCGCGCTGTCCACGTCCGACTGGAATGAGCGCATCGATCACTTTCAGTCCGGTCTGAAGAGGCATCGTCACCGGCGCGCGGTCCATGATGGGCGGGGCTGGGCGCTCGACTGGTAAGCGCTTGCTGGACGTCACCGAACCTTTGTTATCGAGTGGCCGCCCAAGCGGGTCGACGACACGCCCCAACAATCCATCACCCACGGGCACGTCCGTGACCCGACCAGTGCGCTGGACCTCGTCTCCAGCCTGGAGGCGCCAATATTCGCCGAGGAGAACGACGCCAATTTCGTCTGCGTCCACATTAAACGCAATGCCCAATACACCGCCAGGGAAGCTCACCAATTCGTCAAAGCCCACGCCAGGGAGACCGGACACCTTGGCAATGCCGGTAGCGACACTTATGATTGTCCCTACCTCCCGTAGATTCAGCTCCGGCATGAACGCTTCCCGCGCTTCAGCGATTGCGGTAAGCGCACTGTCGAAATCGTTCTGGAGGCTCCTATCGTCCATGGTCATTGGCTCTTTATCAGGGGCTCAGCCTCTTGGAGTTTAGGTTCAGCTTTGGCTTCAGGCGCGTCCTTGGTTCTCAGAAGTTCGTCGACAGCGTTTTCCAACGATGCCAAATAGTCCCCGATGCTCCAAGCCACTTTTTGTCCATTCGTGGTCAGCTCAATGCCACTGATCAGGTCCGGCGCGGTCTCGAATCGAACACGGACTTCGGCCGCGAAGGTTTCGTTGAGTGCATTTTGTATGGCCGCGCATTGCTCCGCTGGCAGGTGGAACGTGCTCCGCACGAGCGCGGGTTCGGACGTCGCTTTAAGTGCCTCGCCGAGGCTTTCCTTCGCCTTGCCATCCATCTCTCGCAAGCGGCGAGTGAATACTTCGCCGAGGCGTTCTTCGAGGCTTGTCGTAGCTAGATCCGTCAGCGTCTTTCGGGCGATGGCGAACACTTCCTTCTGGGTCCGGCGGCGGATCGCTTCATGTAAGCTCTGTTCTTCGTTTCTCCACGATTCCTGTTGTTTTGAGCTCAGTGCTATGGCGGACTTGCGAGCGTCATCGAGCAACCGCTCCCTTTCGGCCTGGGCCTCACCTGTTGCTTTGCTCAAAAGCGCGGCACGTTGCCGATTGAACTCCTCGTTCTTTTGCTGAAACTCTTCATGCTCCTTTTGGGCTTCGGCTTTTTTCGCGTCTGCATCCCCGATCTCCTTCGCGATGCGCTTTTCACGTTCATCGATGGCGTGGAGGATTGGCTTGTAGAGAAAGCGCTTCATCAACCACACCAAAATGAGGAAGTTGACCACCTGCGCAACGATAGTGAACCAGTCGACTAGCATGCGCTTACTTTCCCGCAGTTTGGGCGATGACGTAGTTCCAGAACGGATTCGCGAAGATGAGAATCATCGATACCACGAAGCAATAAATCGCAGTGGATTCGATCATCGCCAGTCCCACGAACAGGGTCCGCGTGATGGTCGCGGAGGCATCCGGCTGTTGGGCCAGCGAAGTCAGCGCCGTCGCGACGGCCCTGCCCTCAGCTAGCGCGGGACCCATGGTGCCGAAACTAGTCGTGATGCCGGCAATGATTATCGATGTCACCGCGATCGTAGTTGAATTATCCACAAGATCTCCTTTTGTCGCTTTTCACGCTGGAATTGGCTCCGGTTTGGGCTGACGGACTCTCGTGGCCGCCGCGATATACACTGCGGCCAGGATGCTGAAGATGTACGCCTGTACCATTCCTGTAAGCAGGCCGAGCACCGTCATGACGATAGGAAAGAGGAAGGGCGTAATCGTGAGCAGAATGCCGATTATCATCGCCCCGCTCATCATGTTGCCGAACAAACGGACCGCCAAGGCCAGCGTGCGCGAAAGCTCACTGATGATGTTAAACGGCAGCATGATGA
>JBDTTL010000242.1:0-7695 GCA_039930665.1 Acidobacteriota bacterium
CGCGAACGCGGAGCATCGCGTGATCGGCAGCCCTGATCGCCTGTTGCAGGTGTTCCTCAACCTGCTGCGCAATGCGCTGAACGCCATCGGGTCCGAAGTTGTGGGGCGAATCGAAGTACGAACCCGCCGCGAGCAGCGCGACGGCCGCCCATCGATTGTGCTGACGGTAGAAGACAACGGCCAAGGCATCCCCGCCTACGTGCTGCCCGATATCTTCGACGCGTTCGTCACCACCCGCCTCGACGCCCATGGCACCGGACTGGGCTTGACGGTGGCCGAAGGCATCATCACCCAGCACGGCGGCACCATCGCCGCGAGCAACCGCCCGCAAGGCGGCGCCTGCCTGGAAGTGAGTTTGCCGGCGGCCGTCGGCTACGAAGCGATCAAGACATAGTCGCATTTCACTACTCGCAGACCGAAACATCCCGCGACGTGACCCATTTCCCTTGGACAATTGCCTAAAGGGCAGTATCGGGCGACCGGGCCGAATTGCTAACATTAAGATATTGCAAGAATCCAGTAAATCATTGAAAACACAGCCACAATTGGCATGGATGGCGAGCGGTAGGCACCCGATTTGCATCTACCTCCTGCTATTTGCAGTAGCAGGCCTCGCTCAGCAAAGCCAAACTGCGCCCCAAAAGCCGCAGGTTGCCGAGGCCGCAGGGACCCAGGAACCAATCAAACTGCTCCCCGTGCCTCCAGCCCCCGGCGAGCAGGCCGCAACCTCCATTCAAGAGACGGCCGCGGAACCAGACCCTCAGGATTCGCCAGCGGGCGCCGCGACCGCGACACCCGCCCGCAGCGCCCCGCAGCAGCCTGCGGGACAGGCCTTACGCAACGAAAACATCTTCGTAAGCCAGGTCGATACGGAAGCCGAAAAGGCTGATATGCAGCGGATGGGTGGCACCTACCACATTGTCCCGGAGCCGCTGGCGGAAGTCGGTTACTATGCCGCCGAATTTGGCAAGTCTTCCGACGGCCTCCCCATTTTAGGCCGCCAGAATCTCGCCAGCACCTGGCACGGCGAATTGTTTGACTCTCTGCAGAATAGCGTTTTCAACGCGCGGACATTTTTTCAGTACGGATCGGTGAAACCGTCGCGCATGAACAACTATGGCTTCCGCTTCGGCGGCAATCTTCCCCGGTGGGGCGCGCTTTCCGGCAGCGCCACGCAATCCAAGAACCGCGGCATGGTGAACGGGAACGCTCTTGTGCCCCTGCCCTCGGAACGAGCGCCCCTTACGACGGATCCCGCCAGACGCGCGATTATCTCCCGCTTCCTGGGTGCGTATCCAACCGAGATCCCTAACCGGACCGACCTCGACCAGCGCATGCTGAATACCAACGCCCCGCAGACCAGCGATTCTCTGAACACCACCTTGCGCCTGGATGGCGGCGTGGGAAAGCGCGGCGCGCTTTCGCTCTTGCACACCTTGAGCCGCCAGGATCTGCATGCGTTCCAGATTGTGGCCGGAGAGAATCCGGACACCAGAATTCACGCCCAGGAAGCGCGCGCCACCTATCGCTACATCTTCAGCCCGTCTACCGAGCTTTCGCTGGGTGCGAGTTATTATCGTACGCGGTCGGATCTCCATGCGGAGCCCAACGCCGTCGGCCCCCACGTTCGCATTGCCCGCCAGATCGAAAGCCTGGGACCCTCCGAGCAATATCCTTTGAACCGTGCCGAAAATACCTTTCGTTATGGCGCGGTTGGGTATCACCAGTTCTCCGGCAGCCGTCACCGGCTTACCTTTGGCGGCGATATCTACCGCTACCAGTTGAACGGTTTTGAGCAGAACAATTCGCGCGGTTCTTTCTCTTTCAACAACAACTTCGGTCGCACCGCGATTGAAAATCTGCTGCTGGGCACTCCCACCAGCTTCGACATACGCATTGGTAATTACAACCGTGGCTTCCGCACCTGGGATACGGATGTGTTCTTCGCCGATCAATGGACGTCGCATCCGCGTCTGCAGATTTACTGGGGTCTGCGTTATGCATCGTCGGGCGCGCCGGTCGAAGTGAACCGTCGCGATGAGATCCCGTATAGTAGCGACGCCAACAATTTGAGCCCGCGGTTCGCGCTGGTATATAGGGCGCCGAAGGACACCGTGATTCGCACCAGCTACACCGTCTCCTACGGCGAGATTTTCCCCGTAACCTACTCGCAGATACGTTATAACCCGCCCGACGCAGTTACCATTCAGGTCAATAATCCGGACTTGGTGAATCCTCTTTCGGGAGTCGATATTACCAGCGCGAATCCGCGCAGCTCCCTAACTCTGTTTTCGCCCGACCTCGCCACACCATACTCGCACCAATACAATTTTTCGATGGAACGCCACTTCGGCCCTTTGTTTTTGGATTGGGGTTACGTGGGCAGCCGGACCATAAAGCTCCTCAATTTCTATGGACAAAACCGCGCCGAACCCGTGCCTGGCATCCCCTTGACCACCGCCACTGTGAACTTGCGCCGTCCCGACCCGCGCTATTATGACGTCGTTCATATCGTCAACGGCGGGATCGGCTACTTCGACGCCGCCCAAGTGAACTGGCGTTGGCGGTCTACCCGCGGTCTGATATTGGGCGGCAACTACACCTTCAGCAAAGCCCTCGACAACGGCGTGGACTACAGCAACACCGCTGCCAACGGCGATTTGAACCGGGGGTCGCAATGGCAGTACGATTCGCTTAAGGACGGGAAGGGCTTGAGCTCTTTCGACTCGCCGCATTCGCTGCTTTTGTTCGGCTCTTATGCCTTGCCCCGGCCGCCCAGTTTCCTTCCACGGACTGTTCAGGCGCTGGCACGCAATTGGCAGGTTGGCGGCACCCTAATTGTCAAGAACGGCACTCCTTTCGGTCTCTTCGCTGGTTCCGATGCTCCCGGCTTCGGCAATGTGGATGGTGGCAACGGCGACCGTCCGAATATTATCGATCCCTCGATCCTGGGGGCCACCGTGGGGAACCCGGATACGTCCACGCAAATCCTGAGCCGGGACAAGTTTGGCTTCATGGCGCCCGGTGACACGCGCGGCAACCTGGGCAACAACGTGTTCCGCAGCCAGGGCATCTTCAATGTGAATGCCACCGTCAGCCGCGAGTTCAGGTTTGAAGCCCAAGGCCGCGCCTTTACTCTGCGGGCCCAGGCGGATGCTTATAACCTGGGCAATCACGCGCAGTTCGCCTCTGCCGAACACGTCGTGGGGTCGTCGTCGTTTGGCAAAATCACCAACACGCTCAATAACGGTCGCGTGCTGCAGTTCACCATGCGCCTGGGTTTCTAAAGACGACCATCGCCGCCCATTCCTCCGGCGGCGCGAAGGCGATGATTTTCAGGCCCGACGCAATCGCAACGTACTGCCGGTTGTCGAACAAATAGGTCATGGCCGATGCGTGCCATCCCTGGTTCGCCGGAAACTCCCACCACGCTTTTCCGCAGGCGGCGTCGGCCGCCATGAACGAGCCGCTATTCTCGCCGAGGAACACTACATCACCAGACCGGATGCCGTGCCGCGAGCAATCGCCCGCAAGGCGGCGCGTGTCTGGAAGTATATTTGCCCGCCGCGTAAACGCGCGGCATGTTCGTCCGCATACGGACGATATCGGGCTTGAGGAGCCCGCGAAACGAAGTTGCTGTCTTAGCGATTGCCGATGCCGCGGCGCGGTGACGCGCTGCTACTTCGCTTCGAGCAGGAACGTCGGGGCGAGGCCGGAGAGAGTCGAGAAACCCGATGAGCCGACAACGTGCAGCCAACTCGATGCGCCGTGGATTTTGCCACCGAAGAAGTGCGGGTGAACTTCCACCTGCATCTCTTTCATGACCAGGCTCCCGTATTGCAGCAGCGGGAAGACGGCGCGCGCCGGGTCGGCCACTTCCTGGACCACGTAAGGACTGCGCATCGCCTGACGAAGAGCTTTCTCCCAACCCAGTTCGTCGAGTTCCGCGCCGCGGAAAGTGTTCTGGTCGGAGGTATCGTCGTTGGGTTTCAGCACCAGTTTGTTGCGGTGCTTCATGACGAAGTCCGGCAGATCCACCGTGTGGTTCTTGTAGGTGGTCTTGGCGGCCTGCACCATGCGAGTCCAGGGGATGAATTCCTTGAGAGCCTTGCGTTCGACGGCTGGGAACTTGGCGGTGACCGAGTCGTCGGTCAGCAGGTCGAACATGCCGCGCTTGGCCGCGACCTCCGAACGGAAGCTGTTCACCATGCACACGGCGCCGTCCTTGTAAGCGCGCACCAGGGCGTGGTTGAGATCGAAGCGGACCAGGAACTCCTGCACGCGCACGCAGCGGTAGACGATATCGATCACCATGTCGCCGCGGCGCAGCTGCCCGTTCTTGTATTCGAGCTGTTCGGGCGATACTACTTCGGCCTCGAATCCGTCGCGGCGCAGATGCTCGGCGAGCAGCGCGTTCTCGCTCGAATCCACCGGCTGGAACGGAGCTCGCGATTCTACGAATACGATCGAGGGCTTCTTGTTCTTGCCGCCGAATTCCTTGTAGGCTTTGAGAATCGCCGAGGTCAGAGCTTTGGTGCCGCCGAGCTTCGTGAGTTTGTGCTTCTTGCGGAATTCCTTGACCGGCGGCGCCTCGTAATAGATGTCGGCGAGCAGGTCGCTGTAGACCACGCTCGAAGGCGCGCCCACGCGATGTCCGATGAAGTGGGTGGAACCGTTGTGCAGATTCGCATCGAGCAATCCCGCGAGCGCCTGCGAAGAGTAACCGGGTTCGACGGCGGCGAGCATCCGCTCGGCGGGCAGCAACTGCATGCGCGAGAGCAGCGCCGGGGTCGCTAGAATCATCTGCTCCGCGCGATCGATGGCGGAAAATATCGTCGCCGCGGCTTTGCCGAGGATGGCATAGTCGCGGGTGGTCAGAAAGTGCGGCCGCAATACCGGCGACAACGGCCGACTGACCAGTTTCTCGGCACGCAGGCGCTGTTGTAGCGCCTCGGCCCAAGCCAGGTCTATGTACGGTTCACTCTCGATTAATTTGTGATAACGGGCTGTCGCCTCGCTCACTTGGCTCATGGCGGCTGAAGGCTAGTATCGCACGCCGATGCAAGGATTGGGAAGCATAATACTTGTATATATTTGATAACGCTTGGCTTATAAATTAAACGACTAGCGTTGATTTTGTTTTAGAATCTTCTTTCTGAGGCGAATGGACTTGGGAGTCACTTCCACTAATTCGTCGTCGCGGATGAATTCGAGGGCTTGCTCCAGATTCAGCAAACGCGGCGGAACCAGGCGGATGGCTTCGTCCGCGCTCGAAGCGCGCATGTTGGTGAGCTTCTTTTCCTTGACGATGTTGACGTCGAGATCGGCGTCGCGGGCGTTTTCGCCGACGATCATGCCTTCGTAAACTTCGAGTCCGGAGCCCACAAACATATCGCCACGTTCTTGTAGGTTAAACAATGCGTAACCCGTTGTTTTACCCGGTCGGTCGGCTATAAGAGAACCCGTTGGACGGGTTGGAATATCGCCCTGCCACTCGATGTAGCCGCTGAAGAGCGAGTTCATGATGGCGGTGCCCTTCGTGTCGGTCAGCATCTCACTGCGCAAGCCGATCAAGCCGCGCGAGGGGATGTGGAACTCCAGGCGCACGCGGCCGGAGCCGTGGTTCACCATCTTCGCCATCTTGCCCTTGCGAGTACCCAGCTTTTCGATGACAACGCCGACGAAGTTCTCGGGGCAATCGATCACCAGTAGCTCCTGCGGTTCGCAGAGTTTGTGGTCGATGGTCTTGGTGAGGATTTCGGGCTTGCCGACCGCGAGTTCGAAGCCTTCGCGGCGCATCATTTCTATAAGGATGGCGAGCTGGAGTTCGCCGCGACCCATGACTTTGAAGGCGTCGGGACCGCCGGCTTCTTCGACGCGGATAGAAACGTTGGTGAGGAGCTCTCGATCCAGGCGATCACGCAGGTTGCGCGAAGTGACGAACTGCCCTTCCTTGCCCGAGAACGGCGACGTATTGATGGTGAACGTCATCGCGATGGTGGGTTCGTCGATCTGAATATGCGCGAGCGGCTTGGGATCGACGGCGCTGGTGATGGTTTCACCGATGGTGATGCCTTCGACTCCAGCGATGGCCAGGATGTCGCCGGTGCGTCCAATGGTTTCGTCGACGCGCTTGAGCCCGGAAAAAGAGTAGAGCTTGGTGATCTTGGTCTTGTGGAACGAGCCGTCGAGTTTCGCGATGGAGACTTCGTCGCCCAGGCGCAGAGTGCCGTTGAACACGCGGCCAATGGCGAGGCGTCCGAGGTATTCGCTGTAATCGAGGTTCGCCACCAGGAGCTGAAGAATTGCGTCGGGATCGCCCGGCGGCGGCGGAGTCTTTTCGAGGATGGTGTCGAACAGCGGACGCAGGTTGGTGCTCTCGTCTTCAACGTTCAACTTCGCGATGCCTTCCTTGCCGTTGGTATAAACGATGGGGAAGTTGAGCTGGTCCTCGGTGGCATCGAGATCGATGAACAGATCGTAGATTTCGTCGAGCACTTCGGGGATACGGGCGTCGGGGCGGTCAATTTTATTGATGACCACGATCTGCGGCAGGCGCGCTTCGAGAGCCTTGCTCAGGACGTAGCGGGTCTGGGGCAGAGGGCCTTCGCTGGCGTCCACCAATAGCATGACGCCGTCGACGATCTTCAGCGCGCGCTCGACTTCGCCGCCGAAATCGCTGTGACCGGGAGTGTCAATGATGTTGATCTTGATGTCGTGATAGTAGACACCGGTGGCCTTCGCGAGGATGGTGATGCCGCGTTCGCGCTCGAGGTCGTTGGAATCCATGACGCGCTCGGCCACTTCTTCGTTTTCACGGAAAATCCCGCTCTGACGGAGCATGGCGTCGACCAGGGTAGTCTTTCCGTGGTCTACGTGCGCAACTATTGCGATGTTACGAATGGAGGTGTTGGTCATTTATACGTGGGGAAACTTCATTGTCGCACGTTGCGGGGGGCGGGGCCGAATTTGGTTGCGGTCGGAAACGCATTTAGGGGCGGTTTAGGCTGGTTTTTGGCCGATTCCGGGGGAGTCCGGAGAACGGGCGGGGGCGTGGGGGCGGCGTTATTCGTGGGAATCGGGCGAGAAGGCGCGGCGATTTTCGAAGGCGGCGCGGCAGGCTTGGGTTCGTTTGGTTGTACACGATTTTGCAGAGACTGGAGTTCCTGCAACTGTTTGAAGGCTCGGGTGTAGGCGCGGCTGAGAGTTCCTTCATAGCGGATCAGTAGGTGCAGGGACGGCCCGGTGGAGAGGCACTGGAACACGTAGGCGAGGCTGTCGCCGGGGACGCGCTCGCGCTTGATGCCGGCGAAGGCAAGTTCGATATCGGAGGTGCGGCGCGCGATTTCGTTGCCGAGCAGGGTGGTTTCGACATCGGCGAGGCGGCGGAGACGCCAGCGGGCGGCGGCCATGGTCTCGACCAACTCGACCTGGACGGGGGAGGTGGGGGCGAACTCATCGAGATAGGAGTTGAGGAGACGCGCGAAGTCGGCGGGGGATTCGTCGGGGAGGACGATGGAGACGGGCGGGAGGGCGGCGGCGCGGGAGGCGAGGCCGTGGCGGACGGCGTTCTGGGCGGAGCGGGCGCGGCCTTGCGCAGTGGTGGGGCCATGGGATTTGGCGCCGTTGACGCGGGCGGCGGCGGATCTACTCGGGGACGATGCGGAAATAGGGTTAGTGGACATTTGGACTCCG
>JBDTTL010000243.1:0-7682 GCA_039930665.1 Acidobacteriota bacterium
GGATCCATCTGGCTCGGAGTGCCCCCGCCGAAATACACCGTTTCGGGGGCCCAGGGCCATTCGGTCGAACGCAATTCAGACAGCAGTGTGTGGAAATAGCGATCTTCCAGTTCGCGTGGGAAAACGCCCGACGCGAAGTTGCAGTAAGTGCATTTCTGGGCGCAGAACGGATACGAAATGTAGACGCCAGCCACCTACAAACTCACATTTTCTCCCAGTTGCTGGCCGACGGCGCCGGCGACTAGATCCGCTAAAGTCTGCCCGGTATCGGGGACGACGAAGGCGTTGCGCGAGGGGACCCAATCCAGTTTGAAGCTCTTCATCTGCGCGGAAACCCATACTTGGCTTACCGGCGCATTGGGGCTGACGACGAACTTGGCGGGAGGCGCTTCGAACTCGATCACCAGCGCTCCGCCGCCGAAATCAGCTTCAAAATTGTGGCGCTCGCTGGCGGCTAAAAGGCGGCGGTAGAGGTCTTCGAGCGCGTGATCGGCTCGGTTCTTAAACTCTTGTTCGTCCATGTGTTTTGAGGGGTCCTATATCAGCATAGCGCGCAACAAATCTGCTACCCTTGGGCGTGCGAAGCATCTAAACGGTTTCATGCAGCCTGCTTGTATCCGACATACTGACCTGCCTGGGACGTCCCGCCTTTTCGCAGATTTCGCCTACCATTTTGATCGCGTAGCGCGGTTTTACCAGCACGATCCTTACGACCTGGAATCCTTCGCGCGGGCGGCAGCAGAGATCCAATATCCAGATGAGCGGCGCGCGGCGATGGTTCGGGCGCTGCGAGCGCAAAATGGCGATAGCGAATCGTTAGCGCGCCTGGCGCAGCCGGGAACGGTGGCGGTGGTGACCGGGCAGCAGGTGGGATTGTTTTCGGGTCCGGCCTACACCGTTTATAAAGCCATCGCCGCGGCGCACGTGGCGCGGCAACTCACGGCCCGCGGGATTCCGGCGGTGCCGGTGTTTTGGCTCGCAACGGAAGATCACGATTTCGCGGAAGTGAATCACGCCTGGGTTTTCGGCGCGGCGGACGAGCCGACGGCCCTGCGCGTCGAAGCGCCCGCAGAATTCGCCGGCAAGCCGAGACCGGTCGGCGGCATTCCCATCGCGCACCCTCCCTTGAACGAACTGCGCGCGGCGCTGGCAGGCCTGCCGTTTATCGACGACGTCATGGGGCTGGTCGACCGGGCTTACCATCCAGGAGCCACCATGGGCGCGGGGTTTCAAGCGCTGCTGAAGGCTCTGCTCGGTAAGCTGGATCTGCTGTATCTCGATCCGCTGGACCCGGCCGTGCGCAAAATTGGCGCTCCGTTCCTGACACAAGCGCTGTGCGCCGTACCGGAGTTGAAAGCTGGATTGCTGGAGCGCAATCGCGAACTAACCGACGCGGGTTATCACGCGCAGGTGCACGTGGATCAGAAGACCTCGCTGTTCTTCCTTCTAAATCAGGGCGAACGAGCCACGCTCCGCCGCAAGGATTCCGATTACGCAGAACTGGCGGATCGCGCCGAAGAGGTTTCGCCGAATGCGCTGCTGCGGCCAGTCTGGCAGGATTATCTGCTGCCAACGGTCGCTTATGTGGGCGGCCCGGGCGAGTTGGCGTACCTGGCGCAATCGGAAGTGGCGTATCGGCTGTTGTTGGGCCGCATGCCGGTGGCGATGGCGCGCAGCGGTTTCACGATTCTGGATACGCGCTCGCGAAAATTGCTGGAGCGCTATCACATGACGGTGGCGCAGGTGATGACGCACGAAGGGGTCCTGAAGGAGCGCATTGCAGCGTCGCTGGTGCCGCAGTCCGTGGTCCGGTCCATCGAATCGGCAACGGCCGAAGTCGCCCGTCAGGTCGAACGTCTGCAAGCTGACCTTAAAGCCTTCGATCCTACTTTAGCCGCCGCGGCGGGCAAGAGCCGCGCCAAGATTTTGTATCAGATGGAAAAGCTGGGGAAGAAGACCGCGCGCGAAACTTTGCGGCGCGATGAGCGCGCTTTGTCCGATACGCGCCACCTGGCCGCGATGCTCTATCCGCACCGGCATCCGCAGGAACGCTTCTATTCGATCCTGCCGTTTTTGGCCCAGCACGGTCTGGATTTGATCGATCGCCTGTCGGATGCGGTCGAGCCAATGTGTCCCGACCATCGCGTTTATACAATCTAATTCATGCGCATCAATACCGTGAAACAGGCCCTCAAGGAGGGCAAGACTCAATTCGGGTGCAGCACGTCGATGATCCGTTCGCCGGAAGTCTCGCGGATTTTAGCGGCGGCCGGGCTGGCCTGGACCTTTCTCGATTCCGAACATGGCGGCTTCGACCTCGAAACCCTGCAGGATTTGATACGGGCGGGGAACGAAGCCGACTTGTGCCCGATTGTGCGCGTGGCGGAGCTGCAATACGCGTTAGTGGCGCGGGCGCTCGATTGCGGTGCGCAGGGCGTTTTATTCCCGCGCGTGGAATCGCCTGAGTTGCTGGAGCAGGCCATCAGCTGGACGCGCTTTCCTCCTGAAGGCGTACGCGGGTTCGGCTTGCAGGGGGCCCACTTGGGCTATGAAAGCGCCAGCATGCCCGAGATCATCGCGCACCTGAATGCGAACACCATGGTGGTACTGCAGATCGAGACCAAGACCGCTCTGGATCGCATCGACGATTTGCTGTCGGTGCCGAAGATCGACGCGGTGATGATTGGTCCCGCGGATTTGTCGATTTCGCTCGGCATCGCCGGCCAGTTCGAGAACCCGAAGCTGGTAGAGGCGATCGAGAAGATTCGCGACGCGTGCAATCGCCATGGAATCGCGCCCGGTTTGCATATGCGGTCAGTCAAGCTGGTCCAATATTGGCGCGACCACGGCATGCGTTTCCTAAGTTGCAACAGCGAAATCGGCTTCATGCTGGAGAAGGCCACGGAAACTGTGGCGGCGCTGAAGGGGTAATTTGTCCGAGCTCGTTTTTCTCGGGTACTGCGTCAAGCGTACGCTGACGAAGCCGATCGCCAGCGTGAGCGAGTGCCTTTCGAAGCGCCCCGATAAATGGGTTGAGCGTTGGGATTTTAATCGCGCTACCTGCTGGAATACCGAGGCCGAGGCTTGGGCGTGCGTGCCCGACGTATCGAAACCGGAGTTTGGACTTTTCGCTTACGCAGTCCTGCCGATGCTTTTTGACGCGTCCGGAATCGAAAAACCGGTCACCATCGATCAGCTTTTCTCCAGTTACATGCCGGACTTGCCCCGCATTCGCCCGGATTACCAACGGATTGGTTACGATGTTGTCGAGCGCAACGCGGCGATGGGGATGCTCGGTTTCGGCTGCTCGCCACTTTCCTGCAACGGAATGGCGGAGAGCGTCCTGGTGAACGAAATTTGCCTGATCGACGATCTGGAATCCGCAATGGCTGCCGCGCGGCGTTTCGGAGTCGAACAGCCGGAGCCGGGACCCTACGTGATCGTCGAAGTGCTCGCCAAGCGTTAACCCCGGCCAATAAACGGCATCTTGGTGGCCATCACGGTCATGAATTGCACGTTGGCGTCGAGCGGCAGGCGCGACATGTAGAGCACCGCATCCACTACGTGCCGTACGTCGAGGCGCGGCTCCGGTACCACGGCTCCGTAAGGTTGAAGAATGCCGGTCGCCATACGCTCGGTCATCGGAGTGGCGGCGTTGCCAATGTCGATCTGCCCGCAGGCGATATCGTAGGCGCGGCAGTCGAGCGAGATCGACTTGGTAAGGCCGGTAATCGCGTGCTTCGTGGCGGTGTAGGCTACTGTGTAAGGCCGCGGCGCATGGGCAGAGATGGAACCGTTGTTGATGATGCGGCCGCCGCGCGGCTGCTGCGACTTCATGATCTTGATCGCCTCCTGCGCGCACAGGAAACAGCCGGTCAGGTTGACGGCAACCACGTTGCTCCATTGCTCATAGGTCAGGTCTTCGAGCGGGATAGCGGGTGCGCCGGTGCCTGCGTTGTTGAACAGCAGGTCGAGCCGCTCATAGGCGGCTTCGACGCGCGAGAACAGGGCACGCACGGAATCCGGCTGGCTGACGTCGGTGGGGACCACTAACATTTCAGGGCCTTCGCAAGAGATCGAAGCGGTGGTGCGCAACTCTTCCGCGCGGCGTCCGGCGATGGCGACGGACCAGCCTTCGGCTCGGAGACCGAGCGCAACAGCACGTCCGATGCCGCTGCCGGCTCCGGTAACGATCGCGACTTTATTAGGCTGAGATTCACTCATAGTGTTTTGGTAGCGCCTCCGTCCATATCAATCATCGATCCTTGTAGGAAGCGTCCTTCGGCTCCCGCGATAAACGCGACTAGCGCGGCTATGTCTTCCGGCTCGCCAATGCGCGTGCTCTTCGAAGCTGCGATCATCTGGCGCTCGGCGGTAGCGAGATCAGCGCCTTTCTCGGCCGCGAGCGCTTCGAGGCGCTTCTGTAATCGTCCGGTGCGGATGGATCCGGGATTGACAACGTTTACCTGCACTCCGTCGGCGATGCCCAGCTCCGCCATCGCCTTCGTGAAGGATTGCATGGCGGCATTGACCGAGCCTCCGATGGCGAACTCCGCGCCGGCGGTGCGTCCGCCCGCGCCGGATATGTTGATCACGGAGCCGCGCGAGTCCTTGAGATGGGGCCACGCGGCGCGCGTCAGGCGAACCGCGCCGAAGAACTTGAGCGCGAAGCCGTCGAGCCAATCGTCGTCGGTGAGCTGCAGAAATGCGTCGCGTTTGGTAGCGCCAGCGTTGTTCACAAGGATATCGACGCCCTGGTCAACTTCCACAGCGAAGTCTACAAGCCGTGCCGGATTCTCGGGTACGCGCAGATCGAGCGGGATCGAAGTCGCGAGCCGCCGGCCGCGGCGATCTCCCTCACCGCTTGGTCGAGTGCGTTCTCGTCGCGTGCGCAAAGGATCACCAGAGCGCCCTCTTTCGCCAGTCTTCCAGCAATGGCGCGTCCGATGCCGCGGCTGGCACCTGTGACGATAGCTCTTTTACCAGTCAAGGTCGCCATTCCGGCTATTCCGAACGATTAATCATGAAGGTGGACATGCCTTCGAAGAATTGGCGGACGTGCTGTTCGGCGTCGGATGGGAGAGCAGTCTGTTTGAGAGCGATGTCCATCAACAGCATCCAGCGGTCTCGCGCGGCTTGCGTCACGGGGAAGGGAATATGGCGCATACGCAAGCGCGGATGACCGCGCTCTTCGATATATCTGGGCGGACCGCCGAAGCGGTAGATCAAATAATCGCGCAGGCGCTGTTCGGCGCCGGCCAGATCGTCTGCGGGATACATCGCCCCGAGGATATCGTCGCCGGGTACCTGGTGGTAAAAGGCCGCGATCAAGCGGGCGAAGCCTTCTTCGCCCACAGCGGCAAACACTTCGGATTCATCCATTCATGACGATGCTAACAGCCGCGCGGGGATTAGTGAAAGTCGTGTGAGACGCCGGCCGCGGCGTCGACACGCAGAGCTTCGATGCTGGAGGCTTTCACCGACACCGAGCCGCGCTGGTTTTGCAGGATGCCTTCGATCAGCAGGAACGGTTCATCGACGATGGTCAGGCGCTGGGCGGCGAACAAATCCGGCACAATAATGGCGTTGGAGACTCCAGTCTCGTCTTCGAGACTCACAAAGAGAAAGCCGAGTGCGGTGCCCGGGCGTTGGCGGCAGATGACGCTGCCCGCGATGCGAACCAGTACGCCATCGGGGATGTGGCCGAGAGCGGACGCTGGGATCACGCCGAGGCGGTCCATGTGTTCACGATGCAAGCGCATGGGATGCATGCCGATGGTAAGGCTGGTGGAGCGGTAGTCGGCGAAAAGAAGTTCGTCGGGCTGCATCGGAGCGAGCGGAGATGAATCGGGCGCGGTGGTTGCGGATTCTAGAAGCTCGCCCACGGGCCGCGCGGCGAGTTCGGAATCCCATAGCGCTTCGCGGCGGTGGCTGGGCTCGGCTCCGACAAAGTTAAGCGCTCCAGCTTGAGCCAGTGAATTTAATTCTTCCTTGCGGATCGTGGGCACTCGGCGAACCAGATCGCGGATGCTGGCGAACGGCGCGCGCGTTCGTTCTTCAATCATGCTCGCGGCGATTGCTTGACGCAGGCCTTTGAGGTAGTTGAAGCCCAGGCGGACCAGCCAAGAAGGGGCCAGGGGCCGGGGGCCAGGGACCAGGGAAGAGGCTGGGGAAGTGTGGTTCCGGGGCTGCAGCCACTGGCCCCTGGCGTCTGGCCCCTGGCCCCTCGTTCCCGGCCCGTGGCCCCTCGTCTCCAGCGTGCACTTTAAATCGGAACGTGTCACATCGATGGGCTTGAAGTGCAGACCATGGCGCTGGGCATCCTTGACCAGCGTGGCCGGATGATAAAAGCCCATGGGCTGGTTGTTGAGCATCGCCGCCGTGAATGCGGCCAGGTAATGGCACTTCAAATAGGCGCTGGCGTAGGCCAGCAGCGCAAAACTTGCGGCGTGCGATTCGGGGAAGCCGTAAGCCGCGAACGAACCGATGGAGCGCACGATCATATCCTGAACATCGGAAGCGATGCTGTTGCGGCTCATGCCCTCGCGCAGTTTGCCTTCGATTTCCTGCATGCGTTTTTCGGAGCGCTTGAATCCCATGGCGCGGCGCAACTCTTCGGCCTGGCCACCGGTGAATCCGGCGACAATCATCGCCATGCGCAGAAGCTGCTCTTGAAATAACGGCACACCGAGAGTGCGTTCGAGAACCGGCTGCAACGCCGGATGCGGATAGGAGACGGCTTCGATCCCTTGTCGACGCCGCAAATATGGATGCAGCATCTTGCCGACAATGGGCCCCGGGCGGATGATGGCGACTTGCACCACCATGTCGTAAAACCTCGCGGGGCGCAGGCTGGGAAGAAACGACATCTGCGCGCGGCTCTCCACCTGGAACATGCCGATAGTGTCGGCCTTCTGCAGCGCGGCATAGACTTGCGGGTCATCGGGCGGGAGATGCGCCAGGTCAACTTCTTCACCGTAGTGATCGCGAATCAGTCCGATGGATTCTTTCATCACCGCCATCATGCCCAGGCCCAGCAGATCCACTTTGACGATGCCCATGTCGGCGCAATCCTCTTTATCCCACTGCACGACGAAGCGTCCGGGCATAGTGGCGGGCTGCAGGGGCACGATGGAATCTAGCTGGCCCTGGCAGATCACCATGCCTCCGGAGTGCTGCCCTAAGTGGCGCGGCAAGTCCTGCACGCGTTCATAGAGCGAAAGAAATTTTTGCACCAGCGGCTGCGCGAGATCGACGCCGGCTTCGTTGAACTGATGCTCGGAGGTGTCGGCCGCGTCATGAAAACCCCAGTGCGGGACTACCTTCGCCAAGCGCCCCAGCGTTTCCTCGTCGAAGCCCAGCACCTTACCGATGTCGTGTGCGGCGGAGCGGCCGCGGTAGGTGATGACATTGGCGGTCATGGCCGCGCCCAGTTGTCCGTAGCGCTGGTAGACGTATTGAATGGCCCTCTCGCGTTCGTCGCCGCTGGCGAGATCGAGATCGATATCGGGCCACTCGCCGCGTTCTTCTGATAGGAAGCGCTCGAAGAGCAAATCCATGCCGACCGGATCGACAGCCGTGATTTCGAGCGCGTAGCAGACGGCGCTGTTGGCGGCCGAGCCGCGCCCTTGCACCAGCAGGCCTTGCTGCTTGCAGAAGCGAACGATGTCCCAGACGATCAG
>JBDTTL010000244.1:0-7642 GCA_039930665.1 Acidobacteriota bacterium
GTACCCTGCCGGGTTCCCGCGCTCCACGGCGCCGGGAGGGGTGGCGAAACCCGATCCGTAAACACGGTTGGCGTTCTCAAATCCTCTCTCTTGCGTCCGCAACATGACATTCTCATCACCCTCGGGAATTTCAAAATACTGCGCCGGCCCTGGCTCTCGTTCGTATACCCGTGATGTCAGGCGCTCGATCAAGATACTCGCGGCAGATAAGCCCGGCCACAACATAAACCGTTCTTTCCAAGCATCGCCGAGCCACCACGCGAAAGGGATCGCGATCCACAGGCTCAGACAATAGGAACAATCGAGCAGATCGCCCCACAATCCTTTACCAGCGAGCCCACGGAGCCGCGCGAAGAAGTCCAGCGGGCCGTCCTCGGCATTCAACAGATGAGTGATGCGCAAGACCGCCAAAGCTCCCAATACCAGCCAGTAGAACTTCATCGCGTCTCCTGCGGAACCTGCGTCGCACCCACACCAGGCCGCGGGCTGGTCGCGGAGAATTGGAGAACTCCAGACCAACCCGCAGCCGGTTCAAAGCAGCAGTCTAAGGTAACGGCGCTAGTACAAATGCGCGCGGCGGTGGGCTGCTGTCATATTGAGAGAGACGACCCCAGCCGTCGGTCGCGAGCGCCGCAACATACAGGTCCTCGGCGAAGCCTGCGGTATCGCAGAGTGTGTTGTCGGGCTGCGTGAGCAAGCTGACTACGCTCATCGTCACGCTGGCCGGATTGGTAGCCGCGCTTACCTTTCCGGAAGTTGTCGGTGGCGTCAATGGAATGGCGCCGCGCGATAACCGGTATGAGTAGGTCGCGAAGTCGCCAGGATGCGTTGCCGTGTAAGGGATCGTGACGGATCCCACGGGAAGAGTGAAGTAGCGCGAATAGCGGAACACGCCGCAGGTATCGGCGGGATTCCCATCTAATGCAGGGGTACCCAGCGATCCGGAAGTCATGCGGTTGTCGATATGGACGGTCATGATGAAGCTGTTGCCGGTAACCAAGCCTATGGTCGCGGCGTCCGAAGTGTGAATCGTTCCGTCGGGATCCTGCGTGGTGGGCACAAAGTAACGAATGCCCGCCGCTGCGATGTTTACGGCATTGCCGTTGGAATCGAACAGATCCAGTTTCAACTGATACTTGCCGTGCGTGCCTTCGGGCGGCGGAGGCGGCGACGGAGGCAGAGCCGTGGTCGTAAACTGGGCATTTGCATGATCCACGGGCGGATTCGGAAATGCCCAGTCGCCTTGCGGAGGAAGCGCCGGGGGAATCTCAAACAGGTTCGCAACGGCATTGACCACCTTTGGACCAAGATTGTAAACCGAGGTCACCAGATCGGTGCCCACAAAATGGTTGTACTTGCGATCGATCGAACCAACTAACGGTGCGAATGCGCCGCTGGTGCCCTGGCGATAGGAAATCTGATAGTACATCGCCTTGTTCAGCGCACGCAGCGAACTGTCGAACTCAACCCGTGGAAGTATATTTCCGCCGAATGGTGAATCGTAGCCTCCGCCGTAGAGATTGGCAGCCTGCCCGATGTTCGCGGCAGTTGTGGCGCCGCTCACGACGGGGCTGGCGCCGTAAATTCCGTTCAATTGTACGTTGCCGAGCGCCCGGAACAGCACGTAATTCTCGGGCGCGTCAATCGGCGCACAAGGCGTGCACAACGGTGCGAAGGGGCTGCTGGTGTAAAGCGTTACTTCGGTACCGCACTGATAGTTCCAATGCGTGTAGCAACTGACCGGAGCGGGTTCGTAGATGGGAATCTGAATGCCAAAGATAAAGTTGGCCGATGCGGTGAAGTATAGGTTGGCCGTTTCATGGCAACTTAGGAAGATGTTTCCCTGGAAGTGTCCGCAACGGTCGGTGGTCAGGGTCGCGATCAGTCGTTTGGTTATAAACCCGGGAAACAGCAGACAGAAGATGTAACGAATGGCCGCTTCATTCACGGTCGTCAGCGATTGCCTTAGAGTGGCGAGATCGCCGCTGAGCGCGGCGCGGTGAACGCTCTCGAATTCGGGGGAAGCGACCGAATATTCCTGGATAGTTGATATTGGGCGCGCCACCTCAATTCGTCCCAGGCGTCGAAACGGATCGCCCGGGGGGTCAGGTTGTGGATTGAACGCAACGTCATTGAAACTGAAGCGTTCGGGGCCCGGGCCCGGCGGCAAGGGCTGCGGATTCAGCATGTACTGCCGTATCTTTTCTAGCTGCACGTCGGCGAGCTTGGAGACGATCAGGAAGATCTGTTCTACTTCCCAGATCTGCACGTTGGCTCCGCAGACCGGGTAGTCGATCGCTACGCCGCTGCTATAGATGCGCTTCTGCAGGGTGCCTTTCACGAAACAGAAACGGAACCAGCAGCGCCAGATCTCGGAGGGTACGTTGAAAACCGCTTGCAGTGCCTTCGCATCCGGTCCCGTTCGCAGATACTGCTCCTGCGCGCCTCTGCGCGTAAGGTCGGAGAGCGCAGGTGAGCGATCAACATTGGTTTCGGCGCCGTGGTCGGGACCCGCCACGACGCGAATCTCGCGCGGACTTTGCGACGCGGGAATAGTGAGTGTGGCCAGGCCCTTCGCGTCCACGGGCGCGCTCGCCAGAAAATGTCCCGTATCGGTGAATGCATACGCTACCGCTTGCGGGGGAGCCTCTCCTTTCGAAGACCCTTGCAGCGCTACCGTGACTTGAACCGGTACGCCGCCAGGTGCGGTATCTTTTTTCTCTGCCATAATTCTCTTCCTCCGATAACTGAATTCGATTGCAGCGGAGCGCACAGGGCCCGACGATCTCGTGGAGCGAGATCCCAGACTCCTTGGCGCACGCTTGCTGAGACGTAGTGATGCTCGGAGCGCGATCGTTTCACACGGCGATGCAAAAAAGAGATTCCGAGCTTCGGCTATTGCGTTGTTTCGAATAGTCGGGGAGCTATGCTATTGGCCTTGCTCGATTGACCCAAGATGAAACGGTTCCGCTGGACTGCTCACTATTGGAAAAAGCTTCGGGCTGACCCCGAATGCGAAATGCGGCCGTGAGAGGCTCGGCGCCGATCATCCCGCGATGAATTTAGGAGGAAATTCGTCCATGTCAACCACCAACCCGAACCCGACGCCCTCGTCGGCGGACTGCTGTCCCATTCTTTCCAATGAGATTTGTTGCGACGTCCTGGACTTCCGCTATCGTCTGCCGCACCGCGTGCAAGTAAACGATTCTGCAGGGCGCGTGACGGCAGTTACAGTAGAAGTCACTTTGCACGTACGGATGACGCGCTGCCCCGGACCACTATTCCTGGGCGACCCGATCCATACCATCACTCTGCTGCCCGGCGAAAAGGTCAAACTCTTGACCTCTGACCGCCGGACGCGGTACACCTTCGATAGCGCCACCAAGCTCAGCTATCGCAATGAGCAGCTTTCCGAAGACAGATACTTCATGGCGGCCATGCAGAACTCAATGTCTGATCTGTCGGTTACCGATCATAGCCATAGTTCCAACTCGGAGAGTGGCAAATGGGATTTCCATGGCGACGCCAGCGGGTCCATCGGGTTTCTATCAGCCAGCGCGGATACCAATGCTAACGGATCGCATAGCGGACAATCTACCTCAGATTTTCTGCGCCAACTATCCACGCACGCCACCGCATCGGCCAGCCAGTCCGTGCAGGCCACCCACGCGTCCGCTTCGTTATCGATCGGCGAGGTATCGACGCGCACTCACGTAGAGACGGAATCCGAAGATCATTTCGAATCGTCTTCGCGCGAGTTCTCCAATCCAAATCATTGTCACGCTGTGACGTATTACTTCTACAGGCTCAACCGGAAACAGGTGGTAAAGATTACCCTGGAGTCCGTCGAACGACGCGTCGACGATCCCGCGGCACCTACCGGTGTGTCCTTAAACCCGCCGGTCTCGAACGGTAAGATAGCAGTCTATCCGACGAGCGTGCTGGCCACGCAGCAGGATCGTGTAGCGATAGAGCAGATTGGGCGGGACAGCGTAGCCGCGCAAGCGCGCCAGAATTTCCCGGCGGCGACCCCAGCAGGGGCCGCTGCCCTGGGGTTCAGCGTCTTCCAGCCTGCCCAGGCTCCCTTGTCAGCTGCCACCCGCAAGGCGGCGCTCGAGCAGGTGGATAAAGACTTGCTCACTGCCGGTCTATTGACTGCGGTGGGCGGCACGGTCGCGCCAGGCGCCCAGAAGAGCTTCGAAATCATCACCGAATCCTGCTTGCCTACTCCAGGAGTTATTGTTAAGGGATGCCTCGACGACTGCGAGACTTGCGAGCCGGGGCTGCAACGCAAGATCCAACTCGAGCTCGACGAGATGGAACTTCGGAATAAGCTGCTGCAGCGCCAGATCGATCTGCTCGACAAGAGCCAGGAATATCGCTGCTGCCCAGGAGCCGAGGACAATCCCTAGTGGCATGTCGCGTGGGGACCTCGGTTGCCAACGCCTGAGGTCCCACGATCCCAATAATCCTGCTTCCGACTCCCAAAGCACTGCGGGGATGAAGTTTCTGAGACCTTCCCGTATCCAAAATGGAATCATAAGTGCTCCGCTGAAGTCTCACAGTTCCACCAAGTTTCGGAGAGCGCTAGGCGGTCGTTTTTGAGTCGGAAGGGCTCTAAGCACTCATGATGATACCCTTAAGGCCCGCGCGGGGGGATCGTTTGACTTCGTGTCAGGATGGCGGAAATGGGACTTCGGAGACAAAACCCTTAACGCCTTTGCCGCGCTTTCGCCTTGGTTCAGAAAATTCTACGGGAAGAAAGTGGTATCAGGGAGTAGTAAGTACATATGTACCGGTACTAATCCTTGATCAGTCCTGGATTCGAGTTTAGAATACAGAAGCCACAGGAGCTTCGTGCGTGGAGTATCAATTATTCACTGGGGAATATGTCCAACGGCTCACGGAGGGGGACGGCGAGACTGAACGCCATTTTGTGGCGTACTTCAGCGAGCTACTCCTCATAAAGCTGCGAAGAACATTGCGATCCCATCAAGCCGTTGAAGATATCCGCCAGGAGACGTTCCTTCGCGTGCTCTCAGTTCTAAGGAACAAAGGCGGAGTCGAGCATCCGGAGAGATTCGGGGCATTCGTGAATGGAGTGTGCTCGAATGTCCTGGCAGAATACTACCGTTCGTCATCGCGTCACGCGCCTGCCAAAAGCCAAGCACTGGATGCGCCGAGCGGGGAAGCCGATCCGGAAACCGGATTTGTGAATGAGGAGCGCAAACGTAGCGTTCGTGCGATCCTCGGGACCCTTCCTGACAAGGATAAACAAATTCTTCGCTTAATTTTCTTTGAAGAACTTGAAAAGGACGAGGTCTGCCGCATTTACCACGTCGATCGTAATTACTTGCGCGTCTTGTTGCATCGAGCCAAGAATCGTTTCCGAGTGGGTTTACTGCGGAGCCGAGCGGCGACAGTCAAGCCGTAGTGTGTCGGGCATCGCGAGCAGCAAGATTAGACGGCTGAATAGCCGCCGCCCTGGAGGCCAAGTACACAAATCATCTCCGTATTATCCTGTAACAATAGCCGTCGCATTGTCAGGAAGAATAAACAGGAGACTTGTGGAGCACCAATCGGCTGTCGAGCTCCGGTTCGCCGAGCGCTACCTCCTGGGCGAGTTGTCACCCGACGAGACTGCCAGCTTCGAAGAGCACTTCTTCGAATGTGCTATATGTGCGGAGGAAGTGCGACAGGGAGCGCATCTTGTGGCCAACCTCAAGGCAGTTCTCCAGGAGGCCATTCACGAACAAACCATTCCTCTGGGTACAAATCGTCCTATCGAAATCCTTTTGAAAGACGGCTTTTTAGACCTGACGATTACGCTGGAACCGCGGGAAACAGCACTGCGTGTCGCGTGCGAGTTTCACTTCCCGGCACCGTCTGCTCCGTTGGTGATGGCCGCCTTCGCAAGCAACGGCTCGGTCCGACTCCGGTTGCCGTCGGATTGTTTGCCGTCGGGAGCTTGCACGGTGGTTCTTCGCGACGAGGAATCGAAACGTGAGCTCGGGCAGCGCCACTTGCTAATCTCCACACCTGTCTAGCCGGCTACTGGTCGAAGCCAATCGTTGCGGGCGGCCGCAGCAAAACCTTCGGCGGGCTAAACCGCGGTATAACTCGCCGTGAGCCCTATCTTAATCTTGGAGTGCTCCTCCGTGAGCGCGGCTTTCGCGTCCGGCGGTAGTTCATACCCTTCTTTTAGCTTGGTTAGTATAAATTGGCAGAACCGGTCACATTCCAGATAAAAATGCACAGTCGTGTGCGGATAACAAGTAGCGTATTCCGATAGAAGCGGGCCCAATCTGGATCCCAGTAGCGTGCAAAACTCATGGAGGTTCATCGCCAATGGAGCCAAGCGGTTCGCGCGGTATAGCATGCAGTTCAGCGCCATGGCCTTGTGATTGACCATTTGGATCAGCCGTTGGTATTCGCGTTCCGAAAGATCGTAGCGCTCGCGCAGGAGCAGAGGAGCGACGCGGATCTGACGGCAGAACTCGGGTGATGCCACCACATCCGCTAGTGCTTGTTGAAATTCGGCCAGCATTACACGGTCGCACTGTGCTGGACTGCCGCGGAAGCTACTGTCTCTGCCAGTGCGTGCATCCGTTCCAGCTCCCCAGCAATTCCTTTCAGACCAAGTTTCTCGAAATAAGATTCGTGAAACTCAAATACGATGGCCCGCAAGTTTCTAAAGCGCGGACCAAAGTGGTATGCCCATTCCCACACTTCAGCGGGCGTCAGGCCGGAATGAGAATCGGTGTAGAAGCCGGCCATTTCATGCCCACCAGCCAGATGAATCTCCTGCACGCTTGCAGGGTCAATTTGATCGAGATATTCAATCGGAGATAAGACGCCATTGCGCAACCCGACGTACAGGTTGTGCAGGTCAAGCAGCGTGCCGCAGCCTGTTTCTGAATACAAGCGGTTCAGGAAGTCTGGTTCGCTCATCTCAGTATCGGGAACGGGCGTGAACACCGCGCTGTTTTCGAGCATCAAGTCGCAGTTAAGAAACGTCCTGAGGATTTCGAGCTTTCCTCGTACGATGTCGAAGGTCTCATCGTCATAAGACACTGGCAATCCAAGCCCCGCCTGGCTGTTCGGCACGCTCCCGTTTGAGACCAGGAACATGCTCAAATGTTCGCTGTACCATTGAAAATTCAAGTGTCGAGCGAGCGAAGCTGTAGCCTCCACCATCTCCATATCCATCGGTATCGCACTGGGAAGAGACAGGCCGATGCCGTGCCCGCCCAGCACTCTTCCCCGTGCGCACTCGCGGAGTTCTTCAATCGCCCCGGTCACAAGGTGAAAGCGCCCGCCTATCGCCTCACCATGTTCAAAGTCGTACCACAGCCGGTCCGGTATTACATCTACATATTCGACAAGGTCGGGAGCGTACCGGATCACCGCAGCAGTTACCGGGTTGTTCAGCAGCCCAACGAGCGGCCTTCTATCGTCCACAGTTAGTGACCAATCGCTCCTGCCAGATCGACATGGACTGCTTCCTGGAAAACACTCTCGATCAGCACGTTGATCGTGCCCGACAGACAACTTGGACTTGCCCCCATTTTTGACACAACCAGTTAAGACTCAATTCTCCTTTGGATGGATTTTGAGTCTTAACTGGTTGTGTCAAAAATGG
>JBDTTL010000245.1:0-7620 GCA_039930665.1 Acidobacteriota bacterium
GGGCATACTCCACTCTCCAATCTTTGGTGTTCACTCCCGTGCGGGTGTCGGTGAGCAACACATGGAGCACCACACGATCATGTTCAGGTGTCAGTGTTCCGTGCAGCACGTGGGTCGCGCCGAACACTGACTTCGCCTGCTCCGGCGTTTCGACCTTCGCGCGCTGGATTTCCTCTAGCGAAACTGCCGAGTATCGCACCTTGGTTCCACCGCGAATTTTAGTGAGATTCGCTGACGCGTCACGGAAGACGCCATCCGCCAGCGGGGCTAAATCCGCGCTATACGGGAACGGGAGCATCGCCAGACGCACTACTTCTTTGGGAGCAGCGGCTCCTTGATACGTGATTACACCCGTGATCGCCGCTACCAATATGGCGGCGGCTGCCATCAGGAACCAGCGCCGGGTTCGCGGAGGCTCGAAGGCTTGGGAGATCAGAGTCGCGGTTGCGTAGCGATCCTGCGGGTCCGCCGCCAGGCACTTCGCCACGATGGCATTCCACTTCGGCTGCACCGCAATCGCCCTACCGGCGGCCGGCTTGCGTCCGCTCACGAGTTCGTGCAGCATCACACCCAGCGCGTACACGTCCGACGCCACCGACGCCTTCTCACCATTCAACAGCTCCGGCGCCATGTAGTCCGGCGTTCCGCCGCGAGGGCCCGATTGAAACGTGGAATGGGCGCCTTGAGCGGCGTGGGACATCCCGAAGTCCGTGATTACGGAGCGTGTGAAGGCATCCGCCGACTTGGTCAAAATGACATTGTTGCTCTTAAGGTCGCCGTGGATAACACCGTTGCGATGGGCTTCCGCCAACCCGGAGCAAAGCTGGCGGGCGATGGCGCGAGCTTCGGCCTGCGGCAAAGGGCCGCGTTTGAGGCGGTCGGCCAAGGTCTCGCCTTCCAGGTATTCCATGGTGACGAAATCAATCTCGCCTGCCTGCGTGCGGGCAGTATGGATCTCGAAAATCTTGCAAACATTCGGATGGGTGATCTCGCGCGCGTGGCGTACTTCCGGTGGCAGCCGCTTGCGGAAACCTGTCTTGGCGCACTTGATCGCGATACGCCGCTCCAGCCTTTCGTCCATGGCCTCGTAGACCACCCCCATTCCCCCCTGCGCGATTTCGCGCAAGATGCGGAAGCGGCCATCGAGGAGTTCTCCCGGCTCGAAGGGATGCTCAGTAAGGGGCGGCGAATAAAGTGGCTCCAGAAGGAACCCTTGCATGCGGCTTTCCCATTGGACATATTCCCAGGCTTGGTCGAATAGTTCGGTTTCACCGGCGCAGGCTCGCTGCAGGTAGGCGCGGCGCTGCTCTTCGGGCTGGTTGAGCGCGAGCTCGACCAGATTCATCACCAGATCATCGTCCTGCGCTTTGTTTTCCATAGCCGGACTCCGTCTGTTCGAATAACCAGCGCCTAGCGTCGCGCCACATGCGTTGCATAGTGCGCAGTTTCACTCCCAGAACATCGGCCGCCTCTTCGTCGGTGAGCCCAAGAAAGTATTTCACTTCCACCAGATCGCACCACTCGGGCTTGGTCTTTGCAAGCTCGTCCAAAAGCCGATCCACCGTAAGGGCCAAATCCACCTTGGGGCTATTGGCCGGAAGAAGGTCTTCCAGCCCATTTATGGCTACGAACTCCGCGTCCGGCCGGCCGCGGGCGTGATCGATCAGGTATCTGCGCATGGCTCTAGCAGCTATAGCGAAAAAATGGCGCCGGTTCTGCCAATCTTGGTTTTTAGCGGCTACCAGGCGGAAGTAGATTTGGTCGACCAGCTCGGTTGCCTGCAAGCTGTGGTCCTTGCGCTCGCGCTGCATCAGATAGTGAGCCAAGCGGCGCAAGTCGGGAACCACAAGGTCGAAAAGCTGGTTTTCGGCACCCGGACTGCCTTGACGCCACTCGTGCAAAAGCCGTGTGATGTCGCCCATATTCTCCGACACGCGTTACCAGTAAGGTTCGGTAAGTATACATCATTTGAAGCAGAAAGCAGAGGGCAATTTATTTTTTTGGGGCCGTGGCGGACTTTTCCCGCGCTTGCGCTATCTGTGGCGAGGTTCAATAGCCTGGTTGGAAACGATGACCAGTAAACGCCCAACACGATCGATAAAGGAGCAGTATATGAAACGACTCATTCTTGCAGCGGGATTGTTTGCCGCGACGCTAACCGCATCTCTTCATGCACAGACGATGAACTTGCGGGCAACCATCCCCTTCGACTTCCAGATTGGCGACACGGCGTTTCCGTCTGGAGAATATTCCATTCGCCACTCCAACGGTGTTCTAGTCGTCAGCCAAGCCAGTGGAGGGCACAAAAGCGGTATGTTCATGACCGTCGGTGAGGGCATACCGCATGCGTCCAAGGAGCAGGGGACGTTACAGTTCAACCGCTATGGCGACTCGTGCTACCTGTCTAAGGTCTGGGCTCTGGGCACTGCCGATGCACAGGCACCTATGAAGTCCAAGCGTGAAAAGGAGTTGGCGAGTCATATCGGCCGGAGTGGAACGACCACCGTTTCACTCCGCTAGCAGAAGGGCCGCGAGGGCGCGCTGGGTTGGGAGGACGGCAGCGGCGAACGAGAGTTCAGCCGCTGCCGCCCGGCGCGTGGAGGGTAGGCTCTCCAAGGAACGGATCATGAGACGCAGGCATTTTGTTCCGGCGTTATTGGGCCCTCTCGTATCGGGCAGGTTACGGCACCACCGAAGCGCCAAGGCAGAATCAAACAAGGAATCACGCGTGGCGTGTTCGGACGCCAGGCGCCCCTCCTGGAGGATTGATGCAGGGCCGCGGCCAAGCTCGGGATTCGTGATTTCGATCTCGTAGGTCCAGCCGATTGGCCCCTCCTCAAAAAAATAGGACTTCTTGAACCGCCCAAGCCGAGGATAAAGGGGATCACCGTCTGCATGGAGTATCTAAACAGTAAGGTGAACCACAAGGACTACATGTTTGACCACATCGCGTATCGGAGTTTCTCCCTGCTGCATTGGTCTGACGCCTCCGGCGAAGTCCAGGGCTGGCGAATCACGAGTTATCTGCTAGCGCCGGGTGTCGGCAGGTCTACAGTACCTGCTAGATGATTGACACTGACATGCACCTAGGCTGGAGATCGCAGCCAGACGGAAGCCCCGCCAATGACTAAGTGAACACACCTTCGTGCACGTTGCCTGCGGTATCGGTCAACCGGAAGTCGCGGCCCGAATAACGGTAAGTCAGCTTGGTATGATCGAGGCCCATCAGTGACAGAACGGTTGCATGAAAATCGTGGATGTGCATGCGGTTTTCCGCCGCATGGTATCCGAACTCGTCGGTAGCGCCGTAGGCGAAGCCGGGCTTAACACCACCGCCGGCCATGAACAAGGAATACCCGTAGGGGTTGTGATCGCGGCCGTTCCCGCCTTCCGAGATCGGAGTGCGTCCGAATTCGCCGGACCAGATGACGAGAGTATCCTTTAGCAATCCTCTTGCTTTCAGGTCTTTCAGCAAACCCGCGATCGGCTTATCGACTTCAGCGGCGTTTTCGTTGTGCTTCTCGAAGAGGTCGGTATGCTGATCCCACTTATAGCTGTGCGTACATTGAATAAAACGGACATCGGCTTCGGCCAGACGCCGGGCAAGCAGGCACTGCCATCCGAAATCAGCCGTCTTGGGATCATCGAGCCCATACAGTTTCTTGGTTGCGTCGGATTCTCCGGAGACATCGAAGACTTTCTGCGCCTCGGCCTGCATGCGGAACGCCATTTCGAACGACTGGATCCGAGTTTCCAGGTCCTCGTCGAGTTTCCACAGCTCCTGATGCTTGCGGTTGATGGCCTGGATCATGTCGAGCTCATAGCGCTGCTGCTCACGATTCAGACCCTGGTTCACAAGGTACTCAATAGGCTCTTTTTGAATATCCGCCACCTGCATGCCCGCATGGCCGATTGCTGTCCCTTGAACCGAGCCTGGCAGGAATCCGGATGACCAATTCTTGGCGCCTCCGTGGGAGAGCGCCGGTTTGATCGTGATATAGCCCGGCAGATTGCGATCTTCCGTACCGAGCCCATACAGCACCCACGAGCCGAGGCTGGGGCGCGTGAACGTAAACGTACCCGTGAAGGTCTGCAGCAGCGCTGCGCCGTGATCCACCCCTTCCCCAACCAGGGAGCGAACCACGCACAGGTCGTCCGCGCATTCACGGATATTTGGAAACAGACTGCTGATCGGCAACCCACTCTGTCCACATTTCTTAAACTGCCAAGGAGACTTCATCAACCCACCGGTTTTACCCGCGGCAAAAGTGAGTGGCTGCTTGATAGGCAAGGGCTGGCCGTCATGCGCATCGAGATAGGGCTTGGGATCGAAGGTGTCGATGGAAGAAGGACCGCCGTGCATGAACAGAAAGATGACGCGCTTGGCGCGTGCGGGGAGGCTCGGCAATTTCGGAGCAAGCGGATCTTGGGTCTGAGCTTGGATGCCCTGGGCGAGCAGCGACTGGAGTCCCATAAAACCAAAACCGCATCCTGCTGCGCGCAGCATCGCCCGCCGGGACAGCTCCGAGGTTCGCGGCGCCTTAGTAATCAGTGAGCGTATGTCCATGGCAGTCACATCCTCAGTACACGTACACAAATTCGTTGGAAGCCATCAGTGCGTGGCTGAAACTTTGCCATGCTTTCTTCTCGTCAAACTGATTCGATTGCCGGCGCAAGTTCCCGATAAGCGTTAGTCCCTCGTCGGCCTCGGCCGGCGAAGGGTCCCGGTCCAGAATCCGGATATAGAGCGCTTCCATCCTGCGTTTGTCTTGCTTTTCCTGCTTGAGAACCGCTTCCGCCACTGCTTGAGCCTGGCGGATCACCAGCGGACTGTTCATGACGAAGAGCGCCTGTGTCGCCACCGTGGTTGGGTTCCGCCTCCCGTCTGGGCTGGTTGCGTCCCCGAAGTCGAATAGCATGAACAGCGAAGGTAGGTTCGAGCGGCGCAACGGCAAATAGATGCTGCGGCGTTTTGTGCTTTCCGGGTTCATGCTAATGCGGCTCGCGCTGGTTTCCCCGTCCGTGCCCACGCCGGGGTCAAGCGTGCCGCCCATGGTCAAATCGAGCTCTCCGCCAATGGCGAGATAAGCGTCGCGAATCTCTTCGATGCTGAGCCGCCGGCGAGGGAAGCGGGAAACCAGTCGATCCTCGGGGTCCTTGCTTTTCTTGTCGGCGTCATAGGCAGCGCTCATCTGGTAGGTCTTGGAGAGCATGATGAGCCGGTGCATCTTCTTAATGGACCACCCATTCTCGACGAAGGTGCGAGCCAGGTAATCGAGGAGCTCGGGATTGGAAGGCCGGTCACCGAGTCTTCCGAAGTTATCCGGCGTACGCACAAGACCGTCGGTGAAATGCCCCTGCCATATCCGGTTCATCATGACTCGAGAAGGCAGCGGATTTCTGGCATCTACGATCCAATCGGCGAGTTCAAGTCTTCCACTCTTAGTCGTCACGGAGCTAGCCGGAGCGCTCAGCCGGAGGATAGCGGGCACGGTGCGCTCTACTGGATCGCCCAGATTGTGATAGTCTCCGCGCAGAAAGACCCTCTGGTCCATCGTCGCGCCTTCCGTCACAGCGTTCGCCATGGGGATTTCCTGCGTCGGAAGTCTCTTCTCTAGTTCCTCTGCACGCGCCATCAATCTACGGATCTCCGCCGCTTCGTCCGCTGGTAAAGCCCCGATTTGCTCCTCTTCGGAAAGATACAAGGGTCCCTTTTCCACCCAGATGGCTACGAAGAAAGGATCCTTCTCTTCATTCATCCGCGGCCTGGGGCCGGCAATTTTTCCCGCGGAAGGGAAGCTCTGGCGCGCCTGTTGCCACCAGCTCAGATCCTGATCGTACTGATAGGCGCTACGCCGGAATTCCTCCTGATATTGAGCGGCAACCTGGCTGCGATCTACATCGGTGGCAGCATGCCATTTTGCCAGTTCCGGCCGCGTCTTCAACTTCAGGTATTCCACCCAAAGCGCCAGCCGGCTCGGATCGAGTTTGGCATCCGAGGCCACGCCAGCGAGTGCCTCGCCTCGGCCGTACACTCGGTACGCTGCCTGCATGTAGTCCGGAATGTGCTTCTCCCCACTATCCCGGTTCTTCTTCGCTTCACGTACAAAATCGACGATTTTCGTTATTTGTTTTTCGGTTTCGAGAAATTCGGTCCATTGCTTTTTGAACGCTTCGAACTCGGCAGGCGGCGCGAGTGGAGTCTGAATGGGCCCGCCCGTCTCACCCCCTTCGTAGCTGAGGGTCGACGCGAAAATACCGGCCAGCTGATAGTAGTCCTTGGTCGCAATCGGATCGAATTTATGATCGTGGCAACGCGCACAGGTTATCGTCAGGCCCAGTAGCGCCTTGGAAGTCACATCGATTTGATCGTCCACCACGTCGTAGCGCTTTAACGGCAGGTCCTTCTGGGCAAGTGCCTTTATCCCGAGAGCTAGGAAACCGGTTGCCACGATTCCGCGATAGCCAACGCCAGACGCGGGATCGGCGGCCAGGATATCGCCCGCCAGTTGTTCGCGAACGAATTGGTTATAAGGCATATCGTCATTGAATGCCTGTATGACGTAATCGCGAAAACGCCACGCGTGGGTATAACGGTGATCCTCATCGCTGCCGGTCGAATCCGCATAGCGCACGACATCCAGCCAATGCCGGCCCCAACGTTCGCCGTAACGCGGCGAGGCCAGCAGGTGGTCAACCACCTTCTCGAACGCGTTCTGAGATTTGTCGGCACTAAAATCCTGGATCTCTTTTGCTGTTGGCGGCAGACCGGTCAAATCGAAAGTCGCGCGCCGTAAGAGCGTCAACTTCTCGGCCTGCGGAGCGGGCTCAAGACCGTCTTTTTCCAGATTCGCAAGAATAAACTGGTCAATGGGACCGGCCGCCCAACCCTTATGCTGAGTCGAAATGGGAATCGCCGGCCGACCAATAGGCTTAAATGCCCAGAAGTTCTTGTCAGCGTCCGTAATAACGCCACGGATGGCGACCGGACGTACCCCTGTTCCTGAAAGAGAGGCTTCCGCAGTGCCGCCCGGGGTGGGAGCGCCCGCGGCGACCCATTCCCGCAAAGCAGCAATGGTCTCCTTCGGCAAACGACCCTGCGGCGGCATCTTTACACGATTTTCATAGCTCAGCGCCTGCAGGATGACGCTCTTGTCAGGCTCGGCGGCAGAGCCGAAAATCCCCGCAGCTGCGGCCTCTTTCAGTCCCTCGACGGAGCTAAAATTGAGTCCACCGCTTTTCAATTTCGCGTTGTGGCAACCCTGACATTTGTCCGCGAAAAGGGGGCGGGCTTGTTTTTCAAACAATTCGAGCTGAGCGGCGGGTTGGGCGAAAACTAGAGCCGAGCCAACGGCCAAAAATAGCCCTGCAGACACGCTCGATCGTCGAGTCATTTTATTCCACTCAGTATATATCAGCCACCATCCCGATTCCCGCAGGGACGAGGCGGGTTCCGAACGTCAGGGGGATAGTCCAGCGCCTGGATCACGGGCGACTCGGAAGTTATTTTTGGAGCCGCCCTCCGAAGGAACCTCAGGCTGGATAGTTAGCGGATTGCCGACCATCCAGGACCGATCGTAACCACTACGCTGATGGGGAGGATCATCAGGAAAGGTAGTT
>JBDTTL010000246.1:0-7619 GCA_039930665.1 Acidobacteriota bacterium
CAGACTTTGAGACTGACGATTTGGCGCTTCCTGTCTTCGTAGGCGCGGCGTGAGCAACGGTCTTTGCCTTAGCGGCGGCGGCAGGTGCGCCCTTCTTTTTTGCCGGCTGAGCAGACTGGGCCGATGCCGCCGCGGCCAGCGCCAGCGCCGCTATCGATACCGCAAGAAAGCGCAACTTTTCTAGACCGTCCTTTGATTTTCGCGGCTGCCCGCGGTTAATTCTGCGGCAGCGTCCCGCTCAGAAACATGGTCGCGGTGCGCGCCTGCGCGCCCTTGGTCCGCACTCCGGGAATGGAGCGCACCACGCGGAACGCAACCGGGTCGCCGGGCTTTAAAGTTCCCTGAACTTTGCGGATGTCATCCACCGAATTGATCGGCTGACGGTTGATGGCGGTGATAATGTCGTGCTCCATGAGCCCAACATCGTCCGCGAAAGAACCGCTTTCGACGCGAGTCACGGCGATGCCGCGCTTATCGGGAGTAGTTTCTTTTTCCTCGTCGCTCACGCCCCGGACGCTGATGCCGAACTTAACCTGGGTGGGTTCGTCCTTGCCGGGAGAGGTCTCGGTGGGAGCGATATCCCCCACCACTCTGGGGTCGTCGGAGAACACTTTCGCCCGGTCCTGAATGGAAAGCTTCATTTCCATCTTCTTGCCGTCGCGGTCTATCGTGAGGCTGGTTAACGTGCCTACCGGAATGTCGGCCACGCGAGCGACCAGGTCGTCGCCGTTTTTGACCGCTTGTCCATTGATCCCCAAAATGATGTCGTCGGCCTTGATCCCGGCCTTATCCGCCGGGCCGCCCTTCTTCACATCGCCGACGATCACGCCGTGATCCTCGCCCAGTGCCCTAAGGGTATCCATTTTGGTGCCGGGCGCCCATGAAATGCCGATCGATCCGCGCGTCACGCGTCCGTCGCGAATGACGTCGTTATACACCCGCACCACGGTATTGATGGGCAGCGCGAAACCGATCCCCTGCGACCCGCCGCTTTGGGTGGCGATCATGGTGTTGACGCCAATCACCTCTCCCTTGATATTCAGTAGCGGTCCCCCGCTGTTGCCCGGGTTGATGGCTGCGTCGGTCTGGATGAAGTGCTGGAACTGCTGGCCCACGGTGGTCCGGTCGGTGGCGCTGATGATGCCCAAGGTGACGGAAGCTTCCAGGCCAAATGGGGAACCAATTGCCACCGCCCAATCGCCCACTTGTACGCTGTCGGAGTTGGCAATGGTCACGGGCGCGAGCGGACGCCTGGCATCGATTTTGATCACTGCCAGATCGGTCTCGCGGTCGGTGCCGATCAGCCGCGCCCTGTACTCGGTCTCATCTCCGTGCAGCTTGACCTTAATGCGATCGACGCCATCGACCACATGATTGTTGGTAACGATATAGCCATTCTTGTCGACTACGAATCCCGTGCCGGACTGTTCGCGGCGCTGGGCCTGGGGTGAATCGCCACCGCCAGGACCGCCGGGACCACCGAAGAAGCGGCGGAACAAGTCGCTAGAGTCCTCGTCGCCCTGGTCATCGTCGTCGCCCTTTTTCCGGCTCTTGCCTTCCTGCAGCTTGGGGGTATAGTCAGCAGTGATGTTCACCACGCTCGGCTCCAGCAGCTTGGCCAGTTTTGTGAACTCATTTCCGGACGGCACGGTCTTGGGGACTACCAGAGGGGTGGCGTCGGGGGCGGCCACTCCGCTACGCTGTGCGTGGACACCGGTATTGACCAATGTGCCGATCACGATTCCGATAGAAAGCGTGAACAGCAGGAGCGTCGTGGATAACAGTTTTTGCTGGCGCATCTTTTCGAGCAGTTTCATTCCTACCTCACCTCAGGCAGACGCCTTCATTTCGATTATACGTGCTAATTGATAAAGACGAAAAGGGCTGGTATTCGTTACTCGCAAGTTAACAGCAACCACGCCGCCAGCATGATTCTTCGCAACGCCAAATCGCGCCCATCCGGCAGATACCATTCGGCTGGCGTGTGCGCCCCGCCGCCTTGCCCCCCCGCTCCGATCGAGACCGCCTGTAGCCCTAGCGATAACGGAATGTTGGCGTCGGTCGAGGAGCAGTCCAGGTGGCTGCGGATACCCAGATGTGCATCCACGGCGCGAAGAGCTTCGAGCAGTGGTGCGTTATCCGCTAACTCGCCGCTGGGGCGCGAGCCGATGTCTTTAATGCGCGCCGCGATCCGGGGTCCGCTGCAACGAGCGTTTTCCGCCTCGACGGCCTGATCGACAGCGAGCGTTAGCAGCCCCGCCATCTTGTCAATGCGCTCCAGGCTCTCCGAACGCAGGTCAATCTTGGCGCGGGCTTCGGTGGGAATGGAATTGATGCTTGACCCGCCTTCGAAAATCCCGAAATTGAAGCTGCTGCGCGGACTCGGCGCTAGCGACGAGGCCGTGCCGGGCCCATCCAGCGCCCCGGCCTGAGCTGTGAACAATGTGACCGCCCGGCTAAGCGTGTGCACCGGATTGCCGTGCGCGGAATCCCGCCAACTGTGGCCCCCGGGGCCGGTGATCGTGACTTCGAAACGCTGACTGGCCAGCGCGCGCGAGGTGATGTGATCGGTGCCGGGGCCATCGAGCACCAGAAACACCCGCGGCTGGCCCGGTGCAGCACGGCAGAAATAACGCATGCCGCTCAGGTTGCCTTCACCCTCCTCGCCGACATTGGCTACCAGAATAGGCGCGGCGGGCGCATCTTCGAGCGGAGATGCAGCCTTCCACGCAGCAGCGAGTGCCAGCAGTGCGGCAAGTCCGGCGCCGTTATCCGCGACTCCGGGCCCGGCCATGCGCCCGTCTCGCAGTGTTTTGATGTCGTCGGCAGTACGCGGCGCGAGCACCGTATCCAGATGCGCCGTCACCGCCACCGTGGATGCGGCCGAGCCCGGCCATGTCGCCACCACATTACCCGCGCGGTCCAGACGCGCTTCCCAACCGAGCGCCTGAAACTGCTCGGCCATCCAGGCGGCGCGTTTTTCTTCAAAGAAGGTAGGGGCCGGGACTCGAGATAACTTGAGATGCTGCTCGTTTATCCAGTTGCGTTCGCGACGGAACCATTCAAGACACACGCGCCCCGCCGGGGACCCCGCAAAGTCGGCGACCGATCGAGCTAGTCCAGGCAAGCTTCAGTCTACCGCAGGGCGAAAAGCCGGGAAGGCTCGCAGAATGGCGGCAGAAGGCCGCGCGATCTGGTCCGCACCCTATATTTTCGCTTTCGGATAGCGCGTCCGCATCCAGGCAACGAAATCTTCGGGCGCGGGCATGGTGGAGAGCCGGCCCTGGCGCACCAGCGCCCAATCGTTGAATTTCTGGGATTGCTTGATTTCCGCCAGTGTGGTGGCCGGCTCCAGACGACCGGCGAATTCGAGGTCCGCTACCGCCGATTTCGGATTCTTGGGATCGGCGCGGCCCTCCGTCAAAACCTTAGCGAGCCCCACTACGCCGGAACCGCCCTCCGCATGGCTTCCGCTGTGGTAAATAAAGACGCGGTCGCCCGGCCGCATGGCGCGGATGGATTTGACGGCCTGAGGATTGGTAACCCCGTCCCACAGGGTGCGCTTTTCCCGCTCGAAGTCGTCGAGCGAATAGGTCTCGGGATCGGTTTTGGCCAGGTAGTAGATCATGAGTCCCGGATGAGTAATCGCCGGCCCAGTACCGTAGTTACTGGATCGCCACGCATAAGGCTGTTATACCAAGATATAGTGAAGATAGCACCTGAGTTCGAACAGCGGACGATGTTGCGGAAGGATTCGTGATCGTGACGCGAAATTCAATTTCTATAGTACTGACCCTGGCCGGCGCGTTCTTGCTGGCGTGCCTGATACCAGGCCCCGCGTTAGGACAGAATCAGAGTTCGCCGGCGCCCCCCCCAGCGAGTCAACCGGCCCCGGGCCGCAACGATGCGTCAACAGCCCCCCTCAAATCCGATTCCCAGACGGCCGTAGACCCCAAGACCTACGTGATCGGAGCCCAGGATATTTTGTTGATCAAGGTCTGGCGCGAGCAGGATTTCAGCGGGCCTTATACTGTTCGTCCAGACGGCAAAATTACCATTCCTCTGGTGGGCGACGTACAGGCCAGCGGGCTCACGCCGGAACGCCTCGGCGAGCAGTTGAAGCAGGCGCTGGAGAATTATATTAATAGTCCCGATGTCAGCGTCAGTCTCCAAACCGTCAACAGCAAGAAGTTTTACATCACCGGCGAGGTGAATCGACCGGGCGAATACACCCTGGCGGTTCCCACCAAGGTGTTCGACGCACTTTCGAACTCCGGCGGGTTTCGGGATTTCGCCAACAAGAAAAAAGTTATTATTATTCGCGGTGCGGAGCGCCTGAAGTTCAACTATCAGGACATTCTCAAGGGCAAGAATCTGGAGCAGAATATTTTCCTTGAAAATGGCGACACCGTGGTGGTTCCATAAGCGGAGGAGACTGGATGCAACCGGCCGATAATTATACGACGCCCAGAAGGGCGCTGGATGTCGAGGATTACATCGATATCGTGCGCCGGCATAAGGGATGGATGTTTGGTCCCTTTCTATTCACGCTGGTAGCGAGCGTAGTAGGTGTGTACTTGTACCCCGACAGCTACGTTTCACAGGCGGTGGTGAAAATCGTCCCCCAGCAGGTCCCGCAGAACATGGTGCAATCGGCCATCAATCAGCAGATGAGCGACCGCATCAATTCCATGGCGCAAACGATTTTAAGCCGTAGCGTGCTGACCACCATCATCAACTCCTTCGGCCTCTATCAGCGCGAGCGCAACCGCATGCCGATCGAAGACGTCATTGAAGTGATGAAGAAGGATATTCAGATTCAACCGGTGGCCTCTCCCACCGGCACGGCCGACCGCATCCCCGCCTTCGCGGTCACGTTTTCCTACGAAAACCGGCTGACGGCCCAGCGCGTGGTCCAGGACCTGGTGAGCCGCTTTATCGATGAGAATATCCGCAACCGCTCGAACGCAACCTTCCAGACCACCCAGTTCATGAAGGACCAGATGGACGACGCGAAGAAAGAGTTGGCCGCCGCCGAAGACAAGCTGGCCGCCTATCGCATGCAGAATAACGGAAGGCTGCCCGATCAGGTGGATTCCAACATGCGCCAACTGGCGGCGCTGCAAACCCAGGCCAGCTATTTGAGCGCCCGTATCAGCGCCACGAATCAAGAGAAACTCCAGATGGAATCCAACGTCCGGATTTTCAAAGATCAACTGGGAAATCTCAATAAAGACGCCTCCCAGGCAAAGGCCTTACCCGACCATAAGAGCCCGGAGTTGCTCGAAGCCGAGCGTGATCTGAATACCTGGGTAGACCAATTGGCGGTGCTGCGCCAGCATTATAAGGACAGTTTCCCGGACGTGCAGAACGCCATGGGGAGGGTTGAAGGCGCTCGAACGAAAGTGCAGGAAGTCAAGCTGGCGGAGGCCGCGAAAAAGCCGGAGACGCCGGATGTAACACCAGCCAGCCAGCAGTCCGTCCGCGAGACCCGCGATATTGAAGCCAGCATTAAACGATTTCAGAGCGCACTCGAAGCCCGGGATCTGGATCTTCAGGACAGCACCAAACAGCTTAAGTCGGTCAACGATGCCATCAGGGGATTTGAGGGGCGTATGTCCACCATCCCTTTGGGCGAAAAACAATATGCCGATCTATTGCGCGATCGCGATCTGGTGAAGGTGCGCTACATCGATCTGAGCGAGAAGCTGGGCAAGGCCGAAATCGCCCAGGAAATGGAAGGGCGCAAGCAGGGTGAAACTCTGGAACTGCTGGACCCCGCCTCGCTGCCCACCACTCCCACCGAGCCCAAACGCCCCATCGTGATCCTGCTTGGCGCAGGCCTCGGCCTATTGCTGGGAATTGCGATGGCCGCCGCCCGCGAAATGAAGGATACCTCGCTCAAGACTCTTAAGGACGTGCGAGCCTACACCCAGATGGCGATATTGGGCAGCGTGCCGCTGCTCGAGAATGACTTTGTGGTGCGTCGCCGGCGACGGCTGGCATGGCTCGGCTGGACGACGGCGTGCTTGGCGACGGCTCTGGTGATGTCGGGCTCCGTAGTGTACTACTACGTCACCAAAGTTTGATCGGGACTGACCTAATGAGTAACCGAACGGGGAGAAAAACCGAATGAGTCGAGTTCACGATGCCTTGCGCCGTGCTGAGCAGACTGGAGCCCTAGCGCCGCCGGTTCACCGGCCGGCCGCCTCAGGAAGCGCGGTCGGGACGCCGGTGCTTGATCCGGCCAATCAGTTCGAGGGACTCCTCGATCGGGTCAAGGAAGTCCCCTTCCGCGCAGCCACCGACTCGCTGCTGATCGACGTCTCCCGGCCCCACGAGGCGCCGATGGAAGAGTTCCGCACTCTGCGGACGCGCCTCAATCACATGAAGACGCTTCAGCCGATTCACTCGATTGTGGTCACCAGCGCCTCGCCGGCCGAAGGCAAATCGCTATCAGCCGCCAATCTGGCGCTGGCGCAAGCTCACTTAGCCGGCAACACCACGCTGCTGGCGGATTTCGATTTCCGCCGTCCCATCGTGCATACCCTGTTTGGCGTGGATCGCAGCCCGGGTATCACAGACTACCTGTTGGGCAAGGTGCCGCTGCATCAGGCCATACGCAAAATAGCGGGCACCAATCTGTATATCATGCCGGCGGGCGAGGCGGTGATCAATCCGCTGGAACTGCTCAACTTGCCGGACGTCAAGCTCATGATGGACCGGTTGCCGGAGTTGTTCAACTGGATCATTCTCGACAGCCCTCCGCTGCTGTTCGCGGCGGATGCCAGTCTGTTGGGAACCTTGTGCCATGGAACCTTGCTGGTGGTACGCATCGGCCACACGACTATCGACTCAGTTACGCGCGCCACACAATCGCTCTGCAACAACAATGTTCTCGGGATCGTAGTCAACGGAGCGCGCCGCGGCGAACTGTATAGCAAGTACACTTACTATCACTCCTACTACACGCCGAAGGAAGACAGTCGTCCCGCTGGAGAGGCGGCGCTGGAAACCGTCGGAGTCACCGCTGGCGAGCCGCCTCAACCCGGCGAATAAGCATCTTCGGCACCGCAGCGCTGACTGACAGGCCGAACTTGATCCGCGATCCGTGATGGCGAGCCACTTGCGCGTGTGGCCGGTGCGCAAACTCGGCGTGGTAGCTGTTAACCGTAGATTTTTCGCCGTTGGCTCCGGCCATTCCTCATGCGCGCCGGCAAAAAATTGCGCATACTTACGCCTGCGGAAGTGCGCTAAACTAAAATCTTCGCGATCACACCGGTCCGACGGGACATCCTTGCGCTGCAAATCCCACAGGCAGTAACGGATGGCAGTAAGACTATGGTTGGATGAAACCCCGGTCTATGGGCCAACGTCAGAAGGGGAACGCAGCGTGGAAAGGATTTCGAACTAGATGAGAGTGTTTAGGCCAGGATGCCTGCGTATTTTTGCAGCAACCTTGCTCGGTTCGATTTCAATGCTGGCGCAAGCGCCCACGCAGCCTCAATCGGCCACCCAGCCCCAAACGGTGGCTCAACAGGGGCAACCTGCGGCGCCCGCGGGCCAAGCTCCCCGGCCGGCGCCAGCGAAGCCGCAGCCGCCTGCGACGCAACCTCCCA
>JBDTTL010000247.1:0-7608 GCA_039930665.1 Acidobacteriota bacterium
TTCTTTTTGGCCACTGGATTTCTGAACGTGGCCCAACCTGAAAAGATGCTGCGTTGGACGATTCGTCATCGCTCGGACCTAACAGCCAACAAACTCGTTGTGGCCCTCACGCGATGGATCGGCCTCGGACTTATGTTCATGGGCGCGGCGACGCTGGCAATGGTGCTCCAAGATCATTGATCTAGTCATCGCGCTTATAGGACGCTGCCCGATATTTCCTTCACAGGACCATCGTCGTTATATTGGAAAAGTGAGCACACTTTCCATTCGCGACCTCGATCTGCGCAACAAGCGGGTCTTCATGCGGGTCGATTTCAACGTTCCCCTCGCGCCCGGCGGCAAGGAGATTACCAGCGACAAACGCATCAAGGCGTCTCTGCCCAGCATCCAATACGCGCTCGAGCACGGCGCCGCGCTGATCCTGGCGAGCCATCTCGGAAGGCCCAAGGGCAAGCCGAATCCGGAGATGAGCCTGGCTCCTTGCGCCGAGCGCCTCGCGGCGCTGCTGGGAAAGCCGGTGGCGATGGCGCCGGATAGCGTTGGTCCCCAGGTGGAGGCGATGCTGCCTAAGCCTGGCGAAGTATTGCTGCTCGAGAACCTGCGCTACCACGCCGAGGAAGAGAAGAACGATCCCGCGTTCTCCCAGAAACTCGCGGCCCTGTGCGATGTGTATGTCAACGACGCCTTCGGCTCCGCGCACCGAGCGCATTCATCCACCGTCGGCATGATCGCCTTCCTGAAGCCGGATGCCGCGGGCGTTCTGCCTGCCGCAGCCGGTCTGCTGATGGATAAGGAACTCGAATATCTCACCAAGGTCACGCAGAATCCCGAGCGGCCCTGCGTCGCTATTCTCGGCGGCGCCAAGGTGTCCGACAAAATCGAAGTGATCCAGAACCTGATGAAGGTGGTCGACCGTCTGATGATCGGCGGCGCCATGGCCTACACTTTCCTACGGGCGCTCGGGCAAGGCACTGGCAAGTCGCTGGTGGAGGAAGACAAGATCGAACTTGCGAAGGAACTATTGGCGGCTAGCAGTGACAAGATCATGCTGCCTCTCGATCATGTCGTGGCTGCGGAATTCAAGGCTGGTGCGGAAAGCCAGGTAGTCGCCCATATTCCGGACGGAATGATGGCGCTCGACATCGGGCCCAAGACCATCGCCGAGTATTCGAAGGTGATTGCCGACGCTAGAACGATCATCTGGAACGGGCCGATGGGGGTCTTCGAAATGCCTCCGTTCGATAAGGGCACTGTGGCGCTGGCCAACGCCGTGGCGGATTCGGGCGCGGTGAGCGTGGTGGGAGGCGGCGATTCCGAGAAAGCAGTCAAGTCCGCCGGCGTGGCCGACAAAATCTCGCATATCTCCACAGGTGGCGGGGCGTCTTTGGAATTCCTGGGCGGAGTGGAACTGCCTGGGGTGGCAGCACTGAGTAAGAAGGAACTAGTTCGCGGCATTTAAGACAGGCGGACAGCCCCTAGGGCGTCTTAGCGCGCTTGACGAACGGCGAGCGGTGCTGCGCCCGCTTGCGGTCGGCTTCGTCCTTCGCGGCGCTGCGCCGGTTTACATACACCAGCATATCGGTCTCCGTGAAAATAACCGCTTTCGCCGGACCGGTCTGCTGCTGGTCTTCAAGCAGCGCACGGCACAGCAAGGGAAGCTCCTGCAATGGAATCTTATGCTTCACCAACAGCGACATATCCGCGGACACGGTGAACTCAGTGCGGCTGTGGTCTCCGGCCACGCGCTGAAAAGCGAAACGCCTGATGTTGGCGTCCTGCCGGAACCCCGTTAGAACGAATTCCATAAGGAGACTAATTTGTTTCACTTTCGCTGACTCGCGGCGTTCCATCCCAAGGTAGGTCAGCCTCGTCAACCTCGAAAATTACTGGGCCATCCAGCAGCGGAATCTCTTCTTCGAGCGGAGAAACTCCGCCCAGTGTACGGCGTTCCGCGCGCTTGGCATTTTTTTCCTGTTGCTTTTCCTTGCGCAGCTGTTCCTTCTGCCGTTTTTTGAAAGACTGCGGTCCGCGACCGGCCATAACGTGCTCCTGAATGTAAATTAAATTTGCCGGACTGTCACCTCGTAACCTCTTTAGTTTCCAACGTTGGCACCTGGAGTGCTGGCAAGGCACTCAGGAGAAACGGATACTCGAAATGACACTCATAGTTTAGCACCTTGTGGCGCGTTCGGCCTAGTGGCGGCTCCCGCATGCGCGATTTACAGCGTTTAACGCGCGGCGGGCGGTTCTTGGTCGGTAGGAATGCCCGCTAAGTAGCGAAAAAACGCTACCGCGCGGTTGACAGCGGAGGAATTGTGTCCCGCCGCCAGACTGCTTGCTTCTTTGCCGGTGCGCGTGATGCTGTAATACCGCCAGACGTCGTGCGACTCGCGCTCCAGGAAATAGATCGCCTGTAACTCGTGCGGTGGGAACAGAGTGAGCAGCAGGTAGCGCAGGCTGGTCACGTTTTCGGTTTCGAAAATCAGCCGGTCGGGAGAGACGCTTACCACCCGCATTCGATACGTTGCCTTGCCCGAGAGACTGTCGCTCTGCTGAAAATACAGGAGGCTGCCCGGCGCCAGGTCGGCTGCGGAAAAGTCCGGCCGGCCACGTCCACCCTGACCCGCGAGCGCCGAAGCGCTTACGATCAGCGTCCGCCAACTCTGGTGCGTGGTAGACCAATAGCGCATGCCGGTGAGCCCGGAGATCGCCCCGATGCGGTCGAGCAAGCTTACCTCGCTCGTTGCATGAAAGCGAGCGACTGTGGAGACCAGCGTCGTGAAGCCGGGTGCAGACCAACCAAGACAGGCGGGAGGCCGCCAATCGCGACCCAAGCTGGAGCGGTCCCAAACCTTGATAGCAGGCGAGTGTTCCAGATCGGGATAGGGTGGTATGGATTCCGCTCCGCAAGGCGGCTGCGGGCCTGAGTCCTCAGGGGAGCCGCCCAGAACCACGCCCTGCCATACCGGCAGCGCGGCGGCGATTACTGCCAGGGCGACCCGTCGATATTTTGTCGGACGCCACTTGGTCAACGACTCCACTCTAGCACCGGGCAATAAGTGAAGCGCGGCAACAACTGCTTCCGGCCATCGAAGGCCTTCGCGATACCTGGTAGGCTTGAACGAGGTCCCTCGCATGGGTCTGAACCGCCAAATGGAACTCGCGCGCCTCTCTCGCGAGTGCGGTTTCAGGATCTTGGAAACATTTGATTCCGGTCGGGGATCAATGTATTGCCTGGCAGTTTCACGACCAGTCGAATCGTTGAGCTGCGCATGGCGCCATCCGCGGTAGCCCCGTGATTGCTATCGTTATTCCGCGCCCAAGGTCGGAGGCTCGATCAATTCAAAGGAGGTTGGATGCGAATCCGTGCAGGCTACCAATTGATTTACAATTGTCCCCAAGACACTCCCATGATCTTGCTGTTGAATATTCACTATTCACGGGCTTCGGACATTCTCATTCCCGATTACTTGACCAGCGATCCGGCGGTGCCTGTCACGGGCTATCGTGACGGCTTTGGTAACTGGTGCAACCGGATCGTGGCGCCGGCGGGGCGAACTCAAATCCGCGGGTGCGGAGTAGTCACGGATAGCGGGCGGCCGGACGAGGTGGTTCCTTCCGCGTTTCAACATGCCGTTGAGGATCTGCCCGAAGAGACTCTGGTATTCCTCTTAGGAAGCCGCTATTGCGAGACCGATCGTCTGTCGGACATCGCGTGGGGGCTTTTAAGCCAGACTCCGATGGGATGGGCGCGTGTGCAGGCGATTTGCGACTGGGTCCACAACCACATCACCTTCGACTATCTGACTGCGCGCCCCACCAGGACCGCCTGGGAAGCCTATAACGAACGCATCGGAGTGTGCCGCGATTACGCGCACCTGGCGATCGCCTTTTGCCGTTGCATGAACATTCCTGCTCGCTACTGCACCGGGTATCTGGGCGACATGGGTACGCCGCCGCCTTACGCTCTCGGGGACTTCGCCGCCTGGATGGAGGTCTATTTGGGCGGCCGCTGGCACATATTCGATCCCCGCAATAACATGCGGCGCATAGGCAGGGTGCTGATCGCGCGAGGACGCGACGCCGCAGACGTCGCGATCACCACCACCTTTGGTCCGGCCTTTCTGGAAAGCTTTCAAGTGTGGACAGACGAAGTGAACGACGCAAATGAGGTGATTCCCGTCACCTACGCGAACTGCGGCACTCAATCCTGATGGCGTTGCTTACGGTGCGCCACCTGACCACGTATCGCTATTCCGAGCCCGTCGGATTGGGCGAGCACCGCATGATGTTTCGCCCGCGCGAAAGCCACGACCTACGGCTGGTGAACACACGCTTGACCATTACGCCGGTTCCCATGACCCTTCGCTGGCTGCACGACGTCTTCGATAACTCACTGGCTATCGCAACCTTCGAAGGCGAGACTTTGGAGCTGCGCTTTGACAGCACTATCACGCTGGAACATTTTGAAATCCCACTACCGGATTATCCACTCGAAGAGTATGCGCGAACGTACCCCTTTCAATACGCCGAAGACGAACTGCCCGACTTGGCGCAAGGCTTACGCTGCCACTATTCCCGAAACCATATCTCCGGCTGGGCAGAACAGTTCCTCGATCCATCCACCCATCCGCCGGGGAGCACCGGAACCATCGAGCTGCTCCGATCGATGACGTCTGCAATCAAGCAGAATTTCCGCTACCAGCGCCGCAGCGAAAAGGGCATCCAGAGCCCCAGTGAAACGCTGCAGTGCCGCCGAGGCAGTTGTCGGGATTTCGCGCTTCTCATGATCGAAGCGGTGCGCTGCCTGGGTTTTGCCGCCCGCTTCGTCAGCGGATACATTTTCGTTCCAGATATGGAGGCGAGCGAAATTACGTGCGGCGGTGCGACCCACGCCTGGATGCAGGTGTACCTGCCGGGCGCAGGATGGGTGGACTTCGACCCGACCAATAACATCATCGGGAATCGGAATCTCATCCGCGTTGCCGTAGCCTGGGACCCCAAACAGGTTCTGCCGCTGTGGGGCACTTTCGGTCCCGCATCCGCCTTCGAAGGGATGGATGTCTCGGTGAGCGTGACGCAGGGGACACAGGGTTGAATCAGGAGTGAACCCCAAAATCCTCCGGCCCGCCGGTAAGAGCCGATTCGTCATCCTGTGCGATCACGCGAGCCGCCAGATTCCGGTGGAGCTAAACCAACTCGGACTGCCGTCCGCAGAGCTTGCCCGCCACATAGCATGGGACATCGGCGCAGCCGGCGTGGCCGAAGCACTGTCGGAAATCTTTGATGCACCAGCGGTTCTGAGCCCGGCGTCTCGCCTGGTGATCGATTGTAATCGTCATCTGGATGCGGCTGATCTCATCCCTGAACAGAGTGACGGCACTGTAATTCCAGGCAACTTGAATCTCGCGGCAGAGTCCCGTGCCCTGCGAATCGAACGCTGGTTCCATCCTTATCACGTGGCAGTCGAATCGATTCTTGTCGAGCGCGAATCGTGCGGAGCCACTTCCCTCGTGCTCTCGATTCACTCCATGACGGATCATCTCGGCGGGAGCCAGAGGCCCTGGCAGATTGCATTTTCGAGCGATCGCGATCGGACTCTGGTCGAGACCATGATCAAGGTTTTGCGCGAGTCAGACGACATCGAGGTGGGAGACAATCAGCCTTATTCGATGGAGCCAGCCATCGATTATAGCATCCCATTCCACGCGCTGCGGCGGAACCTGCCCTATCTTCAGGTCGAGTTCCGGCAAGATCAGGTGCAGGACCCAACGGCTCAGCTCCGCTGGGCCCGTCGCTTCGCAGACGCACTGGTAGCGCTTCCGCTTCCAGCGAACTGACTGCCCACCCCGTCCATTTCTTTGTAAAATGTAGGTGGCCATGTTTGCCCCGCACGAAAACTTGAGCGATCGGATTAACGGGAACATCATCCGCAGTGAAATCGAAGGCGGAGTGGATTTGCGGCAACTCCCGCCGGAGAGCAAGCTGATGGTTGAAACGCGGAATCGCGCTTACACGATTGTGATGCAGCGCGATTGCAACGCCCTCATTTCAGGACATCCGGAATTTTGCCCGTTCCCAGTGCTGGTGCGGATCCATGGGTCCAACTGGGGCGGATCAATGCTCAGGACAGCGTACCTGGGACGCGGCATGCATCTGGAGTTCCGCCACCCGATGTTTGAGGGGCTGATCGTTACTTCGCCGATTTGCGATATTCAACTTCTGCCCCAAGCCGCGTGAATCCCGGCCGCCGCCGGCTAGACTTTATTGAGGCAGCAACGGCAACTCGTAATAAAAATAGTCTTGGCCGCTAGCCGCGTCTCGAATCCCCGTCAAATACAACCGTGAGCCGGGCTCGTGATCGGCGTTGAAGTAGAAGAAGCCCAACGCGCGTTCCCCCGCCGGCACCAGCTTTGCCGCAAATGCCCGCCCGTCGATCTCCTGTATGTTGAGCGGACCCTTCTTTTCACGGCGCGGCAACGGTATTGGTAAGCGGTTTCCCCCGCCTATCGTGGGCGCCTTCCGGCCCCCGCCCATGTGCTGCACGTCGTCGGGCGGAATGGCGATTAGGTGCTTGCCGTCGGCCGTGATGAACTCGGCGCGCAAATCCAGCCGCAACGCTTTCCCAGTTCCATTTTCCAGAATCACGAGTACCGGCAGCATCCCGTATTTGTTGGGATTCAGCTTGCCGAAAACCGTGGCCGTTTCGGCGTCAGTGAGATACGGCACCGCCGCAATGGTGATTTTGTCGAGCGTCTGGTGCGAAGGATAGCTCGCGGCCGGCCCCGGAGCGAAGCGCGGCTTCTCCTTGTCGGCAGCCGCTACCGCCGTTATACTCAATAGAACGATTACGGCCACGCGTCTCATATACTTCCTTTACCAGCTTCTGCAGATCGCCCTAACGCCTGCGATCGCCCTGTATCTACTTTACCGGGGATTACGCGACCGCAGGTACTTCGCGCGAATCGGCGAGCGCGTGGGGCTTTTGCCGGACTCCTTACAGACGACGGGCAGCGGAGCCATCTGGTTTCACGCGGTTTCGGTAGGCGAAGTGCTATCGCTGGTGGAATTGCTGCGCCGGCTGCGCGCCGAGCGGCCCTCCGTGCAACTATTCGTCTCCACCTCGACGCTCGCTGGGCGCGCCCTAGCCGAACAGAAACTTGCGGACTTGGCCGATGGCGTATTTTTCGCGCCCATGGATTACCGCTCCATCGTGCGCCGCGTGCTGAGGCAGTTACGGCCGTCGCTGGTAGTGGTGCTGGAAACGGAAATCTGGCCGAATCTATATCGCGAAGCGAAACGTTCGGGCGCATCACTGCTGATCGTCAACGGACGCATCTCGGACTGCGCACTGCCGCGCTACCAACGCTGGAGTTGGTTCTTCCGCCACGCGCTGGCGCAGCCGGATGCGATTCTGGTGCAGACCGAAGAAGACGCCAGGCGCTACGCGATCGCGGGAGCCCCGCCGGAGCGGGTGCAGATCGGCGGGAACTTGAAGTACGATTTCGCCCCGCCTGCATCTGGCATCGCGCCCGATATCAAAGCGTTCTTAAGCCAGACCGGAGCTAAATCAGTTTTCATTGCCGCGAGCACGATGCCTCCCGCGGT
>JBDTTL010000248.1:0-7565 GCA_039930665.1 Acidobacteriota bacterium
ACGGCCAACTGTGTCTTAACTGTTTGTGTCAGTCGAGGGGGCAAGCTCACTGGCGTTCTTCCGAATCCTCCTGTAAGTGAAACTGAAGTTCCTCCCGCAGTTCGGCCTCTTTGCTGGACCGATGCAACAACCACGGCAGCTTGCGGAATAACGAATTCACGGCGTCTCCTCGTCCACGGGATTCAAGATCAATCCCATGGCCCGCGAGAACGCTTCCCATTTTGATCGCTCGCTCCCGAGTTGTTTACGCCCAAGCCGCGTGAGCCGGTAAAAACGGGCGCGTTTTCCTTTGTCGGAGAGATCCCATGAGGCTTCGATCCAGCCTTTGGCCTCCAACCGATGCAATGCGGGATAGAGCGATCCAGTTTCAACCTGGAGGAGGTCTCCGGATGATCGTCGAATGTGCTGGGCGATGGCGTGTCCGTGAGTAGATCTAGATAATAGGGTCCGGAGGATAAGCAGATCGAGAGTTCCTTGCAACAACTCGATGCGGGAAATGGAGCGATCATCCATTGTGTAGACAGTCTACAACTGTTTATGTAGCTTGTCTACAGCAGAGATGGTCGACCGGATGTTTTAGTCGAGAGTCTCGAAAGCATACCGAAAGGCGTTCCGCGTTAGTTCGGCGAGCTGCTCTTCGGTAAACCCGAACTCGCGCGCAGCCAACTGGTACTCGCTCGTCAGGGTGCAGCCGAATAGCGCCGGGTCATCAGAATTGAGAATGATCGGAACACCGGCGTCGTAGAGTCGTTTGACCGGGTGCTCCGCGAGCGAGGCCACGGCCCCGGTTCGCAGGTTGCTGGTGATGCAGACTTCGAGCGGGATGTTTTTCGCGGCGAGGTGCGCGACCAGCGCCGGGTCCTCTATAGAGCGAATCCCGTGGCCGATGCGTTCCGTGCCGATTTCGAGCGCTTCCCACACGCTGGCCGGACCCGCCATCTCGCCCGCGTGGCAGGTTAACCGCAAGCCTCGATCCCGAGCCTGGCGGTAGAGATCGGCGAATAGGTGTGCCGGCCCGCGCTCCTCATCGCCGCCCAGCCCTATCGCAATCACCCCTTCTCCTACACGCTCGGCCGCCAAATCGAAGACCGGCTCGGCAGCTTCGGCGCCGAACTGGCGGATGGCATCAAAGATCCAGCGGACGGTAATGGGGCTGCGCGCCGTCTCCCGCATCAAGGCATCGTAAATGGCAGGAAGGCTCTGTTGCTTCCACAAAACGACGCCGACCGAGAGAATCACTTCCGCGTAGGTGACGCCTTCGCTTTCCAGACGCTCGAATAAGCGGCGGGCCACACGCGCGTAATCGTCGGGACTCCGCAGGCGTTTATTCACCCACACGAAGCTCTTCAGAAATCCCGCGAAATCGGAGTACGCCGTGTTGGCGGCGATTTCTTCACGGGTGAGCGAGGGATCGATCTCCATAAGCGTCTCGGGCTCGACCGATCCATCCAGGTGCAAGTGCAATTCTGCCAGTGGCGGCATCCAGTGCCATAATAGCCGTTGTGCAAGCAATTTCCGTCACTCCCTCCTTAACATCCTTCGATTTGCACTTGCATGCTGAAGGCACGAATCACGAGAGTTATCGCATGTTAGGCGCGCATCTGGTGCGCGAAGGAGACACCCGCGGCGTGCGCTTTGCCGTGTGGGCTCCCAACGCCGAAGAAATCAGCGTCATCGGCGACTTCAATCAATGGAACCGCATGAACCATCCCATGCAGCACCGTGATGGTGGAGTGTGGGAGCTGTTTATTCCTGCGCTCGGAGCGGGAACGCACTACAAGTACTCGGTGCGCGCTGGTTCGGGTGAAGTGCAGGAGAAGGCCGATCCCTACGCGTTCTTCGCCGAGGCGCCGCCGCGCACTGCCTCTATCGTATGGGGACTTAACAACCACACCTGGGCGGATCAAGGGTGGATGGAGGCGCGCGGACACCGCAACCTGCAGCACGAACCGGTCTCGATGTACGAAGTGAACCTGGAATCGTGGATGCGCAAGCCCTCGAACGAATCGCTGAACTATCGGGAGCTGGCCGACCAACTGGTGAATTACGCAGCCGACTTGGGATACACGCACCTGGAACTGATGCCGGTGGCGGAGCATCCGTTCTCCGGCTCCTGGGGCTATCAGGTTACGGGCTACTATGCGCCTACCTCACGCTTCGGAACTCCCGATGACTTCCGCTATTTCATTGATCGCTGCCATCAGGCCGGCCTGGGCGTGATCCTGGACTGGGTCCCCGGACACTTTCCGCGCGACGCGCACGGCTTGTGGCACTTCGATGGCACGGCGCTCTACGAACACGCCGATCCGCGGCAGGGCGAGCATCGCGAATGGGGCACGCTCATTTTCAATTACGGCCGCAACGAGGTGCGCAATTTCCTGCTGTCGAATGCGCTGTATTGGCTGCGCGAGTTTCACATCGACGGCCTGCGCGTGGATGCGGTGGCATCCATGCTGTATCTGGATTACGCGCGCGAGGAGGGCGAGTGGATTCCCAACCGCTTTGGCGGGCGCGAGAATCTGGAGGCCATTGATTTCCTAAAACGCTTTAACGAACTTGTGCACCTGGAGCCGGGCGCCATTTCGGTGGCTGAGGAATCCACTTCCTGGCCGGGAGTTTCGCGTCCGGTCTACACCGGCGGCCTGGGCTTCACCATGAAATGGAACATGGGCTGGATGCACGACATGTTTGATTACTTCGCTAAGGAGCCGGTGTTCCGTAAGTATCATCAGCAACTGATCACGTTCAGCATGCTTTACGCGTTTACGGAGAATTTCATGCTGCCGGTGTCGCACGACGAAGTGGTGTACGGGAAACGTTCGCTGATCTACAAAATGCCCGGTGACGAGTGGCAGCGCTTCGCCAATACCCGTGCGTTTTTGGCTTACATGTTCGCGCATCCGGGCAAGAAGCTGATGTTCATGGGAACGGAGTTCGGGCAGACTTCCGAGTGGAACCACGACGCGCAGCTCGAATGGCGGCTGCTGCAATATCCCCTTCATTACAAGCTTCAAACCATGGTGAAAGAGCTGAACTGGTTTTACCGCCGCGAGGCTGCGCTGTTTGAAGTGGACGACTCCTATCAGGGCTTTGAGTGGATCGACCTTCAAGACGCCGAATCTTCGATCATTACCTTCATTCGTTTTGCGCGCAACCGCGAAGACTTCATCGTGTTCGTGTGCAATTTCACACCCGTGCCGCGCGAAGGCTATCGCATCGGCGTGCCGAAGAGGGGCCTCTATCGCGAACTGTTCAACACCGACTCGGAGCTATTCGGTGGCGCCAACCTGGGAAACGGAGGCGCTGTTATGGCCGAAGAAGTTTCTTTCCATGCGCGCCCCGCCAGTATGAGCGTGACCCTTCCGCCGCTGGCGGTGGTGGCATTCAAGCTGTAGCGTGAACAGGCGTTGTCGTCTAGCGGAGCGCGTTGAGCCCGTCGCTGGCTTTTTTGAAGCCCGGATCGATCTGTAAGGCCGTCTGGAAAGCCTGCTTTGCCAATTCTGCGTCGCCTGCAGCCTGATAGGCGCGGCCCAGACCGAATTGTGAGCTCGCCGAGTTAGGATAGTCCGCCGCATTGGCCTTCAGCAGTGCGATTGATCCTGCATAGTCTCCCATCTTCGCCATTTGGTACCCAACGAACTCAATGGCGTCGCGAGTACCAATCTCAGGGTGAGTTCTCTTGAAAAGCCGGTAGGTGTACATGACGCTGATCGGGTCGGTTCGCTCAGTGTAAAGTTGCTCCAGGCACTCCTGCAAAGGTGTGCGGGTCCGCGGGGCCGGGCTGAATATCGACGGATCATGCAGGGTGTTGGCCTCGATGGTGACGCGGCGGCTCTCCGCAAGTACCCGTCCGGTTGCCAGTTCGACCTCCAGCTCACGGCGCCACATTAAGACTCCATTGACCGGCTGGTAATCAGCAAACCGGGTCTCGCTGGTGACGGAAGCGCCGAAAGCATGGATCGGCGCGGATTTCCGGTCCGCGATCGTCAGGTAAGTCTCGCGATCGACGAATACGTATTTCTGAAAGCCGTCGGCGAGCGTCACTTGTATCTTAAAGCAGTCGCGATCACCAATCTTTTCAGTTCCAGCGAGTTCAAGGCGTGTACCTTTCTCTCGATAGTCGACCAGAGAATCCTGAAGAAACTCGGACGTGTGCCGTGCGGCAGCCGCGGCGGCACCGACGGTCCGCACGACGATGCCGGGGTCACCGTAGTACTCCCAGGAGCTGCCGTCGAAACCTTCGCGTAGATCCGGGTTCGCAATTGCAGGATCGCCGATGACTTCGTAGTAGGGCCGAAGGAAAGCCATATAGTTGCGTGCTTTGATCGGCATGTCCGGCGGGATCACGCCTCCTTCGTGATGCATTCCCCGAATGACGAGCGATTGCAGAGCATCGATTTTTTCGGCTCCGCCCAGCGCGGCAACGTGGCGAGCGACAATTTGGTCGATGCTTAGTGCTTCCTGACCGGCGGCCGTGGCTGCAAGAACAAAGAAAGCGATGGAGAGAATTCGGACTGGCTTATGCATGATCGGTATCTGCCTATACGGTGATTTCGGCAAAAGGTTTCGCGGTCATGTTGAGCGCTTGAAATTCCCTACGATGTTAGCGGGACTCGGAATCCGGCAGCTCCGCCTGCCAGTTCAACACTATATGAATGTCGGAGGCGGCGGATACCTGCGCCGCCAAAGTTACCAAGAACGTGTTCCCGTCGGGACTGACGGCGAAGGCCTGATCGTTGGCCGCCCGGGATCCATTAATTCGCGCGGGCAGTTTGAAAAGCGCATGTGGCGGCCCAGCCCGGAACACGGGACCAGGCTCCACTTCAACGGCCATCACCGTGCGCAGGTCCGGACCGATGTAAAACAACTCACGACCGTTGCGCGCCCAGCGCGGGGCGTAAGCTCCGCCATTAGAAATTTGCCATTTGCTGGGCGTGGCACCGGGCATCGTCATCACGTAAAGCTCGTTAATACCGGATTCCTCGGAAATGTAACCCACCCATTTGGGGGTTCCGGGGCCGGTCTCAAAACGCCCCTGGCCCTCATTCACGGGTGTGGCCAGCAAGGGCAACAGTTGGTGCTGGCCTTGACCTAACGGGTCAGGCAACAGCCGCATATCGAAGCCGGTTTTCGGATCGGTCTCAGCCACCAGCAGGTAGTGGCCGTCCGAGGACCAGTCCGTCGCGTTTCGCAGCCCGGGTTGATCCCGGTCCAGGGAAATGGGTTTGGCTTCACCGGTGCCATTGGACGATTTCAGGTAGAGGCCATCCCCCAGTCTGAAGAACACGATCCAGGCGCCGTCCGGAGACCAAACCGGATTGTCGCCACCGTTAAAGGTAAAGCGCGAAGTCGCCCCATTGGCGAGACTGTGGAGCCAGATATTCTGCACCCCCCCGCTGTTGTGCACCACTGCGACCGTCTTGCCATCGGGCGAAAATCGCATACCTGCGGTAAAGCCGGTTTGCTTTCCGAGCGAACCGATTTGTTTGCCGCGGCGGTCGAAAGTAATCAGCTCCTGGCCCCCGGCTTCCGCGGTGCGGTAAGCCAGAGTGCCTTCCGCCGATGCCGAAAAATCATAAGCATCGACGCCGTCGGCCACGGCAGATGGTTCGCCTCGCATTGCCGGAGGGTTCGTTTCAAGCAATTGCGTGGTTAGAGTATTGTTTCGGACATATAACAGTGCGGCGGGATATCGCCCGCGCGCCGGAACATAGACGGAGCGGACCGCAGAGGACAGGAGCGGCGTGCGATCAAACGATCCGACGGTCTCTACGTATATTTGGCGGCTGGCCTGGGAGCTAAAGAGGAAATGCCGGCCGTCCGGCAAGAAAGCGGGCCAGAAGTGCCCACTATCCTGCGCCTGCAGGCGAGTGGCTGGCGCGGGCTGCCCCCCGGCAGCCGGGATGAGGAACAAATTCAGAAGATTCGATGGCGCATATAGAATCTCGTCGCCGGGGCCCCATGCTCCTGAGACCCGGAAGCCGCCGGGAACGCTGGCCAAAGACTGCGCAGCAGCGCTGTTGATATCGATTCGCTCCAGCCTGTCCTGTGTAAAGAAACCCAGCGACTGGCTGTCCGGCGACCAGAACGGAAATCTCGCGCCTGCGGTGCCCGGAAGCTCGCGGGCGGAGAGCGAATCGAGTGCGCGCACCCATAGTGTTTGCTGGCCCGACTCCTCGGCGACGAAAGCTATGGTTTTGCCATCCGGCGACAACGCCGGTGGCCCGGCAATTCCGCCGGGAACGAAGGTCGCTCCTTCCGGAGGAAGCACGCTGAGCTTGACCGCGCGCGTTTCGGCCGGAGATCGCACCCAGTAGACCACTCCCGCGCCCAACGCGCCGGCCAGAATCACGGCGGCCACGGCCATGGCCCAAGTTCGTCTTGAGAACGTCGTGGCGGCCGGTGCGGGTGCGCTTTCCGACACGCCGAGCGCCACCCACTCCAGATTGATCCGGAGGTCGCGCGCGGACTGCCAGCGGTCATCCGGATCGCTAGCCAGGCAACGACTCAAGATACGGCTCAGCGTCGGAGGCGTTATCGCCAACACGGCGAGTGGCTGGCCCTTCAGAATTTCGGCAATCAGGCTGGCGGTATTATCGGCCTTAAATGGGGAGCGGCCGGTCAGCATCTCATAGAGCAGCACCCCAAAGGAAAAAATGTCGCTGCGGGCGTCGGTAGGCTTGCCCTGCAATTGCTCCGGAGAAGAATATTGCAAGGTTCCTACAATCGCGCCCGCCTCCCACATCTCTTCTGTGGGAACTTGTTCCGCTGGAAGATCAGGCAAGGAATAAAGGGGGCCGGGTTGATCCATCTTGGCCAGTCCGAAATCCAGGATCTTCACGCCGGATTTCGTCATCAGGACATTGCCGGGTTTCAAGTCGCGGTGCACAATGCCTTTGCGATGAGCCGCGGCGAGTGCATCGGCGATTTGACCGGCCAGCTTCAGCGCCAGGTCGAATGGCAGCGGCCCTGGCCGGGTGGAAGAGACGATCGGTTCGCCTTCCACGTACTCCATCACCAGATAACCGGCGCCCGAGGGCAGTTCGCCCACGTCGTAAAGCTGGCAAATGTGGGGGTGATTCAGTGCGGCGATGGCGTGCGCCTCGCGCTCGAAGTTCTCTGAGAAGTGATCTTTGGAAAGCTTGATCGCGACGCTACGGTCAAGGCGCGTGTCACGCGCCTTCCATACCTCTCCCATGCCGCCCGCGCCCGCGAGCGCGAGGATTTCGTAAGGGCCGATCTTATCGCCCGCAGTCACAAGATTCAAGTGTACCCTTCACCGGTGCGGGCCCGAGCGGTGCCCTGCCGAAGAAAGAGACGCGACGCGCGATCGGCCTTGGGCATTCGTTCAGTCTGCGATAATTTCGACCAGAGGCGGCTCGATGCGATTCTGGAAACAAATTTTGCTGGTCTGCATAATTCTCACGACTCTTTTCACTGTTTCCGCCGCGGCCCAAACCGCCCAACCAAAGCGCAAACCCGACGTCGCGTTCGTGTCCACGACCAATGAGGCGGTGGAAGCGATGCTCAAACTTGCGGACGTGAAGAGTTCCGACGTGGTCTAC
>JBDTTL010000249.1:0-7536 GCA_039930665.1 Acidobacteriota bacterium
TGGGTTCGTGAGCGCCTTCGGCTGACTGCGATACGGGAGCTTGAAAGTGCGGGTAGGCGAGTCCCATTCGTGCCGGAAATTCCACTCAGGAGCCCACATGCCCGATAAGAAAATCGATTTCGACGAAAGGGGCTTGGCTGGCATCCTTAGGGGTTTTCGATTGGTTGTACCCCCTAATCAGCGAGAGTATGCATGGAAGAAAAAGCATGTTACCACTCTCTTTGCGGATCTTCAAAAGGCTATAGCTGATGAGAATTCTGAACAATATTTCCTAGGGACCGTCGTGACCATCCCGCTATCGAATGATTTGCTGGCGGTTGTTGATGGGCAGCAGCGGCTTGCAACCACAGCTATACTTCTGGCAGAAATTCGTAATCACCTTAAAGACAAAGAGCCATTGCTATCGGAGCGTATAACTAACCTATTCCTAACTGATATCGATCCCGACAAAAGGGAGCGCGTTGCCAAGCTGACGCTCAATGTGGATGATAACGAATTCTTTAGGGGAATGATAACGGCGGAAATCGAAAGAGACCGTCCCGTAGGCTCGGTATCCTCTCACACTCTAATTGCTGATGCGTTCGAGGAAGCTAAAAAGCACGTCAGAAGGATCGTAGCTGGGCTCGAAACCAAAGACCATGGGGATGTACTGAATCGCTGGGTTAAGTTTTTGGAATTCAACGCTCAGGTGATTTTACTCAAGGTTTCAAATGCCGCCAACGCATACAAGATGTTCGAAACCCTTAATGATAGGGGGCTCGAAACATCTCAAGCCGATCTTGTAAAGAACTATCTTTTCGAACAGGCGGGTACTAGGTTACCGGAAGCTCAACAAAAGTGGGCGCGAATGAAAAGCGCACTTGAGTCACTAGATGACGATGATTTAACGGTGAAGTTTTTGCGCCAAGCCATGATCGTGACGCGTGGCTACCTGAAGGTAGACCAGGTTTATGAGGAGGTACAAAAGAGGGTGAAGGGACCACAGACCACCATTCAGTTTTTAGTTTCTCTAGAAAACTTGGCGGCGGTATACGTAGCGATGTTCAACCCGGACCACGAAAAATGGAACGCCTACCCAGATGCCATGCGGAGGGCGATTCAAACGCTAAACCTTCTCAATATCAGGACACTGCGGCCATTGATGTTGGCGGCATCTTCAATATTCGATTCAAAGAACGCATCGGAAGTCTTTCGTCTATTGATCTCTTGGGGCGTTCGTCTGATCGTTGCTTCAAATACGAGCCAAGGATCTGTTGAGGAACCGCTGGCGAACGCCGGGCATCACATTTTCACAGGAGACCTACCCACTCCTTCAGCACTCAAAAAACAACTATCGGCGATCATTCCAACTAATGAGCAGTTCAAGCGCGCATTTGAAGTAGCTACGATCTCCAAGGCCAACATCGCCAGATACTACCTACGCTCGCTAGAGATGGCGGCGAAGAACGAAACCACTCCTTGGTTCATTCCCAATGATGATCGACAAACGATAAATTTAGAGCACATTCTCCCAGAGAACCCATCGGATAATTGGCCATCGTTTGATGCCGAATCTACCCGAACTCACTCGAAGCGGATCGGCAACCTTGCGCTGTTACTGGCGAAGAATAATTCGGATCTGCGAAGTGACGGATTTGAAACAAAGAAAGCAGTGTATGAAAATAGTCCCTATGAACTCACGCGGCAAATTGCTGCGCTGAGCGCTTGGACTCCCGATGAGATTGAGTCTCGCCAAAAGGTCCTTGCGGGATTAGCCCTGCGGGCATGGCCCCTGTAAGCGGTGCGATACTTGGCTTATATGGAAGTTGATAAGCAGAAATTCGATGACACGTTGGCGAAGCTGCTATCAGCTCCGCCGACACCCAAGGCGACGATAAGCCCTAAAAAAGATCGGCGTCAGAGTCCGAAGGCTTCACCGAAACAGGTTCGCCCGTAAGCGCCTTGTAGCGGAGCGCGTCGTTTATCACGAGGTTCATCACGACGTGGGCGAAGATCTCTTGATCTTCACGACCGTTAAAGCGGAACTGGAATTCGCTCATGTAGCGGTGCAGGTGCTTCGTCGAAACTTGGTGGAAGCTCCCTATCAGTCCCCGCTTTAGCAAACTCCAAAAACCATCAATTCCCTGAGTGTGGCAGTTAGCGCGAACCCAGTCTTTATTGGTGTGTATCACTATTTCGTGCTTGAAACCCTTCTTGGTGAGATTCTTGTACAGAGCGCTTTCGTCGGTCATCATAGCGGCACCAGGAGCAACTACCGCATCGATCTCTTTCGCGATGTTCCAGCGGTTCGCTGTAGACAGGTGCTTCAAGTGAACTTTGCCGGACTCGCGTTCGATCATGCCGAACACTGGCGCTTTATCCCACTTCGCACGAGCGCGGCGTTTTGTCGAACTTTCCACCGATGTAGGTCTCATCGGCCTCGACGGTGCCACCGAACAAGCCAGCGGGTTCGTCCATGGCTTTACGGATGCGATGGTTGAGATACCACGCTGTTTTGTAGGAAACGCCCAGGTCGCGCTCGATCTGCTTTGCTGAAGCGCCTTTCTTTGCGTTACACATGACCGCAATCGCCATCATCCACTTGCTGAGTGGTAGGTGAGTGTCACTGAAGACGGTTCCGGTCGTAGTTTGAAATTGATACTTGCACTCTTTGTTGAGGCACTGATACATCGGGCGATCCGGCGAAGTCCTCACTTCACCCTTGGCATTGGTCCGTGTCTTGCCCTTGGTGGTGTATTTGGAAATCTTGTCATGGCCGCACTTGATGCAGGTTACGCCCTTCGGCCATCGTGCGACTTCGAGGTACGCGTGGCAGTTCTCTTCTGTCGCGAAAGCCTTCGCGGTATCTATCAAACTCTGCCCGACGCGGTGTGTTTTGCCTGCCATGGTATTATTATGCTTGAACCATGCTTCGGAGTCAAGTACATAATCACCGAACAATCCGGCTCGCTGAGTAATCGGCCTTGCTCGAAGTGTATGCGTCGAACACCGTGCGGACCGTCGGCCACTCGTACGGGACGCCTCGCACGGTCGGACGGCTCGTCCGAGTAGCGCGTCATCCACTCGCGATCCCGTTGGCAACCAGGAAAGAAGGCCTATGTGTCGGCGGGTCGTTCCGGACGCACATTGTGATTGAGGCAGAAGAAATTATCTGGGTCGTAGGTAGCTTTGAGTCTCGCCAGTTTTGCGTACTTGGACGCACCGTACGCCGCCTGGATGCGAGCTTCGCTCTCGTCGCCGGTCATGTGATTGGAGTAGACCGCTGGCGATACAAACGGTTGGGCAGCGGTCCAAACGTCCCGCGCCCACCGGACATTCACGTCGTCATGGGTCGGGCCCGTCCAGTGCCCGATGATCGACAATTCAAAATTTGCATCGCGATGATCGAAGGCCATTGCGTCTTTCGGAACGCGCTGCATTTCGCCCTTGATCTCGAACATCAAGATCATGGATAGGGGCGATGGCATCGCGTTTGCCCCCTCTATCAGCACGCGTCCGAGGTCAGGGGAAAGCTCATTGACGAAATTTGATTTCCAGTAGTATCGGTCGCCGGTCGGTACCGCATTGTCCAACATACTTTGGGCCTCGGTGTATGCCACCGGCCGGACCAGATCGGCGATGGGTGGCCCGAACTGCCGGAGAGGCTTTAAAACGCGCTCGCCTTCCTCAAGCGGACCCGCGTATACGACCACGATTCCCACCAGCGGCGCTCCATCGGGCGAATTGAGAAAGCCGATTGTAGTGTCCAGCTCGTCGGGCGTACCGGCTAGGAATTCGCGATGAAAAGCAATGAGCTCGGCCGCACGGTCGCGCGGATGGAGCAGCAAACCCGCCAGTACTTGCCCGAGAGGATGCAGACGATATCGGAATGACGTGATAACGCCAAAATTGGCCCCGGCACCGCGCACGGCCCAGAAAAGATCGGAATTCTGGTCCATACTCGCCGTGAGGATCTCCCCGTCGGCCATCACCATCTCGACCGAGAGCAGGTTGTCGCACGCCGCTCCATGTTTCCCCATCAAGTAGCCAAGCCCACCTCCCAGCGTCAAACCGGCGATACCTGTGTGGGATACCTGTCCACCTGTGGTTGCCAAGCCGTGAGCCTCAGCGGCACGATCAAATTCTCCCCAAAGTACACCCGGCGCCGAAGTCGCTTCGCGAGCGAGCGGGTCAACGCGAATCTCCTTCAGCAGAGAAAGATCGATCATGAGCCCGCCATCGCTCACTGCTGTTCCGGCTACTCCGTGCCCGCCGCCGCGAACACTAACTTGCATCTTTTCGGCACGCGCAAGTTTTACCGCGACACTGACGTCCTTGGGGGACCGACAGCGCGCGATTAGGGACGGCCTCCGGTCAATCATTCCGTTCCAGATTCGCCGGGAGGTCTCGTAGTTTCCGTCGCTGGACGTGAGGAGATGGCCCTCGAACCGTGGCTGCCATTCTCGAACGACTGACGCGATGTCGGACATAGCTACGCCTCCTCTTACGCTCCGGCAATTATACATCCTGACGCCTTAGTGTTTAGATTCCCGAGCAGTGGGCGTATCGCCGGCTACTCTTCCAAAGCGCCGACTGCGCAACAGCCGCCGACACCAATGGAAGAGTGGCGCGTCACCCAGGAGCCGTTGGGAGAGCATCTCGACGTGGGACTGGATTAGGGTCACGTAGCCGTGGCCGAACTAATGCTCTTGCTGTTTTTGCGTTCCGCGGCCACTTGTCCGAGTCTCTCTGCTGCGTCTAAAAAAGTCGAGATGCCGTTTTCGGCCATGAACTTGATTATGTTGTAGCTGTTTTGAACTTCCGCCAGTTCAATCAGCGTCGCGCGACCGAGATTATTGGCATTGAGCATGAACGGCTGACCTCGCAGCGCGAATGCGCATTCGTCGAAATCACAGTTCTCGAACTCAAATCCATCGAGTAGGAAAACAGAACGGCGGAACCTACGGTCAGCGACATTCCAAAGGCATTCGTCATTCATAGACGCGAGACGCAGTCTTGGCCGGTGGGGCGAAATGCCAACGGCGTTGATCATCGTTGGATACGGAGCAGGGATATCACCGACGCTGACTGCGCACATCCCATACGCCCCGAGCATGCCGCCCAAGTGGGCCATTGGCGTTCTAACGCCAGCCGACGAGACTGATAGACCCACGTCTGGAAGCTCTAGCTCGATGTCCGCGAGGGCAGCGGGAAAGATGAGCCGGGGCGAATCCAGACCACTACCTTTCGTAAGGTTCGCTGCCCAATCCTGCACTCCGGGAATCCTCGGCAGCGAGGCGGCAAGATCATCCGGGTCGTTTACGGTTCTGAACTCTATTCCTATTTCATCTCCGTTCGGATACTTTGCTCGCACCTTCCGCCCGTACGGCGGCGCTTCAAGGTCGGTCGGACTTCCCGCCGAAACCCAATCGTTCTCGAACATCCTCAAGCGTGGCAGGACGGAGCTTGTTAGCATGTTTACCGATAGCGCAACATTCTCCGCTTTATCCCGCGTGAGAGATACGACTGGAATTCCATTGAACGCAAGGGCAATCGGAGCCTCGAATGTGAGCGATTGACCGCAATGCATCAGAAGTTGCTGCCGGCGCCACAGAAACCGCCCCCTTATGCTTTCGTTTCGGGCAGCACCTTCGGTCTTCACCGCGCACAGCTGTTCGGTCGTGAATGCGCCTCCTTCCGCGTCGTCGTGGTGTTTTCTGCATAAGGCGACCATGCCAGCGGGATCGTTGTGGTCGCGGACACGTCTCGGAGGATCAAAGTGGTGGTAGGTGAGATACGGACTGCCGCAGTCCTCTATCGGACAGCCAAACCCTACTTCAGATCGAAGCTGTCTTTTCACGCGATCAGGAATGTTCATCTACAGTCAGCATACGTGGCTGATCAGACGCTTTTAGGCCGGGTTACCGGAAAGGCACTTCGCGCACCACTTGGCTGGGAAACGCCTGACCCGCTCATATTCCGATAGTTGGGTCGGGGCGGATTGTCGGCCATCTGGACAAAGGAGCTACGCTCTCTACGAGTAGCGCGTGATCCGCCCGGAGCAACGCGATCAGCGGCCACAAGCCGACTTATCCGTACCGATCCAGCGAAGGTCGGCTCGCGCACCTGCCCGACAAGCAGGTGCGTGCTCTTCATGGAGGCTACAGACGCTGGACTGACCCTGGGTCACCATCTCGGCGAATAGTGATCTATGCCCACGCCTTGAATGCGGCGGTCCATCGCCATGTCTGTGTCCAATTGTTTTAATCTGAATTGTCCCGTAGAAAGTTGTCCAGCGCGGCGGGGACGGCTCTCGTTGTTCGGGAACCAAGGATTCAAGGCTTTTGTTTGCACAAATATCACGCCTCTGCGGCGACGAATGGCAAGACTGGGCCAACAAGCTCTTGACGTGTCACTACGGGCCGACCAACTACCAGAGAGTGCCTGACAACGATAAGGGTGATTGCGGAATCGAGGGATTCTGCGTCCAAAGTGGGCACGCCTATCAGGCCTACGGCTGTGAGGGCGAGCCACTGAAGACAAATGACCGTTACGAAAAGCAGCGCAAGAAGATGACCGAAGACATCGCGAAGTTCATCAAGAACCGCGCTATGCTTCAGCGAATCTTCGGCAGCGTGATGATCAGCCGGTGGGTGCTGTTCGTTCCCTACTACGACAGCAAAGAAATCGTCATTCACGCATCGAATAAGACGGCTGAAGTCGTTGCCGCCGGGCTTCCGTACGTGACTGGTTCATTTCGCGTCACGGTTTGTCACGAGGAGGACTTTGTCATCGAGCGCGACCAATTGATCCGCGCAGGGGCGACCACGCTGCAGTTGTCAGCGGGTCGGGCCACCCCCGCAGAAGTCACCGCTTGGACCAGCGCGAATGACGCGCTCGCATCAACATTGGAAGGAAAGTTGTTGCGCCTTCCGACCCTGACGTCGGCCGCTGACCGCGCGGCGTTCCATGAAAAAGTCCTCAGGTGGTATCTGGAAGGCCAAACCATCCTGCGCGCACTCCGGACGTATCCTGACGTCTACGAAAAGGTGGTCAACACGAAGTCCCATCGCGAGAACTTCCTGGTCATGGCGGCGGTTGTCGGCGGCACTCCGCAACAAATATTGGCGTCTTCTCTTCAGGACCTGCGTGATGCGCTACGCAACGAGGTACGGGAATTGCACAGTTTTTCAGCGGAATCGCTGGCCCATGAGGCGGTTGCCGATTGGCTTCTCCGCTGCCCCCTCGACTTCCCAACGGTGGCGACCAATGGCTGACGGATCAACGGGCTTCGACATCCCAGAGTTGAAGGCGGAGTTTGTCTTTCGGCAGCGGCCGGTGGCGATACCCGGTGACTTGCGGATCGGATGGAGGATCGGTTTACTGGTGCTGCTCATGAACGGATGCTGCAAATCAGGGAGAACGAGCCTGACACGCCTCCATGTTCTCAGTTGGGGCATACGGACCCTAGAAAGCCGGAATGCGCTGATCGCGGCATCGAATGCGGATTCCAGTGAAGAGAATAGCCTTTCCGTTGCGATGTGAATAAGGATTCCG
>JBDTTL010000250.1:0-7470 GCA_039930665.1 Acidobacteriota bacterium
TTTAGAATGTGGTGGCCAGGGACGGACTTGAACCGCCGACGCCAGCCTTTTCAGGGCTGCGCTCTACCAACTGAGCTACCTGGCCTAGGATCTTCCGAGCGAATTCACTTATTGTAACACTGGCTGCGGCATTCTCTCATTTTTCAGCTCAGGCCATGGCGACATTTTCGCGAAATCGCCGCGCCTTACGTCGCCAGAACCAGAGCAGGACCAAGCCGATCGCGATCAACCCTGCGGACAAACCCATCCATAGCCCCACTGCTCCCAGCGATTCCCGAAAACACAAGAATGCGCCCAGCGGCAGGCCCAGAATCCAATAGCCCGCGAAGTGACACAACATGGGCGTTCGCGTATCGCCGGCGCCGCGCAAAGCTCCCGTGGCGGTAATCTGCAGGCCATCGAAAAGCTGAAAGAATGCGGCAACCTGAAGCAGCGGGATAGCCGCCGCGATGATCGCAGGCTGGGGTGTAAATAGCCGCGCGATCGCTTGCGGAAAGCTGAGCAGCACCAACGCCGCCACCGACATGACGCCCGCCCCAAACAAGAGGGCTGTCCATCCGGCGCGCGACGCACCTTCGGGATCGCGTTTTCCAATCGCGTGGCCCACGCGTACCGCCGCAGCCGAACTGATGCCGAGCGGCATCATGAAAGTGGTCGAGGCCACCGTCAATGCAATCTGGTGTCCTGCGAGTATGTCGGACCCGAGTTTGCCGATCAGGATAGTTACGGTTGCAAACACGGAAGTCTCCAGGCCAATTTGAACCGCTGCGGGAAGACCGAGTTTCAGCAGTATGCCGATGCGTCGCCAATCGGGCCGCCAGCTAACCGCAAATGCCTTGGGATCACGCAGCCATACGATGAAGACCATCGCTGCCAGCATGTAGACTCGCGAAACGCAGGTCGACCAGCCGGCTCCCTCCGCACCCAACCGCGGAGCGCCAAGATTGCCGAATACGAAGACCCAATTGCCCGCGGCGTTAACCAGGTTGGCCGTGATCAGGATCATCAGAATCGGGCGCACGATGCCGACGGACTGCAGGTAGCGCCGCAGGCAAAAGAACAATAACAACGGGGCTGTGCTCCAGTTGAGAGCGCGAATGTAGGGATCGGCATCGCGCAGCACGCCGGGATCAATGCCAAATCTCGCCATTGCCGGAACGAAGAGCCAGACAGCGACCATCACGCCGGGAATCAGCAACAGAGCCAGCCAGATCCCGCTGACCAGCGAATGATGACAGTCCTCCAGCTCTCCGGCGCCGAACGATTGCGACACCAGCGTGTCGAGCCCTAGCTGAAGCCCGCTGGCGAAGATCGCAAACGCATAAAAAACTGCGGTGCCCAGGCTAACCGCGCCGATTGCGTCGGCGCTGACGCGGCCAACGAACATGGTATCGACGATTCCCATGGCCATCCAACCGAGTTCGGTGAATACCAGGGGCGCGGCCAATGCAAACATTGAGCGCAGCTCAGATTCGCGTCGAGTCATATTTCGCCGCGCATCACTTGCCTATGCAGAAAGTGGAGAAAATCCGGTTCAGAATATCGTCCGCGGTGGTGGCGCCGGTAATGCCATCGATGGGCCGCAGCGCCGCATATAGATCCAGCAGCAGCATCTCGTGCGGGATGCCGAGAGTGGTCGCGGTGCGAGCTTGTTCCAGAGCATCCCGGGTTTCCTGCAAGAGTTGTTCATGGCGCAGGCTGGTGATGAATCCGCCTTCCTGTTCCAGGCTCCCTCGCGGAGCGATCGCATCGATGATCGCGCGGCGCAGTTCCGTGAGGCCTTCGCCGGTGAGCGCGGAAACGCGCAAAGTATCGGCGCCCTCCGCGAACTCCGGCAAATCGCACTTATTGCCGGCAATCAAACTCTTTCCCTGCTCCCGAGCTTTTTCGATCAGCCGCCGATCCGCCATGTCGAGCGACGCGGACAGATCCACCACCACTACTGTCAAATCGGCATCGGCCATGGCCTGATAGCTGCGCTCGATGCCGAGTTTTTCGATAATGTCCTCCCCCGCGCGAATACCGGCAGTATCGACAAACCTCACCGGGATTCCCTCGATCACAGCCGTTTCCGATACCAGATCGCGAGTGGTTCCAGGCACGTCGGTGACGATGGCGCGATCCTGTTCCAGCAGCCGGTTGAACAAACTGCTCTTGCCCACGTTGGGACGGCCAACGATCGCCAGTGTGAATCCCTGATGCACCAGCTTGCCGTAGGCGAAACTTGCAATCAGCGTACGCACCGCCGTGAGCACCGGATCGATCCGCCGCAAAATCTCTTCGGCGGGGGCAACGCTGATGTCGTCTTCCGCGAAATCGATGCCCGCTTCGAGCAGCGCGATCAACTCGAGCAATTGCTCCTTTACCGGCTTCAAGCGCAGAGAGACCGATCCGCCGATTTGCTGGGCGGCAATGCGAGCCTGGTAGAGCGTGGTAGCGTCGATCAGATCGCGAACTGCCTCAGCTCGCGGCAAATCGATGCGGCCGTTGAGATAGGCGCGCAATGTGAATTCACCGGGTTCGGCGAGGCGCGCTCCCGCAGCGCAAGCCCGCTCCAGCGCAAAGCGGAGCACCACCGGCGCGCCGTGGCACGAAATCTCCACCACGTCTTCGGCAGTGTAGGAACGCGGAGCCGCGAAATAAGTGACCACCACTTGATCGACGGCCCGGCCGGATGCATCGCGGAGTTCTGCAAGCGCTGCCGACCATGGTCTCCACGCAGTTGCGTCGGATCCCGGCGGAAACGTCAGCATGTCTTGGGCGATGGTGCGCGCCTGTGGCCCGGAGATGCGCACGATGCCGATACCACCGCGTCCCGGCGGTGTCGAAACCGCGGCGATCGTGTCGTGAAACTTCACTTACGCAGCGTCGCGTTTAGCGATGATCGCGGCGCGGACCGCGCGGGCCGCCGCGTGACGGGCCACCCCGGCGATCGCCATCCCGGCCACGATCGCGGAATCCCGGCCTGCCCCCAGCCGAATCCAATTCGGGGCGCGGACGCGGAGGAATCACCGGCTCCGGCAGCGTCTTCATCTCCGCGGGCACGATCACTACCTGACGAATGGGACCCTCGCCCACGCTCTCGCTGCGCACGTCGGTTTCAGCCCGCAAGGCCAAGTGCAGGATACGCCGCTCGCGGCTGTTCATGGGGCTGAAGTGAAACGGCTGGCGTGATTTCTTGACGCGTTCGGAAGCAGCCTGAGCGCTCATGCGCAGCTCTTCGATGCGCAAGATGCGGCGATCGTTGGCATCGAAGCAGATCCGCGAATGTTCTTCGGGAGCCATGCCAATGGCTTCCATAGTCAACTGCTCCAGCGCCAGCAGCAGCTCCGCTTTGTTGCCCAGCAGCAAGTCTACGTCCGAGCCCGTGAATCGGACCATCAGGTCGGGGTTCTCGAAATCCGGATGCGGCGTCTCCCCTTCGGCCACGGTAAAGGCCAGTTGAAATCCAGCCAGCTCGAAGATGCGCTTGAGAAATTGCTCTATGCGCGGTCCCGTGTCGGCAACTGTATATTTCTTTTGGGCCAAAGTTTATTTCCTGCCCTTCTTCACTGGAACCACCGCCGGAGCTGGAGGCGTAGGCATGGTCTTGTTCAATAACCATTGCTGGACAATGCCCACCACGTTTCCGGTTAACCAATATAGCACCAGTCCGGCCGACGCAAAGTAGAACATATAGCCGAACATTAAAGGCATAAACATCATCATTTTCGCCTGCGCGGGATCCACGCCCGGCTGCGGCGTCATGCGCTGCATCGCAAATTGCGTGACTACCAGGAGAACCGGCAACAGGTGAATCGCCAGCGATTCCGGCTGCGACAGATCGGTCACCCACAACCAATGCGATCCGCGCATCTCGATTGCGACTCCCAGCACCTTATAGAAGGCCCAAAGGAACGGGAGTTGCAGCAGCATGGGCAGACACCCGCCCACTGGATTCACACCGTTCTTTTTGTACAGATCCATGACTTCCTGGTTCTGTTCGGTCTTGCGCGGGTCCTTCATGGAGATGCCTTTGTATCTGTCGTTGATAGCCTTAATTTGCGGCTGCAACGCCTGCATCTTCTTGGAGGACTTCATACTGGTGATCTTCAGCGGGAAGAGGAGCATGTTGATCGCCAGGGTCACCAGCACAATCGACCAGCCATAGTTATGAACCAGGTGATCCGACGTCCAGTTGAGTACCAAAAACAGCGGCTTGGCGATTACGCCGAAGAAACCCCAATCGACTACCTGGACCAGTTTTGGATTCACTTTGGTCAGCAGATCCGTGTCCTTGGGCCCGACAAATAGCGAGAACTCGTTGAGTCCATCGCCACCCACACCTACGCCGACGCGCTTCTCGTCCTTGCCCTCCGCATCGGGAACTGCATCGGCAAAGGTGGTCTCTTCGACCGATTGCTTGTTGTCGCCTGGCAGGAATACCGCCGTGAAATAGCTGTCTTCAATTCCTACGAAGGAAAATTGGCCGCTGGCAGAAACGGGTCCGTTCTTCGCGTCGCTGGCCGACTTCTGTTGCAGCTTGCTATTGGCCAAATCGTAGTACAGGGCATGCTCGACAGAGACGGGGTTGCGCACCGTGGGATCGCCGAAGCCGCCGCGCCAGGTGAGCAAGTGCGGCACCGCGGTTCCGTTCTGCGTGATCTCAGAGGTGACCCCCACCAGATAACTCTTCTGCGCGAAGTGGAAAGTCTTCTTCGTGAGTGCACGGCCGTCGGAAAATTCGAAGCTGACTGCTAGTCCGTCGCCGGAGCGCTCGGTCTTGAACAGCGCCTTGTTGGGATCGGTTGCCAGCGTCTGTCCTTTGACTTCGACCGCGAGCGGCGCGGGAACGCGTCCTAATGCAGGCTGATACACGAGTTCGAGCGACTTGCCAGTGTGATCCTTGAAATCTTTAAGGACCCAACTTCGCACCACCGCGCCGCGATTCGAAAACACCACGTGATAGACGTCGGTGTCGACCGGAATCGTCTCTTCACCGGCCGCTTGCACCTCGTTTTGGGTATCTGTGGCTTGCTGCTTCGCACTCGAAGGAATGACGACTGCCGGCTTTTCGACCGCCGCCGGAGTCACCGGCTGCGCACTCTTGGCCGCGCCTTCCTTAGTGGCTGTGGGCGCGGGCGCCGGCTTGATGAAGTACTGGCTGACCAGCAGCACCAATCCCATCAGCACGAACGCAATCAGCAGCCGCACTTCCATGGTCAAATCTTTTTTCATACCGAATACATACCCGGGTCGGTCCTAACGGACGGGATCGAAGCCTCCTTGATGAAACGGATGGCAGCGCAGCAGGCGTATCGTTCCCAGCCAGACCCCTCGGACCACGCCGCGTTTTTCCACCGCTTGCAGCATGTACTCAGAGCACGTCGGATGGAACCGGCAAGCGGAAGGCAGCGACGGCGAGACCCATCGCTTATAGATACGTAATGTCCCCACCACTAAGGTCCGCATTTTTCGATCACCTTCCCGAGCGCTCGCTGGATCTCAGGAAAAGTCGCACCCAACGCCGCACGCCGCGGGTTGACCACGATATCCCACTGCGGTCCGATTTCCGCGCGCTGCAACCGGAATGCTTCCCGGATACGGCGTTTGATGCGGTTACGCACCACCGCCCCGCCGATGGCACGCGGCACGGTAAGCCCCAGCCGCGCTGTGACTCTCGTCGGGTCCGGACGCGCCAGGCAGAATGCAGCGAACAAGGGACCGGAAAGGCGGATACCGTTATCATAGACGGCTCGAAATTCGGCTGTGCGCAGGATCCGCGAAGCGTGCGGAAACTTCAGCGCGCCGCCGGAGGCGGGTTTAGCTACTGGCCTTCGCGTACCGGACAGCTCTCTCGTCGCTGACAGTCAGTTTATGGCGGCCGCGCGCGCGGCGGCGGCTGAGCACGGCGCGCCCGTTCTTGGTCTTCATGCGCTCACGGAACCCGTGTACTTTGGCGCGCTTACGATTGTTCGGCTGAAATGTGCGTTTTGGCATCTTATTCCTTCTTTAGATGCGCGCAACGCAACCAGCGCAGGCGCAAGGGCTAGGAATCAAATTTGAGTATAGCAGACCGTTCAGCTTAGTTTATAGGGTCTAAGATCGTCGGGCCAGTGCGGTCTCAGTTGGGTGCTGGGCTTAAAGGCGTAGTTCGGCTGAGTGCCGTGTTCGACGAGCGGAGAAAACGGACCTCTCTGTGACGCGATCAGTCCAACCATAAAGTTAATACTCCCGTCTTGATCGAAACTGAGGTTCATGTTCACGCAAGCCTCCTTGGTTCTGGCGTACTCGCCGCACGCTCCGTTCGGCCAGTAGATCCGGAAGCCGATGAGTCTGTCTTCTTCCTCGAAAAGAAATTCCATGACGCCTTTGTAGTGGGAATCGTACGGGATGAACGCCTCCTTGGAATCGCCGAAGGAGTTGAGGCATCGTTCGTAAAGTGAGAACAGAGCACTATAAAGTGCGAAAGCATTGGTGATCAATTCGTCCAGCTCCTCCAATGCTACACGCGGCGTAAAACCTCCCTCTTTTTTGGACAGGCGCGACGCCTTCCGAATTAGGAAGCTGTCGTCCTGAAGCACAAAGTCGGAATGGTAAACGGCATTTCGGATCACGCTATCATGCACTTCCTCCAGAGCCGCACCGATGCTGCTCATATTCGCTTTTTGGGCAAGTTCCGTTATGCGTTTGAGCTTTTGATTCGTTGTCGGCGGTACGAGTGTGCCGAAGGGATGGCCCTTTGAGGGCTTTCGTTGTTTTGCGAGATCGTGAAACGGGTCGATGTGGTACTTGTTCCCTATGCGCAGGCGCAGCAGATTCGCCAGGAGCATGTAGGGAAGATCCATCTCCGTCAGTGTGCAGTACGCAAGCAGTGCCAAGCGGACTTGGGTTTTGGCCGGATGCGGGAATCGGTCGGCTGGTAACTCCAAAGACGACAGATTTCGCAGGTCGGCGATTATGGCTCTCGATTCGTACCAGGGATCTATGCCACCGAGTTCGAGGCCGCCTGCACGAACCAGGGCGCAGATGAACTCAAACAGGCGATGAGACTCCATGTGGGGTGGCGGATCGAATAGATCGTTTAAGATATCCGCATAGTGGCGTTGGCGAGTTGCGAGGAAGTCCGCGCCAGGCATAGTGTCAATTATATTTAGGCCTCCCCCAACTGAGAGAGGGACCCGTGCCGGATGCGGCGGTCGGCTCCGTGCAGCAAACGGATTGCGTTACATCTCCAACTTGCCCTCCACCATATCGTTCACCTTGAACGTGACCGTCCGGTAGGGCTCCGGCACACCCGGCAGGTATAACTCGAAGCGGAGGTCTTTGCCGGAGGCCATCACGGGCTCGCGAGGGAACGCGAAGATACACGGGCGATTACCCTGGCGGGCGGCGGGTTGCTAAACTAGTCGATAACTAGTCGAATTGAGAAATCCCATGACCACCATCAGCGCATTCGAGGCCAAGACCCGGTTCGGAGATCTGCTCGAA
>JBDTTL010000251.1:0-7427 GCA_039930665.1 Acidobacteriota bacterium
CGAGGGTCGCATCTCTTCCCGACGAACTATTCAGGACCAAGTTGCCGGAGGAATTCAGTAGTGTCCGGCTATAAGTCAAGCAAGCTCAGCTGGTTAGAAAATGGGGGCGATTTTTCTCCGGTATGTTGTTGCTGAAGGGCCTGTAGAATGGGCACGCGCTCGAAAATCGTAACGCTGGCGACCTGTAGGATTTGGTAGAGACTGGCGGACAGCTTGAGTTCCTTGCGGACGATGGCCACCAGCACGTAAATCGAGATGGCGATCCAGATCTGCGTCTTCACGGCATTCTGGCTGGTGCCGAAGAAGGCCTTGATCCGCAGGTGTTGTTTGATCCACTTGAAGAACAGTTCCACCTGCCAGCGGGACTTGTATAGGTTGGCGATGGTCAGCGCGGGCAGCTCGAAGTTGTTCGTCAGGAAGACCAGGAAACGCCGATGCTCGCCATCGAAGTAGCGGACTCTGCGCAGTGCCGCCGGATAGTGTTTGACGGAGCCGGGCGTGGTCAACACGACGGTGTGGTCGCTCTTCACGCCGCTGGCGGAATCGACCGGATGGGAATAGCGGCGCTGCAACAGGACGTTGTCCTTGGTGCGGGTCACGAAGAACGCGGCGGCCAGCGTGAGGCGGTAGAGTCGCTCGAAGTCGAGATAGCCGCGATCCATCACATAGAACGCGCCGGCTTCGGGGACGATCTGATCGAGGATGTTCACGTCGTGTACTCTGCCGTCGGTCACGCAGACAAACAATGGGATGTTGCCGTGCAGATCGATCAGCGTGTGCATCTTCACCGCGCCCTTGCGCTCGCGAAAGCGAGCCCACGGGAACATGGCCAGACACAGATCGATAGTGGTCGAGTCGAGCGCATAGGCGCTGCCCCGCAGTTCCACGCCGAACGGATCGTGGGCGTATAACACGCGGGCTCGCGCAATCAGGATCTGCGCGAAGTCGGCGTAGATGCGCCAGTCGTGACGTTCATTGGCGTCGGCCAAGGTGGATCGGGAAACGCGGCCACGGATGCCCATGTGGTACAGCTTGTCGGGCGAGGATCGCAGGCAGGCTTCGATGTCACGCAGACCCTCGCGATACGTGAGCTGCGCGAAGGCCATGCACAAGAACTGGTCCCAACAGGAGAAAGCGCGGAGCCGTTGATCGCCGTTGTAGCGCGCCACGCAGCGGCGGAACTCGCGATCCGGCAGGAAGGCCATCAACTGCGAGAACACCGTGCGGCCATGGTTCATCCCTCATGGTGGCAGCCCCACGTGGGTGTTCTGGACTTTCAAATCGCGGCAACACACAAACTGACTTAAGCATCCACGGCACAGTCAGATGCAGCCGCAATCCTCGGCGTTAGCCGGACACCACTGATTCCAGGCTCAGCATAAGGACGAATTGTGAGCTGACTTTAGGGCTATTTGTTCCGCTATTGTTCGAATCCCAGTCAGCAATGCTCGCGTGTAACGGCGCAGTGTTTAGCGCCTGCTCCGAGCGGATCGTCGACAATCCGGAAGTTGGCCAGAAACGACGTTCTGGGAGATTAGTCCCGATAAGTCGGCTTGTCTCTGCTGATCCGGTGCTGGCAGTTTGGCAAAGAACGCGCATATCGGAGAAGTGCCCAAACTTGACTTGTATCTCAAGCAGGCAGTTCGACTTCGATCTCGCGAAGCATGGAGGTCGGGGACAGGTCTATGCCGACGCTTTCCCAATAAATTTGGATCGCCTCGGCCGCGCGGGTGGTCAGCTCTTCCACGGTTCGCCCGGTCACAATAATCGTGGGGAGTTCCGGCACGTAGGCGCTGTAGCCGGCGGAATCGCCTTCGATGACGAGCGAATACTTACGTGGCATGGTATAGGTATCCTTAGATACCGTCTTATCGGGAATTATTCACGACGATTCAACTCCCGCCATGCCACATTACAATTGGCGGGCCGTCGCTCCAAGCCGAGTGGCACGACGTATTGGCGATCGCCGCGCAGCCTTATGCCAGACGAAGCCTAGATCATTTACAGGGCGATAAGCGATTTGCAAAGGAGCGACTGTGACTCGTAAGCAATTTCTTTCCCTCTTAGCGACGGCAACCCTAAAGGCGCAATCAACCGGCAAGCCGGTGAATGATGACGATCATGGGATGAAAATGTCGGGCGTGAACGGCGCCACTGACCATATGATGGCGGCGCCAGCCGCGGCGCCGATGGCAAGTCCGTTGCAAGCCGTGACGACGCGCTCGGGCGGTAATCTCCGGCATGGGACGTATCTGAAAGAGACACGATTGACGCCTGGCGTGGTGGCCGGCGGACTTCGAAAACTTTTTACCATGCGGATGGCGGGTGATCGGCTCGGCATGGAGGCCCAGCCATTATTCATGCCGGCCGTAAAGCTACAGAACGGTTCGTCGCGAGATCTTTGCATCTGTTGCACGATGGCGAACGTGGTATACGCATTCGACGCCGGCACTGGCGTCCAGGTATGGAAGCGCAGCCTCGGAAAGCCGATCAACGGCACGATGGCCATCGATCGATGGGAAATCAACGACCATTGGGGAATTCTTTCAACGGGCGTGCTCGACAACGGAATGCTGTACTGCCTGGCCTGGGTGAGCGCGGACGGTTCTGTGCAAAAGGCCAAACACATTTTCTTTGAAGTGAAATTGTCCAATGGCGCGGTAGGGCGCTCGCTTCAAATCCCGGATGGGGCGATGGTCCGCAAACAACGGGCGGCGCTGACGTTTACCAAGGTGAACGGGAAACGCACTGTGTTCGTACCCTGGGGCACGGTATTGGAGACCAGCCAGGGAGCCCATGGGTTCATCACCGCGATAGACATCGATAATTGGAAGATCGCGGCGGAGTGGACGGCCACGCCTACCGGAACCGGTTCAGGAATCTGGATGGCCGGGCAAGGGCTGAGCGAGTCTGGAGATTTCTATTTGCTCACTGGGAATGGCACATTTGGAAACGGTAACTTCGGTGAAAGCTTCCTTCGGCTTCGTTACGACAATGGCAACTTTTCCGTAGTGGATTGGTGGAGCCCATGGATGGATTCGCAGCGGCCAGGCGCATGGGACGATATGGATCTCGGCGCTGGGGCGCCAATCTACATTCCAGAATTTGGCCTGATGGTAGGCGCGGGTAAGGACGGTATTTTATATGTCCTCGACGCGAATGCGATGGGCAAGACGACAACGGCGGATTTTGGGAATCCACAAGCAAACTATTCCAAGCTGAAAAAGCCGCCGCTCTGGTTCACTTTCTTTCCCGGCTTTGGAGTGAACGCCGCACCGAACAACATTGGCGACCTGGATCGGCTATTTTTTGGGCGCACCCATCACCAGCATGGTTCGCCCATCTATTGGAACCAAAAGCTGTATTGCTGGGGAGAAAACAGCAATCTCCGAGCCTTTTCGATTAACTCGAACGGACAAGTGTCTTTCTTGGCGCGCTCAGAAGAAGTATCGAGTCCATTTGCGCCGGTTCCGCCCGGAGGCATGCCCGGCGGAATGATGTGTCTTTCAGCGAACGGTAACACAGAGGGCGTTTTGTGGGCATGCGTGCCGGACGAAGATGCCAACCAGAAGGTTTCCAACGGACGCGTATTCGCGTTTGATGCGAACGATTTTTCAAACGCCCTGCCCGATGGCGACCACAAACTGAAGCGGATTTGGATGAGCGATACCTACGTCTACAACAAATTCAACGTGCCTGTGGTCAATGGCGGCAGGTTCTATGTTCCTACGTATTCAGGCACCGTTGATGTTTTCGGCGTTTGACGCATCGCGGAAACGTTCCAAATTCGGCCACTACGTTCAGGCAGGCGGTTCGGTCCGCGTGCGCGTTGGCCGTTCTAATTCTCTAGGATTTTGGACCCCTTCAAAGTCAGGTCGTGTCCGGCCTTGATGCCGATATCGTGGGCGGCCGTGAACGTGAGATTGGACCCGACCAAGAAGTTCGCCGACGATCCGGCCGACGTCGTTATGTCCCCCATCGAAGTCATGCCGATGCGCGAACCTTGCAAAGTCATTGTCGCCATGGACCGGAACCCGGCGGTGCCACCGAAGTTCGCCGTGAAGTTCGATCCCACGGTGACAGCCATTGCCGATCCTGCGGTGATAACCGTAGCCCCACCCGAAGTCATCCTGATATTGCCGCCAGCCTGGATGACCAAGTCGCCTGGTGTTTGAATTGTCATACCGCCTCCTGTTAGGTTGACCTCAAAAATAGTTTGGCCGTTCTGCTGTATAACGACCGTGTCCTCGGAGGGACAGCTCACGTCGTAGCCACTGCGCGTATTAAAGCCCACAGCTTTGCTTCCTCCTCCCGATTCGGGTGGTCGCGGCGATCCTCGCGACCGGCACACGCATTCCGCGCTGATGCCAGCGATCACAATTCGCACCCCGGCGAACGCCGTTCTTCGCATCATAATCTCATGAATCGGCACCATCCGCAGAGGAGGTCCGCCCACACCCCGGCAGCCTCGTGAGGGACTTGGCGTTGCCGGACCCGGGAACTACTTCAGGCTCGCGTTGATGCGCTCCAGCAGGCGCTTGTGGTGGTCGATCAGACGATCGTATGTGCCGAATTTGTTCCACTCAAGAATGCGCTCGATCTTGTAGTAGTCGCGCTCCGCGTCAGCGACCGGATCAGCACCCCGCCGGCCGCGCCCGCCATTGCCGGCAGGCTGTGCGGCTTTCAATTTCTCGATGGCTTTCTCAACGTCGAGCAGGACATAATCCAACTCTTTGATCTTTTGCAGGCGGGGAGCGACCGTGGCGGGCGGGCTGACCAGCGCCTCCGCCAGAATACGTCCGTCCGCATTGATCGGCGGCGTTACACCCATCAAGTAGCAGAGCGTCGGGACCACGTCGATGGACTCGGCGTAGTCAAACGTCTGGCCTTTCTTAACGCCAGGTCCGGCAATCACCAGAGGCATGGACCAGGCCTCGGCGGCATCCAGCGGGTGCCAGCCAGTCTCGGTTTGGCCGTGGTCGCCGGTCAGGATGATGACGGTCTTCTCCCAGATGCCTTCCTTCTTAAGCTCGTCGATGAATTTGCCCAGGTACATATCTTGAAGGGCGATGGTCTTCCGGTAGGGCGAGCCTTCACCCCAGATATTGTCCTTGTAAGACGAGCCCGCTGGAGCGGTGCGGCTCTGGCCACCGGCGAAGCCAGTGTCCTGCATATGGATCAGCATGAAAGACGGCTTTGCCGTGTGCAGAAAATAGGTGGCCCAGGAGAGAGTCTTATCGTCGCCGGTCTGGTAGCCTGCGCCGAGCATGAGGGATCCGCCGGCCTGCGCCGTGTAGTGGAACCCGACATTGAGGGCGCGGTAACTGATCTCATTCACCACGTGGGCGGTAATTTTCAGCGGGAAGAACGATTCCTGCACGTAGTGCTGGTCTCCGGGGCGAAGCATGGCGGTGCCCGCCAGCAGCACGGGATTGGGGATCGACGAGGTGTGATACGTGCTCCACTGGCCGGGCACGTGAGACGGGTCGGCGGTCTGCACCGTGAAATTCTGCCGGTAGTACACGCCCTGCGCGGCGAGGGCCTTCAGATTCGGCAGGTCCACGCGGTCGGGTGCTTTGTCGCTAATGCCGTCGACCACCCAGAGAATCACGTGCTCGGGACGGGTCTGGGCAGCCGCCGGAGAGGCGCTCATAGCCAGGAGCGCGATGCTGGAGAAAAGTTGTAAGGAGGAGAGTCGCATATTGGGGTACCTGAGGATTCGGTGGAATTATACAGCATTTGAGGGCCGCAGAATCTGGCCGGAGTGCGCCGCCGCGACCGCGACAAACCTCTTAGGTGGATCAACGAGAACCGGAAGCGCGATCGGAACGTGCCGGGGGAAGGGCGCTGCGGTTGCCACGCCTCACGTGCTTGTCCAGACGGCGCTTTTTCGAATATCAGCGAGGCCGGACTGCGTTGATGGAAGGAGCGGGCCTGGGTTCAGCGGCAGCCGGCAGGGTCGTCGCCGAATTGCCACTAAATTGGAGAAAGAGCGCCGAAAGTTGAGTGGCGCTGTCGACGACTACCTTCAATATGCCCGCCGGCAGCGGAGTTCTAACGATGTCGGCAAGAACAAAGCCTCGCGTGCCACCTTCTCCGTCAACGCTATTGAAGCCTGGAACCTGCGTGGTCACGCCTTGCGCGGCCAGGGTTCCGTTGCTGTCATAGACACGCACTATAAAGTTCGCGAGCGCAGGGGACTGGTTGTAGAGCGCGAAGGAAATGTTATGCGTCGCGTCGTTGACGCCCACTGTCGACCAGTGGTTCGATAAGCCCGATGGTTGGAGGAATGAAAAAGTATTGTCCCAGGCGATCGGCACGCTCAGAGCCCATGGCTGGGCGGGCTGGAAATACTGCAACTGAGGAAGTACCGTGGCACATACGAAGGGATCGGCACAGAAGAAGAGCGCGAGGACGGAGCCCGTCTGCGTGGCGGAATGTTGCGGGGCATCGCTCGAGGCGCCGAGCAGCCGGACATCGGAAGGCTGGTTTACGTTCAAAGCCAGCGTTACGGTATCGGCGGATGTTGGAAGCGAGCCGGACGCAGTGTCCAGCGAAATGCGTTTTCCGTCGGCGTCGAAAAAGACGTATTGAACCCCGATGGCTCCGGAGGCTGGGGCCGCGGCGCGGATGGAAGTCTGCCACTCTCCACCGGCGACCAGCCAGGCAAACGTTCCGGTCACGCCGCAGGCAAAACCCGTTCCTCCCGAGGCGAGGCTAACTTCGTAGATAAGCGCATGGATGGAAGTGCAATCCAGATTGGGATTTGTCGACCACCATTGGGCTCCTGTGGTCGGCGGCATGGCATAAAGCTTCCCTGAGGCCAAAGCTATCAATGCGGGACAAAGAAGTCGTTTCATTCTTGATTTCGGCATAAGTACTTTGACGATTCAGGGGACTCGGGGGTCGCAGCCAAAGTTTTAAGAGTTAGTAACGTTTTTGTAAAATCCGTTTTATGAAGGCGGCTGGAACGGTTCCATTAGTTTTCCCAACGTCGCGCGGCCGTGTCGGGAAGCGAGCCGGAGAAGGCGAAGGAAGACTTGGGCCGTCATGAAGGCGTCGCTGGGGAAAAGCTGCAAGGAGGAGAGGCGCATGTTGGTGTACCAGAGGATTCGGTCGAAATTATACAGCATTTGAGGGCCGCAGAATCTGCCCGGAAGGGCGGGCCCCGCCGCGACAATCCCTTTACGTGTGGATTACCGAGAACTGGAAGCGGCGATTGGAACGTGCTTCTCGATCATCTTCCGGCGCACCACGCCACCGTAGACATTGCCGTTCGAATCGACACCTACGGCCTCGGCGCCGCTGTGGTCCTCAGTGGTGGTTTCCAGGTCCGGTATGAACACGTGCACGACTCCCGTCTTCGCGCTACCGATGCGGATGCCTTCTTCCATCCCGGTTCATCCGGGCCCCAGGACTCGGAATCG
>JBDTTL010000252.1:0-7398 GCA_039930665.1 Acidobacteriota bacterium
GCTTGCTGCTATTTTAGCCATTCTGATGGCGTCGAACATCCTTACCTTGAATCAGTACCTCTACCAATTCGTGCGTTTCGGTGGAGCCGGGAGTTGGGACGACGCCATGTTTGCGCTTTCGAACAAGGTGCCAAGTATTCAGGCCGACGAGATCTTCGCTGCGGACTGGGGCATCTTTAACTCGCTAACCACGCTCAACGGGGGCCAACTGCCGCTGCAGGACGACGCATTTGCCTTCACCGTGGATAACCCGCCCGAGTTTTCTCAACGTTTAGCGCTAGAATCGTTTGCCAGGAAAAACTCGATTTGGGTGACCCGCACAACCGGTAACGAAATGTTTCCTGGTGCCAACGCTCGCCTGGAGAAAATGGCCTCCGCCGACGGTTACAGGAAGATCGAGCTTGGCCAAGTGCTTGATCGAAACCATCGGCCGGTATTTGAGATATTCCGCATCGTGCCGAGCCCGGCGCCTTGGTTGCCTCTAGGCTCGACACTGCATCCTTAAACGCGAAAGGCCGGACCTTGCGGCCCGGCCCTCACGAACATCAGCGCATGTGATGGGTCAGGCGACTTTCGCCGCCTTATACCGGGCCATGATCTCGTTCATCTGGTCCTTCACGTGAAGCTTCAGCTTCTTGATGCGATGCTCCTCGACCTCATCTTCCGGGGTCACGTGAGGCTTCGCTTCAATAGCATCCAGCAGCCGGTCGTATTCGGCGTGCTGGGCGACCAACTGGCGAAACTCCTCGCTGGTCGCCATCAAATGCGCTTTCAATTCAGTTTGTGCCTGCTCCATTGAACGCCCTCCTAAGGGTTAAATTACCTTGGCAGCACCATGACGATATCATGAATCAAACTTCATGACAATCCCCGTATCGACGGGATGTCGGTAGTACTTTTCCCGCCGTCCGGCTACCCGAAACCCTGCGCTTTCATAAAGCTTGATGGCACAGAAGTTGGATGCGCGCACCTCCAAAAACCACTGATTTTTCGCGCGCTGCAACTCGGTTTCGAGCAGTTTCCGAGCTACTCCGCGCCGCCTCTCGCCCGGGTCCACCGCCAGATTGAGAATCTCGCGTTCATCGGCCGCAATTTGCCGCGCAGCCAGAAAACCAATCACCCGCGTGCCGTCCATCGCAACCAAACACTGGTAGCTCAAATAGCTCGTCGGATCCCACTGCGACGCTTCGGGCGATAGCGCTTGAATCGCGGCGATTGCCGCCAAATCGTCCGCCGTCGCGGCGCGTATCGTCATCGCGTCGCCGTCCGAAGAATGGCGATTCCCGCCAGTGGCATTACCGACAGCGAAACGCATACCGGCGTAAATCCGAAGTGGTCCACCATCGAGCCGATCAGTGGCGAGAGCACCGTCTGCATCAATCCATACGACGACGTCAGGATAGACACTCCGAACGCCGCGTGCCCCGCGCCGAAAAAGTCGATCGGCATGGCGTAGAGGTTGGTCGATATCGCCAGGCACCAGAAGAAGCTGAAGCTGATCAGAGCCGCGGCCAGTGGGGGAGTCGGCATGAGCGGTACCGCCGCCGTCAATAGCAGCGCCGCTGCCGCCAGCCAGCAGATCCGCAAACGCGCGCCCACCACATCGGTTCCCGCGCGGCCACTTTGTATGGACCGGAACGCCATCCATCCGCCCGCGAATCCGCCCAGCGTAGCGAACACCGGCGGAATCCAGGCGAAGTGTTGATTGGCCTCGATCTCCGTCAAATGATGTTGTTCGACGAAGTACACCGTCGTCCAGTTTGTCCAAAGTGTATAGAGCGTCATGACCAGCGCGTTCGCCGCCGCCAGCCCCCAGATGCGCCGGTCTCTTAAGATGTTTGCGATGCCGCCGCGCCTCGCTACTTCCGCAGCCTTCGCGGGAAATCTTTTAGCGGTGGCCCACCACACTGGAATCCACAAAAATCCCAACGCCCCGCACACCACAAACACGCTGCGCCAGCCATATACCGGAGCTATCGCCGCCACCATCAGTGGCGCCGCGATGCTGCCAGTCGTGATGCCCACTTGGTTCAGCGCCGTGCCAAACGCCAGCTCGCGCGGCTGCAAATACACTCCGTTCGCTTTGCCGGCGCAAGGGATGCCTGCGGCTTCGCCCATCCCTAGTACGGTTCGCGATGCCAGCAGTCCCCCGAATGAGCGCGTCAGGCCCGTCGCCATCCCGGCCAGCGACCACACTGCCATGGAAGCTGTGATACCCGCGTTCAATCCCACGCGATCGATGAACCAGCCCGCCGCCGGCGCCATCACCGCGTACACGATCGAGAACACCGAAATCACGCCACCGTATTGCGTATTGGAGAGATGAAACTCGCTCTTCAGCGTAGGGGCCAGCGCCGCCAGTAGCAGACGGTCGAGGTAATTCAAGGCGGTTGAAAGAACGAAGATACTGAGCACCAGCCACCGCAGCCGGCTCGCCATTACGGAAACTTGACCACCAGAATATCGCCCATCGTGCTCAACCTGGCGTCGACTTTCCCGTCGTGCTGGACTTCAATCTTGCGCACGGGCTTCTGCACGCCGCAGGCAAATTCGGCCTGGCCGGAATCGGCCGCCACGGTGAGCTGCTTGGGATTGCGAATCAGCAGGCGAATCGGAAAACCCGCCTGCTGTATGGTCAATCGCAGCGGTCCGCTGTTCAGGCACTCGACTCGTGTGAGTGTGCCGGACACCTTCTGCCCGGTGGGATCGCCAAAGTACGGCACCGCGCCCTTGACGTTCCCCGCATTGACTGCCATGCGCCGATTGGCAGCCTGCTCTGCAGCGCGAATCTCCGCCAGCGCATTGTCCTTTACGCGCTGCAGATCGCGGGCCTCTTCCTCCATCTGACGGCGCTTCTCGGCGGCCTCGAACTCCGCCCGATTCTCTTCCAGCGCAAGCTTGGCCTGATGAATCCGCCTCTTTTCGTCCCGACTCCCCGCCGCGCGCTCCGCCGCCGTCCAGGATTTCTCGGCGTCCGCAAATAGATTGGCCGCAGCTTGCGAGGTTGCCAGCGTCTGCCAGTAAATTGCATTGCGCGGAGCGAGCGTGGCGGCCATCTTCAACTGGGCGATCTTTCGTGCAGCATCGCTCTCGAGGGCAGCCCCCTTAAAGTGCGGTTCGGCCCACCTAGGATTTGCGCGAATGGCCAGTTCCAGCGCGGGCAAAGTGTTTTTCGCCAGCAAGCCGCGCGGGCTGTCGGGAGGAAAGCTTTTTCCCTTGGCGTCCAACTCAGCCAGCAGCGCCTCCACCGTGGCCTTGTCCAGGTCCTTTTCGATGAAATCGCGATTTGGATTCAGCGCCTTTCCGTTCACCGGCGCAGCTTCGAACTTGCCGGCCTTCAGATACCCGTCGGCCAGAGCCGCCAGCTTCCCGGCCTTCATGTCGAAGGCGTTGTGCGCGGCCTGATCCTCTTCGCCGGCGTTCTGCATGTTGTTGATGTAGGTGCGCAGCTTACCGCTATATTCGGGCTGCGTCGCCAGCATTTCGAGCTTCGCCCATCCGCGCAAGCGATCCCCCGTAAGTTCGCCGGGCGGCAGAGGAGCGCCGATGTTCACCCGCGTAGCGTTTACGTCGAGGGTCGAAAACAGGTCGCAGATTCCATTTTCGATTTCGTCCGGCATGCGGCCGGCGTTGTCGTCGAGCAGCCGCCGCGTGATGGCGCGCAGCAGGTCGCGGGGGAGCGCTACATCGGCGGTCCACGCCGCCAGTTCCGCGGACCCGCCGTTGGTCAACGCCTGCGGAAGTGCATGCGGGCCGTATTCCTTCTGGTTCGCGAACAGGACCAGATGGATCGGCCAGACCGTAGTCAAATCGTTCTTGCCTAAGTACCCGCCCAGCACAAAGCGGATCTGCTCTAACTGAGTCAGGCGTTCACGTGCCGCTTTATCGCCGGCGTCGCTAAAGATGTGGAGCGGCCCTGAGCGATACTCCACCCAGTCCGCCGCGAACGCGGGTGAAGCCAGCAAAGCAAGTGTGAGGATACGCCGCAACACCTGCTTATATCATTACAGAAAGAAAACGACACAAAAAGAGAAACGGCGCCTGAGGTGACATAGATTGTCGCTCCAGGCGCCGTTTCCGTTCCAACGCTATGGCTAGAAACTAAACCGTCCGCTAATCTGCAATTGCCGCGCGCCAAACAGCCCACTGTTGGAAGCCGTTGGCGTGAGATACGGCGCAAAGGGCACCAGGCAACCGTTCGAATGACCGGCGCAAACGCCGGAGCCAGCGGCCGTTAGGTTGTATGCCGTCGTGTTTACGCTGAAGAAGTTCGTAAAGTTAAACACATTGAATGCTTCACCTGCCAGCGAGAGGCGAATTCGCTCGGTGATCTTGAAGTCGCGGCTCACCCGCAAGTCGACATTTCCCACACCCGGTCCGAGATCGGCGTTGCGTGGAATGCTCGGCAGTCGTCCGCCGAATCCGGTGCCCGAGTTGTTTACCGTAGCGCCAGTGGGCCCCCCCGCGATTCCGCCAAAATTGCTGGAGCCGATCACCCCGGTAACCGGCTGCCCAGTGGCCACTGTCACGATGGTGGAAAAATTGAAGCCATCCACAATCAGACGCACCGGTCGATTCGAAATCTTCCGCGTGAACTGGGGAATCCAAATCAGGTTCCCCACGAAGCGCTGGCGCTGATCAAGGTCGGATAAGGCGTATTCCCGTTTGCGATTGTACGGGTCAATGGGGGAATCCGTTCCGTTAAAAGTGCCGAACTGCCCCGGGACTTGGCCGCCGTCCACGGCCTTACTTAACGTATAGTTGCCCACGAATTCAACACCGCGCTCCATCCGCTTGCGGAACGTGATGACCAGGCTGTTGTACCAGGAATTCACATCGCTATAGCCGGTGAGAATCGGTCCTGTAGTTGGATTCAGGCGAGCGGTATAGAACGGAACCGTAAAAGTGCTTGCCGTCCCATTGGAAGAGTTCAAGATATCGTAGCTGCGAGTAGTGGTGGAACCCGCGATATTGCTATCGACGAAAATCGGCAGGCGCAGCGCGCGGCTCACCACGTAGCCGGCCGAGATGCTCATGTTGCCTGGTAATTGGTGCTCCAGCGTTACTTCGCCCTCATGCACCAGTGGGTTCACCCAATCAGGAGACTGGCCGCGCGTGGTCTGCGTTCCCGCCGGAGGAGTAAATGGCACAATCTGCGGAACCAGCGCTCCCGCGAAAGGTGCTGTGGGCGTTCCCCCTGGGGGCGTGAAGATCACATTGGGAAATCTCAGCGCCGGACAAATGGTCGGAGATGAGCAGTTAAAGGACTGCTGAATAACTCCGTTCTCCACGCGTGTGGCGTAATAAGTGCTATTCGAGGTTTTCGCGTAGAAGATCCCGTACCCGGCCCGCAACACGGTACCCTTCCTGAGTTCCCAAGCCATGCCAATACGGGGCGCAAAGTTGTTCGAGTCGATATTAATCGTGGAAGAGTAAAGGGTGGTTAGCGGAGTTAGAGTGTTGGGTTTGCTCGGTTGCGGAATTAAAGTCAAATCGTACCGAACGCCCAGATTCAGCGTCAGGTTGGAACGCACCTTCCAGGTATCTTCGAAGAATCCCGCAAAATCCTTGTCGTAAAAATCATCCTTGCCCACGCCGGTCACGGGATCGGTCACCTGCAGGAACGTGCTGAAGTGACGCCCCGTCAGGCCGTCGGGCTGACCGCTGCTATTCAACAGCGGGATTCCCATGACATCGGCCACCCAGTTCTGGAACGCACTGGTGCCGTTATAGGCATACACGCCGCCGCCCGAAAACAGGTTGATCAGCACTTCGTGAATGGCGCTGAAATCAAAGCCGGCCTTAAAGGTGTGCTTACCGTGAGTCATAGACACCACATCGGCAAACTGCAAACGGTGTTCGTTGGGGAACGCGGGCCGGGGCAGAGCGTTAGGCAACCCGTAGGTCATAAAGTTCTGGATGGTCACACTGGGAGCCGTCCCATTTTCGGCAATTTTTTCGAGATCCACGGACCATTGGAACCGGAGGTTGTTGATGATCGTGGGCCTGATGATGGAATCCCAGTTCGCAACGAAAATGCGCTCGCGCGTGACCGCCGTTCCGTTCGCCGAGATCGATTCATTGTTTTGCGTATTATTCGTTCGATAAGCGTTAGGACTGTGGTAGTTCAGCAGATCAAAGGACGCGCTGAGGCGATTCGCCCCCGTTAGTTGATAGTCCAGTTTGCCGAATCCCACATCCTGATTAAACGTCCTGGGAAAGGCGCCTAATTGTGCGGCAATGAAGTTGTTGGCCAGGGTACATTGGGCGACGGAAACCGTGGACGGGCAGGCCTGCCGGCCATTGTAAGAAGTGCTGGTGTAAACAATCGGCACCACGCGGCGCGACCCATCGTAGGTCAAGAAATAAAATAGCTTGTCCTTAATAATGGGACCGCCCACGCTGCCGCCGAACTGTTGTTGCTGATGCACCGGCTGCGTGTAAACGCCTCGCGATTTCTGGATAGGATCCAGCGCATTCAATGTGGGATAGCGCAAATAATAGAACAGATCGCCATGCAAAGCGTTGGTGCCGGATTTTGTCACGGCATTCACGATTCCCCCGGCGGCTTGGCCCAGTTCTGCGCTGTAGTTGCTGGAAGCCACCTGAAATTCCTGCAGTGAATCCATGCTGTAAACGTACGAGAGAGTGGTTCGGCCCTTGGTCTCCGAGAAAAAAGCTTGCGTGTTGCTGGTTCCATCAACAGAGCTCTGGTTGTACAGTCCTGAAATGCCACGATAGGAAACCAGCCCGTTTCCACCATCGGTAGTGACGTTAGGCGTCATCAGTGCGAAATTTTCCCAGCGCCGTCCCGCATTGGGCAGGAAATCTTTTTGAGTCTGGCTCACCACCTGCGACACGTCCGTCTTGTCCGGGTCCACCACCGATTGCACGGCCGTCACTGTCACGCTCTCCGTCGTCGTTTGCAGCGGCATCGTCAGATCGACTGTGACAGTCTGCCCGACCTGCACCGTGAGATTTTCACGAATCACCTTGGCGAATCCCGTCTTCGTCGCCGTCACTTGGTAGCGCCCGGGCTGTAAAAATTGGGCGACATAAATCCCGGCGCCATTGGTGGTTAAGGGCACATCGCGTCCCGTATCCACGTTCCTGACGACCACCCCGGCGTCAGGGATCACGCTTCCGGCGGGATCGGTCAACGTGCCGGAAATCATGCCGGCGCCAGTTGTCTGGCCAAAGGAGGCCCCCGCGAAGAGCGCCAATGTTAAAGTCCAGAGCGCGAGACGGTACGCAAATTGATTTTTCTTCGGTGCTGGTTTCATGAGATTCTTTTGTCCTCCAGATTGAACGCCGTTAAAAAAATGTCCAAGACTGACGTGTTCTTAGGACTGACCGAATGACCCGAGGGATTTACTGATTTAAGAATAAGCAATTCCG